>DFHF01000013.1 GCA_002371825.1 Ruminococcus flavefaciens | reverse complement strand
CATCCACTCACCGTCGCCCCAGCCGTAGGAACCGAAAAGTACGATCTTCTTTCCGCTGAGTGAACCCTTGATACTATCCCACATGGGCTGGAACTCGTCTTCTTCAAGTACCTCTGCTCCCATTGCAGGACAGCCGAATGCGAATGCGTCATAGTCTCCAACAGAAGCTGCTGAAATATCAGATGCTCCGAGAAGAACTGCCTCTGCGCCCTTCTCCTTTGCTCCGTCAGCTACAGCGTTTGCCATAGCCTCAGTATTGCCTGTGCCGCTCCAGAATACAACTGCGATCTTTGCCATGATTATCATATCCTTTCTGTTAGACTGCGCTAACATATATTCAAAAATAATAACGTTTTTCAACGCTACAACGTGTATATTATACCAAAGTTAGCACACACTATCAACTCCTATACGCTTTTATACACTCCATTCGGACATTTTGACGCAAAAAATTCTCCGGCTTCATTTAATCTATAAACTTGTGCCAGCTTAAATAATGTACAATATGCACAACGCACATTATTGATCATTGCCAGACTTTGACTAAACTCACGATTATTCATCGATATGTCATAAAATTCACAATTTCGTCATTGATTTTCTCACGCAAAAGATATAGAATCTACTTATCAGCCTTTATTAGGCTTTATTATCGATCATTACGGACGGAAGGAGTTCGTGAGGTTAATTATGAATGATCTTTTGAATAATACCGATTTCTGGGTCACAGTTTCAGCCGTTCTGGCAGCCGCTGCTGCAAACAGCTGTATCTCAAAAGGAATGAAAAAGGATAAGCGTTCACACAAAGGAGATCAGGAAAAGCAATGATAAAAACTATTTTAAAAATTGACGGAATGATGTGCGGTATGTGTGAGGCTCATATGAATGATGCTGTACGCAATGCCTTCAAGGTCAAGAAAGTAAATTCTTCTCACTCTAAAGGTGAAACAGAGATAATCTCTGAAAACGCTCTCGATGAAGCTATGCTCCGTGAGACCGTGGAGAAAACAGGATACAAGCTACTGGATATCTCCTCAGAGCCATACGAGAAAAAAGGATTTTCTCTGTTCGGAAAGAAGTAATATTTAACGCTAAGGGCACACTGTTAAAGTGTGCCCTTTCTTTTTTATAATGCCTGCTGCTTCCACGTTATGCAGCAGTATTTTCTTTTTTGCTTTCATCTGTGCGGATGAAGAATTTCTGTACCTGCTTCATGCCCAGTGTGAGATACCTCATGCATGGCTCGGCTACTATTGAGAAATTGATACACAGCAGCACACATCTCGGTGACATCTTCGTGATGTCAAAGAAGCTGCTGACAAATACCATACAGAATACAAGTCCCACAGCACAGATTATCCAAAGTCCCATTTTATATACGTCCATCGGCTTGCTTATCTCAAAGACTATCATCAGTCCTACTATACTGAGGAGTATCGTTGAGGCCGTTGCTATATCAGTCTGGCTGACTCCGAAGATGTTTCCGAAGTACATCATGGCCGCAACTATTATGGTATCGGTGATTCCCGCCGGCAGAGCCTTCAGTAGGATGTTTGTAATGAATTTACCCTTGATAAGCTCCTTATTCGGCATCTGTGAGAGCACAAGCGCCGGAATTCCTATTGTGAACAGACTTATCAGTGATATCTGTGAGGGCTTGAGCGGATAGCTGATCCCTACGCATATCGTCAGTATGGAGAGTATCAGCGAGAAAATATTCTTTACAAGGAACAAGCTTCCGGAGCGCTCAAGATTGTTGACAACCTTTCGGCCCTCAAGAACTACATCCGGCATTTTTGAAAAGTCCGATTCAAGCAGTACAAGCTGTGCCGCCTGACAGGCCGCATCGCTTCCTGAGGCCATAGCTACTGAGCAGTCTGCATCCTTAAGTGCAAGTACATCATTTACTCCGTCTCCGGTCATTGCCACCGTCTTGCCGTTCTTTTTAAGAGCCTTTATGAACTTTCTCTTCTGCTCGGGAGTAACTCTTCCGAAAACGGTATATCTTATGACTGCATCATTGATAGACTCATCCGTCGTGAGTGTGGAAGCGTCTATATAATCGGCAGCGTGACGTATTCCTGCCTGCTTTGCAACCTCTGATACTGTAACCGGATTATCGCCGGAGATGACCTTGATATCCACTCCCTGCTCAGCAAAATACCTGAATGTGTCCGGAGCGTCCTTCCTTATCGGATTTGAAAGGATAACAAAGCATATAGGCTCAACATCGCTTTCGAGGGCTCTTCCGTCCGGATGTCCGAAATACCGTCCGAAGGCAAGTACTCTGTAGCCCTTTCTTCCATTGGACTCTATTGTGTCACTGTAGCGGGCATAATTTCCTCCAAGTATGAAATCCGGTGCTCCAAGCACATATGCTCCGTCATTGAAGGTTACACTGCTGTATTTGAACTCGGAGGAGAAGCCGGTGTGTCCTGCGGCAGGCTTTCCGGCAGGGCGCTTGAAATAATTCTTGACCGCTCTCATCGTCTCATTATCAGCCGCCTGAGCTGCGGCAAAATCACTGAGAAGACCGTTTATCTCATTCTCAGACATATCTCCTGCTACAGGTATAACAGATGTGACTGCCATGGTATTTTCGGTTATGGTTCCTGTCTTATCTACACAGAGCACATTTACTCTCGCAAGAGCCTCTATGCACTTCATATCGTGGACAAGCACCTTCTCAAGTGCAAGTCTCATTGCACTTACCGCAAGTGTAGCACTGGCTATGAGGAAAAGTCCCTCAGGTATCATTCCTATGATTGAAGCTACCATTGACTGTATGCTCGATTTGATATCATCATTAAGTGAATACTGCTGTATGAACATAAATATTCCTATGGGGATGATGATTATTCCGGCGCACTTTACTATCCTGTTAAGGGAGCGTATCATCTCTGACTGCTCGCCCTTTTTGGTCTTTTTCGCCTGAAGTGTAAGCTGTGAGATATAGGAGGCTCTGCCCACTTTTTCAAGTCTGGCCTTGCAGGAGCCTGATACTATATAGCTTCCCGACATGAGCTTATCTCCGTTTTTCTTGGTTATTTCGTCAGATTCTCCTGTAAGAAGTGACTCGTTTACGGAGACATGACCTCCGACTACTACTGCGTCTGCACTTATCTGATTGCCTGCCCTGAAAACTGCTATATCATCAAGGACAAGCTCCTTTGACTTCACCGTTATCTCTTTTCCGTCACGGATGACAGTGGTCACCGGTGCATTGAGCATCGTCAGCTTGTCAAGCACTGCTTTTGAGCGGAGCTCCTGGATTATTCCTATCAGCGTATTGGCTATGATTATCGGCATAAAGGTAAGGTCTCTGTAGGAACCTACCGCTATCAGCATGGCGGAGAGTACCGCAAAAAGCAGATTAAAATAGGTGAATACGTTGTCGGAGATTATCTCCTTTGTTGTCTTTGACGGAGATTCTACCGGCTTATTATCCATCCCCTCCTCTTTGCGCTGAGCCACCTGCTCGGCGGTAAGACCTGTGTCGATATCAGCCCTTATGCGCTTTATCTGTCTCACTGTTTCTGTTTCGACTATTCCGTTTTTCATCAGTTATTATTACCTCACAATTCCCTTATCATTAAACAGATATAATTATTATACCACATCTGTCAACACTTTACATCAGCAGAAGCTGAAAACAATGTGACAGATATGTGAAAAGGCTTCCCCTGCGGAAGCCCTTTTCCATTATTCAATACAAAGAAATGCCTTTATCTCCGGCAGCTGCTTTTTGACTGTCATCCTTCCCATGCGATAAGCCTCCAGAAGCTTCTCCGGGTCATGCTCGACACGCTTGACAGGCAGCTTCTCCTCCGGAGCAATGACAAATGCCCTGCCCTCGCTTTCAGACTTTCTGATGTATTCCAGCTCTGAATTGTACATCTCGTGCCTGTGCGCCACAGCCTTTACAAGTTCAGGATACTTATGCATTGCAGCCCTGACCAGCGGCAGTGAACCTGTTTTTTTCTTGCGGTAGTCCCTTGGCTGAGTCAGTACAACTATATTTTTCTCATATCCTACTGATTCCATGAATCTCAGCGGGATAGAGTCGGAAATGCCTCCGTCAAGGAGCTTTCTCCCGTCGGCTTCAACTATCCTCGATACAAGAGGCAGTGAAGCAGAAGCTCTCAGCCACTCAAGTCCGCTGCGGTCCATTTTTGAACTGCGGTGATATACCGGCTTGCCGGTAAGAACATCAGTGCAGACTATATAGAACTCCATTTTTGAGGTCTCATATGCCTTGAAATCAAACAGATCAAGCTTCTCAGGAACTGTATGATAGCAGAATTCCGCATTGAAGAGGTCTCCGGTCTTTATCAGTGAACGTTTGCTGCAATAGCGCTTGTCATTGCAGAAACGGAGATTATACCGCACTGCTCTGCCGGGCTGATTTGATTTTATGTTACATCCGAATGCTGCTCCGGCGGAAACTCCTACTGCACCGTCGAAGGTTATCCCCTCCTCCATCAGCACATCAGTAACACCTGCTGTAAAAAGTCCACGCATTGCTCCGCCTTCAAGTACTATACCGTATTTCATTATTTTTCCTCCGGAATCATCTCAGCCTTACTGCACGGCTGGTGCTGTCTGCTCTGCCTCCTGAGCTTCTCCCCTGTAGAGGAGTTTCAGTATTATTGGTGTCAATATCGATGACACGATTATCAGCAGAATCACAGATGCAAAATATTTAGGGTCAAGCATTTCCACAGAGAGTCCCTTTTTGGCTACTATAAGAGCAACCTCGCCTCTCGTCATCATTCCTACACCGACTTTCAGGCTGTCCTTAAAGCCAAAACGCATTATCTTTGCTGTAAGTCCGCAGCCTATGATCTTTGTAAGAAGAGCCACAAGTACGAATCCCAGTGAGAATATAAGCAGCTCTGCGGTAAAGCCGTCAAATGTAGTATTGAGTCCTATGCTGGCAAAGAATACAGGACCAAATATCATGTAGGAATTTATGTCCACCTTACGGGCGATATACTCAGAATCCTTAAGGCTGCACAGGATAAGTCCTGCAACATATGCTCCTGTGATATCAGCGATGCCGAAATACTCCTCTGCCGCAAAGGCAAGGAACATACACAGAGCAAGTCCGAGTATTGGTATTCTTCTCTGATGTGGATGTCTTTTGTCTATAAACTTGAATATATAGTAGGTCAGGAAGCCAACTCCGAAGCTGAAAACTATGAATAATCCTGTGTGGATGACCACATCCACAGGCTTTGAATCGGGATTCTTGAAGCCTATAACAAATGTGAGCACGATAATTCCTATGATATCATCGATTATCGCTGAACTCATTATAAGCGTACCTATAGTCCCCTTCAGTCTTCCCAACTCTTTCAGAGTCTGGACCGTTATTCCAACTGATGTGGCTGTCATTATCGTTCCTATAAATACTGCCCTGTAGAATTCGTCAGTCCCGACCTTGTGGAAACCGTAGAAACAGCTGTACAGCAGTGTTCCTCCCAGCAGCGGCACGAATACTCCCACACAGGCGATTATCAGCGCTTTCGGTCCGGTCTTCATAAGCTCCTTCAGGTCTGTTTCAAGGCCTGCGCCAAACATCAGCATAACTACACCTATTTCAGCCAGCAGTGAAAGATAATCTGAATTACCGACGATGCCAAAGCAAGCGGGGCCTATGAATAGTCCGGCAAGTATCTCACCGACTACCTGTGGTGCCTTGAGTTTTTGTGCGAGAAGTCCGCATATCTTTGCGGATACGATTATGATAGCAAGATCTCTGAAAAATGCTATCCTGTCCATGTTAACACTTTCTTTCTTAATATTTTCCGCATAATATTATATCACTCCCTCAGTAAAAATGCAACCTTTTACTGAAAAAACTCTGAAACCTGTCAATCCCATGGGATATATACAGCCTTCCTCCTACTTGACAAGTTAACGAAAAAAAAGTATAATAGTTAAAGCAATACTGCTGTCACGTTTTGTGTATCAGATACGCAGTCCACAGATGTCTTATGCGGTGCTGCCTCTATCAATCTATCGGAGCTTTGCCCCGGAAGGAGTGTTTTTATGGAAAGCAGAAGAGCTTTAGGGCTGCTGATCGCTGTTATAGCCGCTATTCTGATCCTTCTTGCCGGAAGATCATGTGCAAGAAGC
Source organism: Ruminococcus flavefaciens (assembly GCA_002371825.1). Taxonomy (GTDB): domain Bacteria; phylum Bacillota; class Clostridia; order Oscillospirales; family Ruminococcaceae; genus Ruminococcus; species Ruminococcus flavefaciens_L. Next base: position 20,659 of record DFHF01000013.1, on the reverse strand, counting down.
ATAAATGAAACCAATGAGAAAAACCGCAAATCGTCTGCTCCAGTTGGTCTGCTGACTGAGAACGTAACGACTGCTGCACCGACCGCAGCTCCGGTACAGACACCGCAGCCTCCTCAGGAGACAGTCCCGCCTACGGAGGAAGATCCTACCCCAGGTGCCGACGAAGTTATTGACGATACTCCCGCTACTACCAAATCAAGGCTTGACGAAATGTGGGAAAGTGAGCATCCAAGCTATTTAGACCCATACGGTTTTCTTGACGAAAGCGGTAAACAGCCGCCTACGTCCGTACACATAGAAATCAATTAACGGAGGAATCATTATGGTTGTAATCGAAATGGAAAACGGAAAAAAAATAAAGATAGAGCTCTATCCCGATATTGCTCCTATCTCTTGCGAAAACTTTGAAAAGCTGGTAAGATCAGGCTTCTATGACGGACTTATCTTCCACAGAGTTATCCCCGGATTCATGATACAGGGCGGCTGCCCTCAGGGTACAGGTACCGGCGGCCCCGGCTGGCACATCAAGGGTGAATTCGCTTCAAACGGTGTAAAGAACGACCTCAAGCATACAAGAGGTGTCATCTCAATGGCCCGCTCCATGATGAAGGATTCCGCTGGCTCTCAGTTCTTCATCATGCATAAGGACGCTCCCCACCTTGACGGCGAATACGCTGCCTTCGGTAAGGTTGTCGAGGGCATGGATGTTGTCGACGAGATCGCTGCAGCAGAAACAGATTTCAGAGACAAGCCCATTACTCCTCAGGTAATGAAAAAGGTCACAATAGAATAATAAGCTTTCAACTGCCGCTTAATGCGGCAGTTTTTTTGTGTAAAGCGCATGAAAAAGCACCTATAAATCTATAAGTTCTGCCATTGACTTGATCGCTGTAAACAGGTATAATTATATTATATTGCTGCAATTACAATACAAAGGAGTTATGACATGAACACATCTGACATCATTATTATGATCACTATCCTCGCCTATATGGGTATGATGGTCGTCATCGGCGCCGTATTCTCAAAAAAGAATTCCAGTGTCGGTGACTTTTATCTGGGAGGCCGAAAACTTGGCCCTATCGTTACTGCCATGAGCGCTGAAGCCTCTGATATGAGCAGTTGGCTGCTGATGGGTCTACCCGGAGTTGCTTACCTCACCGGCGGTGCTGAAGCCGGCTGGACGGCTATCGGCCTTGCGATAGGTACATATCTCAACTGGCTTATAGTCGCTAAACGACTCAGAGTTTACTCACAGAAATGCAGTGCTATCACCATCCCTGATTTTATTTCTAATCGCTACCGTGACAGCAAAAAGATCCTGATGGGGATAACAGCATTGATAATCCTCATTTTCTTCGTACCCTATACTGCATCCGGATTCTCAGCCTGCGGAAAACTTTTCAGTTCCCTTTTCGGCTGGGACTACCACGCTGCTATGATAATAAGTGCTGTCATAATCATCGCTTATACCTGTACCGGCGGATTCCTTGCCGCAAGCTTTACTGACCTGATACAGAGTATTGTTATGACACTCGCTCTTATCAGCATTGTTATTTTCGGTATCAATTCAGCTGGCGGCTTCGATAATGTAATTGACAATGCCAAGGATATCTCCGGCTACTTCTCCCTCTCACACATTCACAATACTGAGACCGGCGGCTCAGATAAGTATTCTGCACTCACTATCGCTTCACTTCTTGCATGGGGTCTGGGATACTTCGGTATGCCCCATATACTCCTTCGTTTCATGGCTATCGAGGACAGAAATAAAATAAAGACCTCCCGCCGCATCGCATCTGTATGGGTAGTCATTTCTATGGCTATAGCTATTTTCATAGGCTTTATCGGAAATAAACTCACTGCTATCGGAAAGATAGACCAGCTGGATGCTGCTGATTCTGAAAGAGTGGTCATCAAACTGGCTCAGTATATGAGCGAACACCATACCGGACTGGCTGTTATTGCAGGTCTTGTTTTCGCCGGTATCCTCGCCTGCACTATGTCTACATCTGATTCTCAGCTCCTTGCAGCTTCTTCAAGTATGTCCGAAAACATTCTCAAGGGAGTTTTTGGAGTAAAGCTCTCAGATAAACAGTCAATGATGGTCGCAAGAGGAGTTTTACTTATTATCGCCATCCTCGGTGTTATCCTTGCATGGGACAAGGACAGCTCTGTATTCAGAGTCGTATCTTTCGCCTGGGCAGGCTTCGGAGCCACATTTGGCCCCGTAATGCTGACTGCACTGTTCTGGAAACGCTCCAATAAGTACGGCGCTATCGCCGGTCTCATTTCCGGAGCCGTTATGGTCTTCGCATGGAAATTCGGTATCAGCAAGCTTGGCGGAGCATTCGCAATATATGAACTCCTGCCTGCATTCATCACTGCTACTGTATTCATAATCGCTGTATCACTGCTCACTCCTGCTCCAGAAAAGGAAGTGACCGAGGAGTTTGATTCGGTCAATAAAGAAATAAGAGCCTGATAAACTCAGAATGCCTCTGTTATAGAACAGAGGCATTTTTTGTTAAGTATGCTGTTATTGCTGACCGTTTTTCGATCACTTCTTCTTATCCATGCTGTCTGCTGCAAGGAATGAGATGAATACTGCTGCTGAACAGAATATCATCATTATCAGCGGTGCCGCTCCAAGGTGACATTTATCTGAGGAAAAGCCGTCGTCCAGATATGTGCTCCTTATATAGATCGCATCAATAAAGCTGATAATGTATGATATCAGTGGACATACAAAACCTATTCCCATGAGCTTTGCCGCTTTTGAGAATTTCCTTCTGAATGCACTTACCGCTCCCGTAACAGCAATTGCTATCACTGCTGTCAGCATGACAAATACCGTGACAAAAGCTATATTTGACAGAGTATCCTGGCTGTCAAAAAATTCTCCTGCTCCCATATCAAGCAGTGAACGGAAGCCCATTGAATAATTTATGCCGGTATAGACCTTCTCCGGAGTTTTCTCATAATGCAGCCGGAGAATGTTCAGAAACACTGTACCCAGTCCGCATACTAAAAGCAGAAGCACTACTGTAAGAGAATACATCGCCCTGAGTCCGGCCCGCCCTCTGACAGGTCTTTCAGCTCTCTCCTGCACTGCCGGCAGACGCTCCTGCGAGACTTTCACCTGCCTCATATATCCTGCTCCCTGAGGCACTCCCATATTTACAGGGGCCTCACTTTCAGCAGAATGATGTATCGTTATTCCGCAGTTTGGACAGAACTCAGCATTGTCGCCGAGCTGGCTGCCGCAGGTCTTACACCTCATATATACACCTCATTATCCTATCTTTTCAAGTCTCAATTCGGAAAGTGTGACGTTGGAATAGTCCTTTCCGCCTATCTGAAGCACTATCTCCGCAGAAGCATCTGCTGCACTGCAGGTGAACTCCTTGCTGTAGAGAGCGTCCTCTCCTGTTCCCTTCATGCTTCCGCTGAAATACTTTGTCTTGCCGTCCTTGCTCCTGATGAGCACAGGCACTTCCATGCCCTCAGGTGCTTTGCACTTGAAGGAAAGCACATATTTGCCGTCCTTTTTAAGTCCTATAGGAGATATCACTGCTTCGATATCATCTGCCTCAGTGCCTCCTGTGACCGTATTCATCCAGAAGGACTTGTTGAAATCTGAGAAATAAGAAGCCGCATTTGCTCCTGCCTTCTCGTCACACTTCATCTCATATACTGCATCTGCTGCCACATCAAGGCCTATCTGGTCGGACTCTATCCCGAGAGCCTGACAAATCTTGTCAGCCAGCACATAGGCGCTTCTCTGCTGGGTCAGCCCGCTGGGATGCCAGTCAGAGCCGAAACCGTCAGCCTGAGTGTGCGTTGCAGACTTATAACAGCTGACACGCTTGTCTCCGGTAGCTCTTTTGAAGTTGGCAACAGCCTCCTCTATAAGCGCATACTCCTTTTCGGCTCCCATTGTACCTACTGTACATATGATATAAGAATCAGGATTCTTCTTTCTCACAACCTCAAGGAAATCCTCGTACTTCTCAGTAAACTCTGGTGAACGTGCCTCAAAATCACTGTCTATATAGCTTGAATCGTTGGTGCCAAGATTTATCACAACAACATCATTTGCGACAGAAGAGAAGTCCCACGGTACACGGTAATCGGCCGGCTTTCCGACATACTCATAGTAATCGGGAAGCAGGGAATCCGTATTCTTCGGTCCTGAGGTATATCCGGAAATAATTCCGTAGCCGCTGTAGCAGACCGCACTGTATTCAGCGTCCAGCTTATCTGCGGTAAGATAAGCATATGACTTCATGAAATTCTCAGTGGTAGTCTTGAAATTTTCATTCTGATTGGCACCCTCAACTCCGTAAGCGCAGGTTATGGAATCTCCGATAAATTCGATATGGAGATCCTTCTCCGGAGTCGGCTCCACCGGTCTTGCATAAGCAGAATCCACCTTTATACCGGTAACGCCTATCGTACCGTTATTTGCTTCAGAAAGGTGCATTATCCTTACCTTTGCATTTCTTGTCTCAGTGCCGCTGAAGAGCTTTATTGTCCTTGTCTTTTCTGTCATAACATCGTCAAGTATCACTTCGTCGTCAACAAGTACTGCGAATCTGGGAGCATAGTCCTTTCCGTTGCTGATACCGGAATCACCTGTGATAGTGACCTCTGCTGAGAGAGCATTTACATTGAACTCAACTGCGGATCCGCTTTGTACGAGCCATGCGGTATTGTCCTTGTACAGATTTCTGCCTATGTAATTGACATTTTCATCTGTGGCATATACGACCGATTCCCTGGGCTCACCCATAGTCTCGGAGACAGCCTGCCTCATAAGTACCATATCGAAGCCGTCCACCTTTCCGTCGTTATCCAGATCAAATCTGCTGCTGATCCCGCCCCGGCCGAGAAGTCCGTCTCCCAGGTCACGGAGATCCTGCATGGTGTACTCCTTTTCAGCTGCCGTGGCCGATACACCCACTACGGCCGCAGCTGTGACAGCAAGAGCTGCCGATATTATCCTTTTTGACATAATTTAACCCCTTTTCCGGCGGAGTGCCTCTTCCGCCTTTAAACATATTCATTATAATGCCATTTTCGCTATATGTCAAGAGTTTCCCCGATAATTCGCAATAATCAGCATATATCGCAAAAAAACTGCGGCGCCCGGAAAGATCCGGACGCCGATTGTATAATGCTGTTCAATGAGTCTTATTTTTGATTCAGTTGCTGGCAGCACTTGTAGTAGTGTTTGACTGACCTGTATCTGTCTCAGACTCTTTTGTAGTTGTCTGAACATGAGGTGTACGCTGGATTATCACTATCTTCTTTGAAGGTGACCATACCTTATCCGACTTTGAACATGAGATGGTGACTTCCTTGGAGAACTGATCTGACGAGATAGGCTCTGACAGCAGGTTAGCGTCTGCTGTGAAATCAGAGGCAGTAAGATCCTTCATGACGTCAGCAGGTCCTATTGCGTCAAATGTAAGGCTCAGTGTAGCCACATTGTAATCGTATTCAAAGCTGTTGGGTCCGTTTGAAGCTGTGATCTTGCTGTGATCCAGAACAAAGGTCCTCTTTACAAGATCAGTGGTATCAAGTGAGACCGTTACCTCATCCAGATTTGACATATTTATCATATTGTTGGATTTCAGCATATTAGTCAGCTGGAATGTGGTGGAGTAAGCAGGATCGATATCTACCTCGCTGATAACTACCTTTCCGATTTCCAGCGGATCAGCTATCACAGCCTGGGAACTCTTTGAGGCAACAGCGATCTTCTCACTGCCGTTTGAGAACCTCAGCTTGCTCTTGAACCATTCGCTGTCAAATTTATCAGGACCGCCGACCAGCGATACCGTCAAATCAACATTTTTCTGCGTCAGCACGGGAATGGTTATATTGAAGGCCGTGGTGCTGAATTTTATCTTATTTGAATTTGTATCGATCTCTGTTCCGTCCTCTGCGTAGATCTGTATCTTGTCGCTCGGCAGACTGTAGGATGAATCGAGAGTGAGCTCCTTCTGCGATACTGCATAGCAGTTTGCGATATTATCCAGAGTAGCAGTAGGGGCCGTGATATTGACGACCTCAGGGGAGCAGACAAACTCTTCAAGATAAAGCGCCTTGCCCTCAGAATACTTGATATTTGGTATCTTTGGCTTTACGGCAAATTCTCTGGTCTCGATCTTATCGAATACCACGTTTGCGGTCTCAGGATAAACTGATTCAAGCTCAAAATTATCCCCGTTCTCGCTTCTTACCTTTATGGTCAGGGTCTTCGTGCCTGTGGTCTTTACATTTTCCGCATCGATATATGCTACAAGGCTGCTGGCATCGATATTACCCACCTGAGTACGGCTGCCCTTTATGCGGACATTTACCTGCTTTACATCACAGTCTATGACGCTGAGACCGTTCTCAGCTGCGGATGAACCGCTGATATCAAGACTGAGATCTACATTTTTTATCGTTTTCGGAACCGATGGATAGAAGGTCATTGAGATCACGAACCAGGCAAGTATTGCGATAAGTAGTGAATATATCGCAAGTGAGAGGTTTGTCTGTGCCTTCCTGGCAACACCGTCCCGGATTGATTTCAGTATCTTCAATGTTTCTTTCTCCTTTCTCCAAAGGATGAGAAGAGCCTTCTGCCCAGATTCGGGATATCGTTCTTCTCTTCAAATATCTCTGTCTTAAGGAGATTCATAAGCTTTTCTCTTGTGTAGTCCCTGGTAAGAACTCCGTTCATTGCTACGGAGATCTGTCCGGTCTCTTCTGAAACAACGATGACTACTGCATCGGAGTTTTCGCTCATGCCTATTGCTGCTCTGTGTCTTGAACCCAGACGCTTGTTTATCTGTTCATCCTTCTGCGGCTTCGGCAGGAAGCAGGCTGCTGCAAGGATGATGCCGTCACGCATGATAACAGCTCCGTCATGGAGAGGAGTTTTCGGATAGAATATATTGCCGAATACCTCCTTGCTGGGAGTTGCATTAAGAATGGTACCTGTCTCTATCTGTTCGCCGAGGCGGACCTGCCGCTCAACGACTATAAGTGCACCTGTACAGGTAGCTGAAAGCTCGACACACGAATCGCATATAGCCTCAATTGCCGGCTCCCATAGCTTTGTGACCTCATCGGTATTCTGTCCGAGGCCCAGGAACCTCACGCCGAATTTGGTACGTCCGGCTTTTTCCAGGGCTCGCCGGAGCTCGGGCTGGAAGAGGATTATCATAGCAAGAAGGCCGATATCCAGGGTTTGCTTCAGGATATAGGTTATGGTCTTCAGCTGGAGGAAGCTGCTGATGAAATATCCGGCGATAAGGAAGAGTATTCCCTTAACGAGCTGACCTGCACGGGTCTCACGGATGAGTTTCAGGAGCATATATATTATGTAAGCGAGAATGGCAACATCTATAACGTCAATAAATTCAAGGGTCGAAATGATACTCAGAAAAGCGTCTTTAATGTCTTTTAAGGACATCCGTTCACATCCTTTCGGTGTGGGAGTGATCTATATGTACGGGGAGCCCTCTCCCCGTTCCGACTGCATACTTATACATAATAATATTGTACCACATTTTCAGATAATTTCAATAGTTTTTTTGATATTTTCCTGATCCGGATATATTTTTAATTGAATTAGCAAGAGCAGCAGCCTGTTCTTCACAGCTGAAAACTGAGGGAGAAAAGCGTATAGTGCCGTTTCTCGTCCCAAGTGAAGCGTGAGCAAGGGCGGCGCAGTGATATCCTGCCCTGAGGCAGAAGCCCTGCTCCGAAAGCTCTGCTGCAAGCTGTTCCGGAGGTATACTGCCTATATTGAAGGAAACCACCGGTACATAGGATGCCTCAGGCTCACGGTACACTGCTGCACCAGGTATTGCCTGAAGTTCTTTTATGAAACGGGAGCATATCCTCTCCTCATGACTGCGTATGCTGTCCATTCCCTTCTGCCGGATGAACTCTATACCAGCCTTTACGGATAAGGCGCCGATTATGCATGGGGTCCCGCTTTCAAGGGCTTCCGGCATCAGCTCCGGCTGAACAAGGCTCAGGGAAGCACTTCCGGTGCCGCCCTGTATCAGAGGCTTTATGGGATATTTGCCGTCAGATATTAGGAGCCCTGTACCGGTAATGCCGTATAGTCCTTTATGCCCGGCAGTACAGAGAATATTTATCCCGTCAGACATTTTTATATCATATATCCCGCAGGCCTGTGCGCCGTCAGCGATAAAGCATATATCCCTTTCATTGCAGAGCGCTGCTATCTCCTTCCAGGGCGGGATCTGTCCGGTGACATTCCCTGCAAGTGTACAGACTACTGCCTTTGTATCCTTTCGTATAAGCGAACGAAAGGCTTCGACCGTCCTGCTGTCGTCTGGGAAAACCTCTGCCACAGAAAGAGTGATCCTTCCGGAAGAAGCAAGTGCAGCTGCCGGGCGGGCGGCTGAGTTATGCTCCATGCCGCTTATAATAAGATGTCCTCCTCCGGACATTATCCCCTGTATAGCCATATTCAGCGCATAGGTGCAGTTGAGGGTGAAAACTGTATTTTCCGGAGATGCTCCGAAAAGATCCGCCGCAGTCTCACGGGCGGAGTAAAGTGCAGCTGAGGTCCTCATGGCAAGAGGATGTCCTCCCCTGCCGGCATTTCCGCCGAAAAGCTCCACAGCCTCCGAGACTGCCTTCCTTACACTTCGGGGCTTGGGAAAGGTGGTTGCAGCGTTATCGAAATTTATCAGCATATCATTCTCCTCCGTAAGTGATACGGGTATAGGGGATGCGGTACTGTTCAAGTACGGCGACGGCATTTTTTACGTCCTTGTAGATGAACAGGGAATATCCGCAGCTCCCGGGAGAGGCGCTGATATTTCTTTTTATTTTACAGGGATACCCTCTTGAGCTCAGGAGCTTTTCACCTTTTACTGCGTAGGTGTACGAGGGCATCTCAACAATGCAAACTCTCAAAGAGTATCACTCCTGACCGTATAAGTGCAGGTCAGAAAAGGTGGTACGCTACATGATATGCATCAGTGAAAGAGAGTGTGAGAATTCACTTTTTCGGATGCTTTTTCTTCTTTCTTACAGACCATCCAAAGTCTCCCAGCTTGCGGCCGAGAGCAAAATACTCCCCGTGAGCATATGCCATAAGACCGCACTGCTGAAGATTCAGCTTTCCCTTGCTGTCTATGTACTTCTCATCTACATCTATCCCGACTATCTCAGCCAGGAACATGGTGTGTGAGCCGAGAAGCTTTGACTCCGTCACCTTACATTCAAGGCTGACAGGACACTCATCTATCATGGGGACTCCCACCTTCTCCGCCGGAGAGAGATGAAAACCGCATTTCTCGATCTTGTTGATGTCCTTTCCGCTTTTCACTCCGCAAAAATCAGTCTCACGGCACATTGTGGAGGTGGTAAGATTGATAACAAATTCTCCGGATGACTTTATGATATCATGGGAGTATCTCTCCGGACGGACGGATATATAGGTCATGGGCGGACGGGTGCAGACAATGCCTGTCCAGCCGATAGTTAGTACATTGGGCGAGTCTATTGTGCCGCAGGTAACAAGTGCGGCAGGTACGGGAGCAAGCAGTGCACTTCCCTTCCAGAATTGCTTCGGCATAGTATCATTCCTTATTATCATTATAGAAGTGCAGAAATGTCCCTGCACTTTTTTCTTTATTTGATTATACCACAAACCGCCTCTTTATTCAACCTCCTGAAAATTATCTCCGGGAGACGGCTTCTGACAAATTCTGCATAAAAGCTGTGGTATGATAAGGCATGAAAAGGCATTGATTCAAGGCCGGAAGGAGGAGAAAGGATGAAATTAGACATAAAAAACGAAAACGGCAGGTCAATTGCACTGCTCAGCGGTGAAATAGACCACCACAATGCCCGTGAGATAAGAACTGAGCTGGACAGGTATATCATATCAGTCCAGCCCCCGGAGCTTGTCATAGACCTGAAAAATATCACTTTTATGGACAGCTCAGGCATTGGACTTATAATGGGCAGAAGCAAGCTGATGAAGGAATGGGGCGGCAGACTTGAAGTCCGTGAGCCTCAGCCCTACATAAAAAGGGTACTTAAGCTTTCAGGCATTGAGAGAATAGTCAGGATAACATGAGGTGATAGATTATGAAGATAATTAACGAGATAAAATTCACAATGCCGTCTCTTTCGGTAAATGAAGGTGCGGCCAGGGCTGTAGTGTCCTCATTCCTTATACAGGCTGACCCCACCGTCGAGGAGCTATCCGATATCAGGACAGCCGTTTCCGAAGCCGTAACCAATGCTGTGGTACACGCTTACAGAGGCTCCAAAGGTGTCATAGAGCTGACAGTAAGGCTCCTGCCGGACAGAGTCATCTATATCCGTGTCAAGGATAAGGGCTGCGGCATCACGGACATTAAACAGGCTATGGAGCCGCTTTTCACCACCGCACCTGAGGAGGAGCGCTCCGGCCTGGGATTCTCTGTAATGGAGTCCTTCATGGACAAGCTTACGGTCCGCAGTGCTGCCGGAAAAGGTACTTCTGTGACTATGCGAAAGAAGCTGAAAAGTCATGGAGACTGAGCTCAGAAAGCCTCTTGCCGAGGAAAATCTGGGGCTTGTCCACCTGTGTGCAAATAAATTCCGGGGCAGAGGGATAGATTACGAGGAGCTGTACTCTGCCGGATGTATAGGCCTTCTAAAAGCCGTAAAAGCCTACGACTCAGGCCGTGGGATAAAATTCTCAACTTACGCTGTTCCGGTCATCCTCGGCGAGATAAAGCGCCTTTTCCGTGACGGAGGCTCTGTCCGGGTCAGCCGCAGCCTTAAAGAACTTTCTATGAAGCTCCAGAGAATAGCTGAGGATTTCCGGCACAAACACGGAAACGAGCCTACCGTCGGACAGCTTGCGGAGCTTTCAGGTGTGTCCCCGTCAGAGGTCTCCGAGGCGCTCTGTGCAGCTCAGCCTGTTATGTCACTTACCTCCGGAGAGGACGGTGAAACCGAAACTGATATCCCCACTGAGCCGCCTGATGAAAATATCGTGGACCTGCTTGCTCTCAGGCAGGCCATGTCCGGACTTGAAAAGCATGACAGGGCTCTGCTGGAGCTGAGATACTTCCGTGAGCTGACACAGACAAAAACTGCTGAAGTACTCGGCATGACACAGGTACAGGTCTCAAGACGTGAAAAGAAGCTCCTGGCACAGCTTCGCCGGGAGCTTCTCGGATAACTCAGAAGATAAGATATTCTATTACTGAATTTGACATGAGAAAGCCCTTAGGTGTAAGGGATACGGTCTCGCCGTCAAATTCTGCATATCCCTCCCGCATCAGCTGCGGGAGCTTTTTTTCTATATCACTGCGATGCTCCTGAACATCCTCAAGCCGCAGTCCCTCTTTAAGCCTGAGCCTCAGCATAGAGTATTCCTCAAAGCCGCAGGGTGACTCATCAGTGACATATACCTCCTGCAGAGGAGATGCAATGAAGCTTCGGATATCAGCCTCTGCTGCATACCGCTTTCCTCCGTGACAGGAGTGTGCAGAAGGTCCTATCCCGATATAATCCTGACACTTCCAGTAACGGCTGTTATGGCGGCTCTCAAAACCGGGCCTTGCAAAATTTGATACCTCGTACTGCATGAATCCACGCTCTTCAAGAGCCTTTACCATTGTCAGATATAGCTGGGCTGAACTGTCATCATCCGGCAGTATCTCTCCTACTCCGCTGTGGAAAAACGGAGTTCCCTCCTCGACTTTGAGGATATAGGCGGAGATGTGCTGCAGCGGAAGCTCTGAAAGCCGGTCTATGGAGCAGAGCAGCTTCTCCTCAGTCTGCCCCGGAAGTGCTGTCATAAGGTCACAGGAGATATTCCCGAATCCGGCTGCTGCTGCATCACGGACTGCCTTTTCCGCCCTCTCCGGACTGTGACTCCGCCCGAGGAATCTCAGCTCATCACTGTTCATGGACTGTACCCCCAGGGATAAACGGTTTATTCCCGCTTCAAGCATTCCGCTGAGCTTCTCGTCATTGATAGTCGAGGGATTCGCCTCAAGAGTTATCTCTGCCTCTGGGAGAAGCTGAAAGCTGCTGCGGACACTGTCCATGATAAGCCTTAGCTGCTGACTGCTGAGCAGTGAGGGTGTACCGCCGCCGAAATATACTGTAGAAGCAGAAAGCTCCTCAGAAGAGAAGCTTTCAAGATTTCGTATCACAGCCTTAACATAGCCTTCCGAATCCTCACGGGAGTATTTCCCGGAGTAAAAATCGCAGTATCCGCATTTCCTTGCACAGAAGGGAACGTGGATATAGATACCTGTATCACTCATGATGTAGGCTCTATCCTTATGGACTGATGAAGTCTGAAACAGAATGCAAATACTATCCTCGGTATTACAAGGAGAGCAACTACTATCGAGGCCTGTATCGGCATCTCATAGTATTTGAGAAAATCACTGTAGGGCTGGGCAAGATATACGACCAGCATTGCAATGATGCCTATCAAGCTGAAAACAAAATTAAAAATGGTGGCGCCCTTACCGTTTACACAGAGCTTTCCGCAGTTCTGGCAGGGCTTACCCTTGGAGTTCATACGTCCGGCCATTGCCTTTGTTGCCGGACCAAACGCCTTTTTCCCGCAGTTAGGGCAGGTATATATGCTCATCGGATCAACCGTCCTTTTCTTCGTTATTGTCGTCCTCATCGGACTTCATAGGCTCAAGCTCCGGAAGCTCTCTCAGCGGAGTTCTGCTGTCCTTTATCAGGGGAGCAGACTTTGCCATAGGTACAAGAGCCAGCTTCCCGGCTTTTTTCCTGCGCTTTGTCAAATCAATGATATCCTCTGTACGCAGTACGAACATTATAATGAACAGCATGAGTATCGCTGCAAATATGCCGGGAAAATCATCCTTGAAGACAAGTCCCCAGAACAGCAGAAGAACTGCTGTAACGCAGAAATTCATGGGAGATATCTCCCGGAGACGTATCCGGAAGAAACGGAAAAACCTTCCTGCCGGTGAATTTCTCCTGCATACGAACTCGGCAAAAGCAGATATTATGCTAATTGCAACTGCAAGACCAAGAATACCAAGTATGATGTAGTTTATCATAAAAGCCTCCTGACTGTCAGCTGTCCAGTTTGAGCACGCTCATGAAGGCCTCCTGCGGCACTTCTACTGTACCAAGCTGACGCATACGCTTCTTTCCTTCCTTCTGTTTTTCAAGGAGCTTCTTCTTACGGGTGATATCACCGCCGTAGCACTTCGCAAGAACGTCCTTGCGCACTGCCTTGACTGTCTCACGGGCGATTATCTTTCCGCCGATAGCCGCCTGTATAGGCACCTCAAAGAGCTGTCTGGGGATGTTCTCCTTCAGCTTTTCAGCTATCTTGCGGGCACGTCCGTAGGCCTTGTCGGCATGGATGATGAATGAGAGCGCATCCACTACCTCGCCGTTGAGAAGTATATCCAGCTTTACCAGCTTTGACGGAGAATATCCCATCATCTCATAGTCAAAGGAAGCATAGCCCTTTGTCCTTGATTTGAGTACGTCAAAGAAATCGTAAACTATCTCATTGAGCGGCAGCTCATAGTGAAGCTCCACACGGGTATCATCAAGGTACTTCATATCCTTGAATACGCCTCTTCTGTCCTGACAGAGCTCCATGATATTTCCCACATAGTCAGAGGGAGAAAGTATGCTTGCCTTTACCATAGGCTCCTCAGCAGTCTGTATGAGAGCAGGGTCAGGGTAATTTGTCGGATTGTCTATATACTGCACTTCTCCGTTGGTCATTGTGACCTTGTATATAACGGAAGGAGCAGTGGTGATAAGGTCAAGATTGTACTCTCTTTCCAGACGCTCCTGAATTATTTCCATGTGAAGCAGTCCAAGGAAGCCGCAGCGGAATCCGAAGCCCAGAGCAATAGAGGTCTCAGGCTCAAAGGAGAGCGAAGCATCGTTGAGCTGAAGCTTTTCCAGTGCTTCACGGAGATCACCGTATTTTGCTCCGTCAGCAGGATAAATTCCCGAGAACACCATTGGATTGACTTTTCTGTAGCCGGGAAGAGGCTCATCACAGGGACGTTCATCATTTGTTACAGTATCGCCGACCTGTGTATCGCCTATGCTCTTGATAGAAGCAGCGATATATCCGACCTCTCCTGCTTCAAGAGAACCATTGTTGACAAGTGAAGTGGCATCCATGAAGCCTGCCTCAACAACGTTGAAAACTGAGCCTGTAGCCATAAGGCGGATATTGTCTCCCACCTTTACGGTTCCCTCCTTGACTCTTACATATATGATAACACCCTTGTAGGAGTCATAGTAGCTGTCGAAAATGAGGGCCTTCAGCGGCTTTTCCGGATCTCCCTTAGGTGCAGGGATATCAGTAACTATCCTCTCCAGCACCTCCTCGATATTTGTGCCCATTTTTGCAGAGATACGGGGAGCGTCCATAGCCGGTATACCGATGACTGTCTCCACCTCATTGCAGACCCTTTCCGGTTCAGCAGATGGCAGGTCGATCTTGTTTACGACCGGTACTACTTCCAGGTCATGCTCTATTGCAAGGTAGGTGTTGGCAAGAGTCTGTGCCTCGATACCCTGAGATGCATCCACCACAAGGATAGCTCCCTCACAGGCTGCAAGAGAACGTGATACCTCATAGTTGAAGTCAACGTGGCCGGGAGTATCGATAAGATTGAATATATAGTCCTTGCCGTCCTTGGCAGTATATTTCAGTCTTACCGCACGGGCTTTTATAGTTATGCCTCTTTCACGCTCAATATCCATATTGTCAAGGAGCTGATCCTCCATATCACGGATAGCCACAGTCTCCGTCTTTTCAAGGATACGGTCTGCAAGAGTTGACTTGCCGTGGTCTATATGAGCGATTATACAGAAATTTCTTATATTATCGTTAGCCAAAAGTTTTACCTCTTTCCTGTAAACTGAACAAAGTATATCAAATTAATTATATCAGAAAAACACTGGCTTGTAAAGAGTTTTTTACAATTATTAATAGTATCTCGTCCTTGAAATGTCTGTTATATCACGGCAACAGCATTTACTTTTTGTGTGCGGAGGTAACTCCGCAGGCATATAAATTGTGCGCTGTAACAAGGGAACGCCTTCACTTGCAAGGCGTTCCCTCTCCCCAAACAGTCCACCGGACTGTTTGGGGATTCACCCTTTGCGAAGCGCCTTCGTATTATTTCGCCGTCTTTAAAGCTGAAAACGGCGGCCAGAGGCGCCGCCTCTGGACTCTGGCAAGGGATAACATCCCTTGCATCCCTTTTCACGCTGCGCTCTGTACGAGGCGGTCACTCTGCTTTCGCTCATCTTAATAGAAAGTAAATGCTGTTTCCCTGTCTGTTATATAATGAAGCGTTGACAAAAATCGCCTTATATGATATAATATAATGTAATTTTATCTACAGAAACAAAGGTGATAATATGGACTTTAATGCACTTGCAGAACTTCTTTTCCCTGAGACTAAAGATTCACCGGCTGATATGGAAGCCCGCTTCCCTGAAAGAGACCTCCCCGCCGGCGCAAACGTTACCCGTATCGGACCAAGTCCCACAGGTTTCGTTCATCTCGGAAATCTCTATAATGCTATCATAGGCGAGCGTGTTGCTCATCAGTCAGGCGGAGTTTTCTACCTCCGTATCGAGGATACCGATAATAAGCGTGAAGTTGAAGGCGCTGTTGAGACTGTCATAAATGCGATGAACTACTTCGGTGTCCACTTCGATGAGGGCGCTGTTGTTGACGGTGATAACGGCAAATACGGTCCCTACCGCCAGAGACAGCGAAAGGAAATCTACCACGTTTTTGCAAAGCACCTCGTTCAGAGAGGCCTTGCTTACCCCTGCTTCCTTACTGCTGAAGAGATCGACGCTATGCGTGAACAGCAGACCGCTAATAAGGAGAATCCCGGTGTGTACGGAAAGTATGCTAAGTGCCGTGACCTCTCTATCGATGAAGTAAAGGCTAATATCAGCTCAGGCAAGGAATGGGTCCTCCGCTACAGAGGCACAGAAACTGACGAGTATATCGCTGTAGAGGACGCTATCAGAGGCAAGGTTGAAATGCCCAGAAATAATATGGACTTCGTCCTCCTCAAGAGCGACGGCATCCCTACCTACCACTTCGCACACGTTGTTGATGACCACCTCATGCGCTCTACTCATGTTATCAGAGGCGAGGAGTGGCTCTCATCACTTCCCATGCACGTTGAGCTCTTCAATGCTCTCGGCTGGAAGCAGCCTATTTACTGCCACACCGCTACCCTTATGAAGATAGACCCGGAAACCGGCGGAAAGCGCAAGCTCTCCAAGAGAAAGGACCCTGAGCTGGCTCTCTCATATTACCAGCAGGAGGGTATCAGCCCCGATGCTATCTGGGAATTCCTTCTCACTATCCTTAACTCAAACTACGAGGAATGGCGCCTTGCTGACCAGACCGCTGATTACAGAGACTTCCCCTACTCTCTCTCAAAAATGTCTATCTCAGGCGCTCTCGTTGACCTGGACAAGCTCCGTGACATATCCAAGGACGTTATCGGCAGAATGCCTGCTGAGGAAGTCTGCGCCGGCTGGTTAAAATGGTGCGAGGAGTACTGCGATGAATTCGCTCAGCTTATAAAGAAATACCCGGAGCGCACTGTCGCTGCCCTCAACGTTGGCCGTCAGGCTGCCAAGCCCCGTAAGGATATCGAGACCTGGAAGCAGGCCTGCGACTTCATGAGCTTCTACTACGATGAGACATTCTCCATAAAGGACCAGTGGCCGGAAGAAGTGGACGAGGCCACAAGAAAGCTCTTCTTCCAGAAATACCTCAGCACCTACGACCACAGTGACGATTCCTCTGCATGGTTCGATAAGGTAAAGGTGATAACCGATGAGCTGGGATTCGCTGTAAAGCCCAAGGACTTCAAGAAGAATCCAGACCAGTATAAGGGCAGTATCGTTCACATAACAAATATGCTCCGTATAGCTCTTACAGGACACTCTAATGCCCCGGATATCCACGAGGTATCCCACGTTCTCGGCGAGGATATCGTTCGCAGACGTCTTGAAAAATGGGCTTAAGATAATCGAAAGGACTTGAATCAAATGGCAAGAAATAAAGAAGGCAATAACGGTAAGCCTTTTGAAATACCACGCCCCGTTTTCCCGAAGAGAGCCGTCATCACCGGCGGAATGCCCTACGGAAATAAGGAGCTCCACTTCGGTCATGTGGGCGGTATGTTCGTTTTCGCTGACACATATGCAAGATTCATGCGTGACCGCATAGGCAAGGAAAATGTTATCTTCGTCGGCGGTACTGACTGCTACGGCTCTCCTATCGCTGAGGGCTGGAGAGTAAAAGTCGAAAAGGGCGAGTTTGAAGGCTCCCTCACCGACTTTGTTCAGCGCAATCACGACAAGCAGCAGGCTACTCTCGATGCTTACGGCATCTCCCCTGACCTCTTTGCTGCCTCCGGTCTCGGACGCTCAAAGGAGATACACGCTGAGGTAACTGACTGGTTCATCAGCTCCCTCTACAAGAAGGGACAGCTCAATAAAATAACTACTATGCAGTTCTTCGACGAGAAGGCTGGTATGTTCCTCAACGGCCGTCAGGTAGTGGGAAAATGTCCCGTTGAAGGCTGTACCTCCGAAAAGGGCTATGCTGACGAGTGCGACCTGGGACATCAGTATATGCCGGAAAACCTTATAAACCCTGTCAGCACTCTCACCGGCGAAACTCCTACAATGAAGCCTGTTACAAACTGGTACTTCAAGCTCCGTGACTACGAGCAGCTTATGAAGGAATGGGTGGAGGAGCTCAAAAAGCGCAAGGACATCCGCCCTGTTGTATGGAAAACTATCGACGAATTCCTTAAGCCGCCGGTAATATATATCAAGCGTGAATTTGAGGAAAAGTACTTCTCACTCAAGGACACTATGCCGGCTCATGAGTACCTTGAGGAGCCGAAAAAGCCTTCATTTACAATAGAATTCACTAAGCTTTCAGACTGCGATGATGCCTGCCGCATACTCACTGAGAACGGTATACGCTACAGAACAGGTAAAACTCTCGTTCCCTTCCGTCTCACCGGAAATATCGAATGGGGAGTTCCTGCCCCTGTTATGGACGGTGAAGAGGGTCTGACCGTATGGGTATGGCCTGAATCACTCTGGGCTCCTATCTCCTTCACTCAGACTTATCTCGAAAAGGAAGGCAGAAGCCGTGAGGAATGGAAGGACTACTGGTGCAGCAAGGATTCAACTGTTTATCAGTTCATCGGACAGGACAATATCTACTTCTACGGTATCGCTGAACCTGCAATGTGGATGGCTCAGCAGGAAGCAGATACAAAGACTGCCTCCCCTGCTGACGGAGAGCTTCAGATGCCTGTTATCGTGGCTAACCACCATATTCTCTTCCTCGATAAGAAGGCTTCAAGCTCCGGCGCAGTAAAGCCTCCTATGGCTGATGACCTCCTTGACCATTATACTCCCGAGCAGCTCCGTATGCACTGGCTGGGACTCGGTCTGGGACAGCGCTCAGTAAGCTTTATGCCTAAGCCTTACAATCCTGATGCAAAGCCTGAGGATGCCGACCCTGTAGTAAAGGACGGCCTGCTCCTCTCCAATGTTTACAACCGTATGATACGCACAGCTTTCTATACAACTCAGAATGAGCTGGACGGCTTTATGCCTGATAACGCTCCTGAGGAGAACTTTGTCGCTGATGCTAAGAAGGCTGTACTTGAATATGAACGCCATATGTCAAAATTCGCTTTCCACCAGTGCACCTATGTTCTGGACAGCTACATCAGAAACGGAAGCAAATATATGGCTAAGAACCTCACCGGAGAATATCCCGATAAGGAGGCTCTTAAACAGGCTCTTGCCAACCTCTTCTATATGATAAGAATTGCAGGTGTGCTCCTTCATCCTATGGCTCCTTTCGGAACAGAAAAGCTCCGTGAGTACCTGGATGTGGATGAGCGTATCTGGTCATGGGATACTATCCTCGAACCGCTGACCTTCTTCACAGGCAGTGAACATAAGCTGAAATTCCTCCCGCCGAGGACAGACTTCTTTACAAGACACGAAAGCCAGTTCAATACTGAAGCATAATAAAAACTCCTTCCGGTCCACCATTCCGGAAGGAGTTATTTTTTGTATTTTTTATCCATCGTATTTCACCAATTAACGCAAGTACCATTCAATCAGACTGTCTGATTAAAATTATCGTTCTGTTTTTCATTGTTTATCAGTTTAAGTCTTATTCTGTCTGCTACAAGTGCTATGAATTCTGAGTTAGTAGGACGGCCTCTGTACGAATCTATTGTACACCCGAATATCGAACTTATCACCGCTCCGTTTCCCCTGCTCCACGCTATCTCGATCGCATGGCGGATCGCTCTCTCCACTCTCGACGGTGTTGTATCGTAAAACTCAGCTATCTGTGGATATAGATTCTTCGTAACACAGTTCATCACTGTCCTGTCTTTTATCGCATTCAATATGGATGTCCTGAGATAATGATATCCCTTTATGTGCGCCGGTACTCCTATCTGCTGTATTATTTCCGTAGCCATTATCTCTGCATCCGTAGAATCAGGCTGAGATGGCTTCCTTACAACTGATCTCACCACCGAGAACAGCATTTCCGGATCAAAAGGCTTCGTAAGAAAATATGATGCCCCATTCTCTATAGCCTGCCGTTCAATAAAATTGTTTCTCACATCTGATACAACTATAAACTCCGGTCTGGCTGATACTATCTCCCGTGTGCGCCTCATTATCTGCACTGCATCTGAATCCGGATAGACCAGATCGATCACTACTGCGTCAGGCTTGTCTGCGGCAATTGAATCCAGGATCGAATTCGTATCATTCTTCCTCGTGTATGCATACAGACCAAGCTCCCTGAGCCTCGATGCAATACGGACTCCGTATTCCGCTGTATTGTCTCCAATCAGTACTTTGATGTTTGTTTTGTTCATTTGTTGTGTCTCCTTTTATGTTTATTACGATTTCTATTATACCTTATCCTGATTAATTGTCAAGGTTGAAAAATGTCGATTTATGTCGGATTTTGTTGTTGATTATCGTTTTCTATATTTCTGACATTTTATTCCACTGATCTATGCCTTTTATATCACTTTTTGTTACCTCGTTTTTCCTTATCGGTATCATCTTTATTTCGCCACAAATTGTTAAATAATAAATATTTCTCTCACCCTATTGACTTTTCTCTTTTATCGAGGTATAATATTAAAGTACTTTGCGAGTGTGCTGGAATAGGCAGACAGGCACGTTTGAGGGGCGTGTGTCGAAGGACGTATGGGTTCAAGTCCCATTACTCGCACCAAAGTACGGACAGATGGCTGAGCTGGTCTAAGGCGCACGACTGGAACTCGTGTATACGTTAATAGCGTATCGAGGGTTCGAATCCCTCTCTGTCCGCCAGAATTAAAAGCCTGTATTTAGCAGAAAACGCTAAATACAGGCTTTTCTGCTGTCTAAGCAAATGCAGTCAGAAATGCGCGTGTGACGTTGAAACTGCGTAAAATCACACGAAAATGCAGGGGCTGTCACACGAAAAATCACACGAATCACACTGAAAGGCTGTTCTAATATCAATAATCGGCTCCCTATA
>DFHF01000007.1 GCA_002371825.1 Ruminococcus flavefaciens | reverse complement strand
CGAGTCCCTGTTGGCCCACCATTTCGCCTCTCGTTTTTGCGAGGGGCGTTATTTTATATGTTCTGTTTAATCAAATATATAGGGTGATATCTATGTTCAAGGATAATCTCATATTCAGCCTGAATGCTACAGTACCGGTATTCCTGATGATGGTTTTTGGGTGGATAGTAAGGCGGCTCGGACTGCTTGACGATCACTCTACAGCTCAGGTAAATAAATTCGTCTTCAGGACACTTCTTCCCGCACTTCTTTTCATGGACCTTTCTACTGCGGATTTCCGGAAGGTCTGGGACGGAGGTTTTGTTCTGTTCTGTATTGTTGTTACACTTATCTGCGTCAGCATTGCGGTACTTTATTCGTTTATAGCCAGCCGTGACCGGAATGAGAGGGGCGAGATAATACAGGCTTCCTACAGAAGCAGTGCCGCAGTACTTGGTATTGCATTTGTCAACAATATCTACGGTCACTCGACCATGGCGGCGCTGATGATAGTGGGTACAGTCCCTGTCTATAATATTATCGCAGTTTTGGTGCTGTCGCTGACATCTCCTGACAAGAGTGAGGGAGACAGCTTTTCCACGCTGATGAAAAAAACTCTGCTCGGTATAGCAAAGAATCCAATAATACTCGGTATTGCTGCGGGAATGATATGGTCACTGATAGGGATACATCAGCCGGTGATAATGTCGAAATCCATATCCTATCTGGGAAATATGGCAACCCCGCTTTCCCTCATTGCTCTGGGAGCCTCATTCAGATTCGGTGATATCAGGGGAAAAGTCGGACTTACTGCCGGCATAGCATTCATAAAGCTTGTATTATTCTGCAGCATTTTCCTTCCCGTGGCTGTTTCAATGGGATTCCGAGGAGAAAAACTCATTGCGATACTGGTGATGTTGGGAAGTGCAACTACGGGAAGCTGTTTTGTAATGGCAAAAAATCTGGGGCATAAGGGTTCAGTCACCGCCTTTGCAGTAATGCTGACAACACTTTGCAGTGCCCTGACGCTTACAACATGGCTTTTCATTCTTAAAACGAAGGGATTTATCTGATGGGGATAAATATGAAAGGGACAAAATTATCATTTTTTCTGCCGCTGCGCAGTGTGATATTCTTTTTGATATTCATTATCGGAGCAGCTGTTGTGAATAAGGATTTAGAGGATATAAGCAGCTGGTGGTCTGTTACGGCAACAGCAGTGAATATTTTCACCATAATTTTTCTAATCATAGCCGCAAGGCAAAATGGTATGACTTATCCGCAGCTGATAAACTATGAAAAGGGGAAAACAAAGCTCAGGCAGATAATCATTATATCTCTGATAATAATTTCATTGGGGACCTCCTGTATGTTTGCGGCAGGCTTCATCTGCTATGGAGTCATCCCCTATGCAGCCCCTATGATGATAGAACCTATACCGAAATATCTTGCGATAATAAATCTTCCTCTGCTGCCGATAACGACAGCTCTTGCGGAAGACGGCCTGTATTTTGGCTGCGGAGTCAGCCGAATAAAAAATAAGGCGCTTGCGATAGCTGTACCTGCATTCTTTTTTGCACTACAGCACAGCTTCATTCCCACACTGTTTGATGTGAGATATATTATCTACCGATTCATTTCATTTTTGCCGCTTACAGTAATTCTCTGCTGGTATTACTGGAAAAAACGTGATCCGCTGCCAATAATGATAGGTCACGCACTTATAGATGTTGCAACAGTCGTGCAGATACTTGCAACTTCAACAATACCGGGATTCTACAATAAAATGTGCGGCAGCTGAAAACAGTACCGATTGAAATGCCCCGAAGTTTTAGCATCAGCACTTATATGTAAGTATTATGTGTGATTATCGGTGGAAACCTTTCTGAGGAAAGGTTCTCCCCCGAGCCCCCTTCCAAAGACTTTTGATCCTGATTTTTTTCATATAGGGCGCTCTGTATAAAAATAGAGCGCTCATTTGTTTTGTGAGCGCCCTATATGAAAAAAATTAAAACCGGAAGTTTTAGGAAAGGAGTTTGAGGAATAACCCTTTTTCAAAAGGGTTTTCCTCAATAAATACTTATATACTTACATATAAGTGCTGCTAAACTTCGGGGCCAAAAACATTATATTGGCAGCTTTATAAATGAGGATGCATTTTGTATCAGAGCTTATCCTTTTGTCTGAATACAGCAGCAGCGGACAGTCCGCACACGAGGGCAGCGGATATACCTCCTGCGGCAGCAGTCAGTCCGCCGGTCAGTATGCCCTGAGCGCCCTTATCCCGGACCGCCTCTCTGACTCCTTCGGCAAGCAGATGCCCGAAGCCTGTCAGCGGTACAGTTGCACCGGCGCCGGCAAAATCGGCCAGCGGACCGTATACTCCGATAGCCGATAGCGCTGCTCCGGCCACAACGAATCCGGTGAGTATCCTTGCAGGGGTGAGACTTGTATGGTCTATCAGCAGCTGTCCCACTGCACAGATAAGTCCGCCGACTATAAAAGCTTTAATGATATCTGTTATCATAGTTACCTCCTTGAAAAGTGAACAAGATGAGCGATAGCGGGGATTGATTCTCCCTGTTGCAGGGACATAGGCGACATAAGAGCTCCTGTGGCGGCGAAGAGAATATTTTTCATATCACCTTTTTCAAGAGCCGGGAGAAAGTGGCCGCATAGAACACTTGCGCTGCAGCCGCAGCCTGAGCCTCCGCAGTGAGTATCCTGTGTATCCGGGTCAAATATCATAGCTCCGCAGTCAAGGTGCTGAGCGGATATATCGATGCCCTGTTTCAGCAGGACATCCTTCAGGAGACTGCTTCCCACGGAGCCAAGGTCTCCGGTGACAATGCAGTCATAGTCCGCAGGAGAAGTTCCGGTGGAAATGAGGTATCTCCGGATAGTATCCGCTGCTGCCGGAGCCATAGCGCTGCCCATATTGTTTATATCGCTGATGCCCATATCTGCTATTCTGCCGATACATCCGCCGGCAATGCGGACTTTTCCCTCGCAGGCTGAAAGTATAACGGCTCCTGCGGCGGTACAGGTCCACTGAGATGTAGGAGTGCGCTGACCGCCGTAGGAAAGCGGAAACCGGAACTGTCTTTCCGCAGTAGAGAAGTGGGAAGAGGTAACGGCTGCCGCAGTTTTTACTGCACCGGAGGCTGTTATCAGGGATGAGATAATAAGTCCCTCAGCCATAGTCGAGCAGGCTCCGTACAGGCCGAGAAATGGTATACCCAGCTCTCTAAGGCCAAAGGTAGAGCCGATACACTGGTTTATCAGGTCTCCGGAGCAGATAAGCTGCAGATCCTCTTTTGTCATACCGGCCTTTCGGACAGCATGACTTACTGCTTCAAGCTGAAAACGGCTCTCAGCCTGTTCCCATGTATCTTTGCCGAAGTGACTGTCCTGAACTATCTCATCGAAGCACTGACCGAGAGGTCCCTCTCCCTCTTTTTTTCCCACTACCGAGGCATAGCTCCGGACTGAGACAGGGGAGCTGAGAGAAAAGACTCCCTCAGAAATAAATTCTGCCATAAAAAACTCCTTCATGATCTTGATAGTGATATTATCTCCCGCCGGAAGAAAAATATGCTCAAAAAGTCAGGACATCTCAGAAAAAATGTGATATAATACCATTAAGATGAACCGGTACATCAAAAGGAGAAAGGAGGAGGCCAGGTTGAAAGATCTCTGTATTCTCAACGATGCTCTCAATTATATTGAGGATAATCTATGCGGTGAGCTTTCTCAGTCTGATATCGCAGCGGCCTGCTGCTGTTCACTTTCGGCTCTGCAAAAGCTTTTCCGCTACGCCTTCAATATAAGCGTAGGGGATTACATAACCCGCCGCAGACTTACCTGCTGTGCGAGGGAGCTTGTGGGCACAGACAGGAGCGTGCTTGATATTGCCCTTGACCACGGCTATTCCTCGCCGGAAGCCTTCACAAGAGCTTTTTCGAGGATGTGGGGAGAGCCGCCGGCCTCTTTCCGTAAGGAGCGCCGCTTTACGGGACTTTTCCCGAAGCTGGAGCCCTGTGATAACGGAGGTAACGATATGTCTGAAAAAAGAAGAAAATACGATGTGACCGAGCTCTATGACTTCCTTGCCGCAAACCGTGGAACATTTCTCATTGCCTTTGATATAAAGGGGCTTATCCCTATAAATAATATTTCCACAAAAGCCGGAGATGTGGCAATAAGGGAATCTCTGAAGAGGATAGAGGAGGCTGCCGGAGAGGATATGCTACTCTTCCGCATAGGCGGAGACGAATTTGTTCTTGCCTCAGGAACTTCCGATGAGGCGGAGGCTGATGCCATTGCAGAGGCAGTCACTTCACGGAATGGTGAGCCCTTTGTCTGGGAGGGGAGAAGTATCCCGCTGTCGCTGTTTTCAGCAAAAATGAAGATATCCGGAAGCTCGATACGCTACAGCGAGCTCTTCCCGGAGATAAACAGTGCTCTTGATGAGGCCAAAAGGCAATAATAAAAAGCCGCTCAGTAAGGTGATTATCCTTATCTGAGCGGCTTTTGAAGCTTATCCGACGATTATAGTGGCAGTTATTTCCCTGTTTGCAGGAGACAGTACCTCATCGGGACGGAGATTTATGACCGGGTCGCCGTTTCCGTCAAAGACTACCTTCTTTATTCTTGTATGGCGGCATGGGTCATACAGCGGGTCCTTGTTATATGTGCCGCAGGCCTGCGAGTCATGGGAGGCAGGTCTTGCGTGGTATACGAGAAGGATATCGCCGTATTCATCTGTAACGAAGCTGTTATGTCCGGGGCCTGTAGGGCCGTCAAGGTCAGAGGTGGAGAGCACCGGGTGGTCCAGTTTTTTCCAGCTCTTCTCGTTCATAAGGTCTGCATTGATATCTGCCTCAAGACGTCCCACGCAGTATTCAGAGCCTGTGCCGGAGGCGGAGAAGAACACATATATCTTCTTGTCAGTCTTGAGGACAGCGGCGCCCTCATTGACACGGTTGTTGACCTTCTCCCAGTTATACTCCGGTTTAGTCAGGAGTATGGGCTTTGAAATAAGCTTCCAGGGCTCACGGGGGTCTATCTCAGCCATAAAGAGTGAGGAGTCTCCCTTTATCTCTGCCCATATCACATAGCTTCTGCCGTTATGCTCGAAATAGGTCATATCAAGCGAGAAATTAGCAAAGGACTCAGTATCTCCTGCTGAGGCCTGCATCTGGCCGCATTCAGTCCAGTTTCCGGTATACGGGTCGCCGTCGCATTTCAGCACATATGGTCTGATAGCCCAGATATTATTGCTTGCGCCTGCGGCGAAGAAGATATACCAGTATCCGCCGATACAGTGCATTTCCGGAGCCCAGATATGCTTTGCCATTATGCCGCTGGAATGAGCCTTCCAGATGACTTTTTCCTCTGCGGAGGCAAGTCCTGCAACAGTATCGCTTCTGCGGAGGACTATTCTGTCATAGCCCTTGTCCACACTTCCATAAGCCGGATATGAGGCGGTGAAGTAGTAGTATGAGCCTCCCTGAACGATATACGGGTCAGCTCTCTCCTCAATAAACGGGTCTGAGTAGGTATCTCCGGCGGAGTGCAGCTTTCCCTTCATTTTATATACACCTGGTTTTGAGGTATCAACACCGTACTTGTTTTCCCATTCAATGTACATCTGAGCACTTCCGCCGTCACTGTATCTTGCAGCGGCATAGGTGGGGACAGCAGTTTTTGCGCCTATTCCGGCATGATATACCACAGGCTCTATATCCGTATTTATGGGGTGAAGTCCGGCGGAAGGATAGGCATTTACAAGAGCTGTATACTGGTCTGCATTTATGGGGATGACATATCCGTGACGGGGAGTGAAATCGAAGCTGTAGCTGTTACGGGAGAGACTCCGGAAGTTTTCCAGGTCTGAGGTCTCCTGCATCACATAATATCCGTTTCCGTATGCGTCGGACATCATCAGCCATTTGTCGGAGCCGATAAGCTTATAGATATTTGGTCCCTCAACACCGATATTTCCCTCTGAGACCTGTTTTATCTCCTTGTAGGGACCGCTTGCATGGTCGGCCTCAGCAAGGTATATGCGCTTGTTCGTCTCATTTTTGTAGTACATATAGTACTTGCCGTTCTCGAAGATTATATCGGAGTCAATAGCGTCATTTCCATTTGCCGGAGCGAACAGCAGAGCAGGTTCTGTATCGAACTTTTTCATGTCCTTGCTGTAAGCATAGTACATAATGGTGCGGTCATCACGGCCGGGGACTCTTGCAGCAAAGTATATCATGTAGGAGTCCTTCTCCGGGTCATATATGGCCTGAGGCGCCCACGCACGGTCAGCTCCCATCATAAGCGGGTACTTGTTTGCGACTTCTATAATAGTATCGTCGAACCAGTGTACCAGGTCTGTGGACTTTGCTGTGATGATATTGCGGTTGCTGCTCCAGCCAAGAGAGGACTTCATATCCGTAGCAAGCAGGTAATACAGTCCGTCCTGTCCCTTGAAGATATATGGGTCACGGATACATTCGGTGCCTGCTCCGGATTTCCAGACAGCATTTCCGTTGTTGAGGGCTTTGAAATGATAGCCGTCTGTACTTATAGCATAGCTGAGCCGCTCCTGCTCAGGAGCATTTCCGAGGAAATAAGCGAAGAGATATGCCACATCCGGCTTTTCATAGGGGATAGTGACATAGGGTGAGATATCGGTATCATTTCCGAGTATGAAATCTGTCAGGATGCTGATATCCTCACTGCCGGCGGTCCCGTTTCCGGAGAGATCAGCTATCTGCTCTGTGATCTGATCGAATCCGCCGCTGATACCCATTTGCAGAAGGGTAAGGTCGAAGGAGTCCACACGTCCGTTGTGGTCAAGATCGCCTCTGAGGAAGCGGTATTCATTATTGACGGGGCGGATATAGAATTTCTGTCCCTCACCGCCCCAGTAGTCCCACTGATCGATGTTTGCGCCGTTTTCATGGCTTATGTCGTACACATCAAGAGCTGTATTCCCGGAACATTCCGCAGTGATATAATAGGCATCGTCAGTGCGGTGAAGGATGAAGTGCTGAGCGGCCGAGTCTTCATATTCGGAAAGGTATATATTATTTCCGTTTGAAGAGTCCCCCTTGTCCACAGTCATAGCAAGACCGTTTTCAGCGGAGAGGAAAGCGCATTTTCCGTCGCCTGCACTTATTATCCGCCAGGTCTGAGAGTCTCCGCTCAGCTTTTCCCACTGATGAACATTGCCGTCAGAGGCAGCAGTGATGAATTTTCCGCTGAGTCTTACCATAATTGTATAGTCACAGCCGCAAATGACGTCGCCAACAGTATCTGCTGAAGCTGTTCCCACGATATCGCCTTTCATATCAAGAGCAGTATTTTCAGCCCGGAAATTGACTCCGCCTGCATGAGCATTCAGACTGAAAGTGCCTGCCAGAATTGCGGCCGCAGTCAGTGCTGATAATTTTTTCATAAATCCAGCTCCTTTTTTGTACAATTTCTTTAGTATGATTTTACCACACCGGTGGACAATTTGTCAATAGTACAGAGCAAAAGCCGCATTATCTGACCGGTCAGGGCATAACAGGATAAAAGCAAACAGTCTCAGCAGGCTTTTTTGCTGCTCCTCTTGCTATTTTCAAGCATTTGTGATATAATTATCATATCATTGCTGACAAGTTAAAAAATTTTAGGAGGAAGTTGGAAAGTGTTTCTTACAAAAAAAGCTAATAAAATTTCAGATATATTTGAAAAACGATATTCTAAGCTTCGTATACCCTTAGAAGCGGTCACCTGCGTATTAAGTATATTTACAGCAGTAAGGGCATTCTGGTTAGACTGGCTGTTCTTTGGAATAGTGATACTTGTACTGGCTTTAGAGGTACAGCTTTCACATATGCAGAAGCATATTCAGGAACTTCCGGTGCTGGGACATATAGCTGCGGCGGTAATGTCAGCTTATATAACGGCGATAATGACAGTAACTGCTTCTAAAGCAGAGATCTCACTAAGCAAAGGACTGTTATACCTGATAGCGATCCCATTTGATCTTATTGTGCTGTATATTGTTTTTTCTTCAGTTTTAGGCTATATTTTAAGGCGAGGGAAGAAAAAGATACTTGCTGCGGGCCTGATGTCTTCAGCCCTTAGCTTCATATTGACCATATATCTTGCCACAGATACATTTGTGAATAATTTTGCAGACTTTCCCTTTTACTATCAGCAGCTTCTTCCCACAATGCTCTGGGATTTCGTAATGCTCACTCTAAGTCTTGCAGTTATTATACTTGGCGTCAGGGAGAAGCATTTCAATATAGGCATGAGCATAGTTATGGGACTTATTCTTGCGGTCTATGTACAGTATATGTTCATGAACAACCGCCTGGATATGATAGGTATGCAGGAATTCGACTGGAAGAAACACGCAGGCTTTGCAGTGTTCAATGGTGCAGTATGGCTTTTCATCATAGCAGTGCCTCTGCTCATGCTTAAATTCAACCGGAAGCTGTGGGATAAGCTTTCAACTATAGTTCCTGCGGCAATGCTTGCTCTTCATGTCATTACAGCAGTGACTATGGTGTCTACATCAAAGAATGACCTTTTCGGCACTCATAATCATGCCTACATGACCACAGATGAGATGTACACAGTATCAAAGCACAAGAACGTTATTGTTCTTGTATACGATGCTGCTGATAATAAGTACATAGATAAAATAATGAAGGAGCATCCGGAAAAGCTTGACGACTTCAAGGATTTTACAGTATATACAAATACCTGCAGTGTTTACGATTTCACCACAATGTCCTTTGCACAGATGTTCAGCGGTATTGACTTCGATAATGAGCTGACCGGAAGTGAGTTCTTTGAAAAGGCCTGGAAGGGGCCAAAAGCAGAGGCATTTTATGGCGGACTTCACGATATGGGCTACAGGGTCAATGCATACAATATGAACGGCGGTACTGCCCTTGACTGGAACGGTATATTTGATAATGCAGCCTACAGTGAAAAGGCGGTGCGGATGAAGCCTTCAACAGTTCATCGTGATATGCTCAGGACAAATCTCCATAGCCTTGAAATGTACAGGGCACTGCCTTTTGCAGCAAAGAGAT
The DNA here is from genome assembly GCA_002371825.1 of Ruminococcus flavefaciens. Classification (GTDB taxonomy): domain Bacteria; phylum Bacillota; class Clostridia; order Oscillospirales; family Ruminococcaceae; genus Ruminococcus; species Ruminococcus flavefaciens_L. The sequence continues at coordinate 89,415 of DFHF01000007.1, read as the reverse complement.
TTGTTGATGAAGAGAAGCTGAGCTTTGAGAATATAGTGATCTTCGATTTCGGATATAAATACTACGAAAACTCTGATTTCCTTGCTCATACAAAGCTAAGTCCCGCAGATAATGACGACAATTATTTCATAATCCAGCATACTAAGGGTACACATTATCCATGTAATATATATGATGAGATGGATACCTGCTTCGATATTACCCGTTCCTATATCGATCAGCTTAAAGAAATGGGAGTGTATGATGATTCTGTTATAATAGTGACCTCAGATCATGGTGAACATTCTGTTGGTGAGACCGGAGCAACTCCCATATTTATGATAAAGGAGGCAAATACCTCCCATGACAGGTTTGAAGTAAACAATTCTCCGATGTACTTCACAGACCTTCTTTCAACATTTGCAGTGAATGCCGGATTTGACAAGGAGACTGCTGAGAAGGAATTTGGCCCGTCCATATATGACTTTGATGAGGACAGTGTCCGTGAGCGCACATGGTATGACAGAACTGAGGATGCGAATTATCCCAAGGCCAAGATCTACGGCAACCAGATGTACCATTCAGATTACAATACCTTCTATGCGTACACCTATGAAGGCGATTCTGATACACTTGATGAAATGGTCAAAAACGGCGATGTAACTGAAATATATCCAATAAAGGAATTTATACAGTAACAACAGAAATACCTCCCGGAATAAGCTTCCGGGAGGTATTTCCTTTTTCTTTTTATTTTTTCTTCACCTATAGATGCAAATGCTTATCTGCTCAAATAAGCATTATTTAACTGGAAGAGATGTAACTATCTTAAGGAGGTACTGCTGAATGGTAAGAGCATCGTTAGGAGAGATGCCTGCCTTGCCGTCGCAGTCAGCGTTCTTAGCGCCAATATCTGTGATACCGTCAGGCTTGCCAACGCCGTACTTGTCTCCATTTGAGATAGACTGCATGATGAGTACTGCATCGTTCATCTTTACAAAGCCGTCGCAGTCAGCGTCGCCGGCCAGATACTTGCTGTCGGGAGTGCTTCCGGAGAATACGGAGGCTGTTTTTGCCTTGCCTGCGATCTCGTCGAAGTAGATCTTGCCCCACTCGGTAAGGTCTGTGCCGTCCCAGTCATTTGAAAGGTCGAGGTATTCAACACCGCCGCTGTTGCCCTTCCATGACCATGCAAGGTATCCCATATTCTTCTCTGCACAGTAGCTCATGATAGTTGCTTCATCAACGTCGCCGTCAGTGTGCTTGTAGCCGAATTCGCCGATAACTACGGGAGCGCCGCAGGTGAGGGCTGAATCGATATTGTCCTTTACCATCTGAGCTGTACCGCCTGCATACTCATAGAGATGAGCGGAGAATACAGTGTTCTTATCAGGGTCAGAAGCGAATACCTCTGCGCCCTTTTCGCCGATAGACTTGGGATACTGTCCCCAGCCGGCAGCGTCGATCATTATCATATTCTTTATTCCGGCATCACGGATGACCTTGATAGCCTTTTCGCTTCCCTCAGCCCATGTAGCGCTGTTCCAGTCGCCGTACCACTCGTTTGCGATATTGAGGATGACATAAGCCTTGTTCTCGTTGAGTATATCCTTCATCTCAGCCCAGTACTCAGCAGCCTTTACGATATCATCGATATTGTTGCTGCCTGTAGCATCGTGAGCTTCAAGGATACATATCTGGTTATTTTCCTTACACCAGCCGATGATCTTCTTAAGCTCGTCAGCAGATGTCTTTGTCCACTGACCGCCGTCAGCGCAGACGATTCTTACAACGTTTGTGCCCTTTGAAGCAGCAGCTTTGATAGACTGTTCAGTGTTGTTCTTGTACCATGCATGAGCGATATTGACACCACGCATGATGAACTCCTGACCGTTTGCATCACGGATAGTCTGGCCGTCAACATAGAATCCCTTGCCGTCGGACTGAACATCTGATGTAGTAGTTGTAGTTGTAGTAGTATTATTATTGCTGCTGGTAGTAGTGGTAGTTGTAACAACGGAAGATGAACCAGTAACTTCGTACTTCTTCATTTCTATCTCGCCGTCATGCCACCATACCTGCACTTCAGCTCCGGAGGGAGTGATCTTGAATTTGCTCATAGGCACCTTTATCTGGAGCTTTCCGTTTGAGTCGAAAGAACCTTCCCACTCGATAGCTTCCCAGTCAGCGCCGTTTGCGTAGCCTACACAGCCGTTATTGAAAGCGCCGGGAGTACCTTCAAAGTCTATAACAAGTGTTCCATTCATATCTGCACCGCTAAGGTCTATCTTATACTTGATAGTTTTGTCAACAGGAGCGTCCGGAACTTCAGAGCCGCCGATAATAGCTATAGTCTGAACTGTGGTAACTCCGTTTGTTCTTACGAAGAGATGTCCGATATCTGTTTTAGCAGTCCATGCCTGCTGGATATGTTTTGCAGAGTAGTAAGCAATGCCATCCTTGACGTCATAGGGCTTGACTTCTGTCCAGTTATCCCAGTCGCCGTCTGTGAAGGCGATAACAGGCTCATCACCTGTGAACTTGACTGCAACATCTCCGCCCTCTATCTGAGCCCATGTCACATCAACAGGAGAAGAGCAGTTGCCGTCCTTAACGGAAGCATCTATCTTCTGAGACTTATCGGAAAGGATCTTTCCTGTGGTGATATCGTCGTGACTGTACTGAACGCCCTGCTTTGTTCCGCCCCACTTGATAGAGTCATCAGCGAGAACGCTCATCATCTTGTCAACGACAGGCTCGGATGCTGAATACCATTTCAGAGAGCCTCTGTCCAGATAGCCGTGGCATTCTCCGGGGCTCTGTGAGCTGGATATAACGTTGTTATCCCAGAGAACACATGGGATACCGTAGGCCTTTGTAGTAGAGATGTACTGGTCAGCCCACTGAACTCTTGCCTCTGTGTTATTGAAGTTGGATGTACCAAACTCACCGATAACAACAGGGATATCGTTGGCAATGAAGGTCTTTCTGATGCCTTCCAGGATATTTGTAAGGTCTGTTGAGTACTTTTCTGTGAAAGTATCGTGGCTTGCCACCTCAGCATTCATAGCGAAGTCATAAGGTGAGTAAGCGTGTATGGAAACTGCAACGAAGTCATCATCCGGAACGACTATCTTAGAGTAGATAGTGCTGTCGCTTGAAGCACAGTATCCGGGGATCATAAGGAGACGATTCTTTGCATAGGGTGAATCGGAGCTTCTTACGAGTTTTACGAAGTCAGCGTTGAGGTTATTTATCGTATCTAATTCATTCTGCTGAGGTCCCCACCATTCGTGTGTGGTGCCCTTAGCTCTTGGTTCGTTCATTGATTCAAAGATAAGGTGCTGATCGTAATCCTTGAACTGATTATTGATCTGAGTCCAGATCTTGAGGAATTTCGGCTTCATCTCGTCATAAGCAGTGCCCAGATCTGCTCTGTCCACCCAGTTTTCGTGGTGGAGATTGAGGATAACGTACATATCGTTGTCTATAGCGTAGTCAACGACTTCCTTTACTCTTGCCATCCATGCAGAGTCGATATTGTTGTCTCCGTCAAGGTGATTGTACCAGGTAGTAGGTATTCTCACTGTGTTGAAGCCCTTAGCCTTAACGGCATCGATCATTGCTTTTGTGGTTACGGGATTTCCCCAGCAGGTCTCAGTGGAGAGGCCTGTGACTGTACCGTAAGCATCCAGTGTGTTGCCCAGGTTCCAGCCTATCTGCATATCCTCAGTTATTTCAAATGCAGACATATTTGTTACTGCAAAAGCAGTAAATTCAGTTTCCGGAGCTATCCTCAGTGAGGAAAGAATACACATAGCTGCTGCGGAAACACTTACGATCCTTTTGACCGTTCTTGTTCTCTCAAACATATAATATCCTCCCAAATATTATAAAAGTGTGTAAAGTAAGGGCAGTGCAGGACCCTTACAGCCGTTCCTCGTCCAAAGGGAACGGAAAACTGTGAGCTTAATTAAAATTCAGCACATAAATTAAATTAAGCTTTACTATAGCTAAATGATACCGCTTTTTTACGGATTTGTCAAGCGAGCCGGCCTAATTTTTCCGATCGCCGGAAGCATTTCATATGATTGCACAAAAGCCTGAATTTCTATTTGTAATATACGTCAATGCGAAGCTTAAATCATTGTATATTAATTAAGCGGCAGTTGTATCAACTGCCGCAGAACAGGCCTTTAATGCCCGGAGATGTCAATTGTTTAATGCAGTAGGAGTCATCAGCGAGGGCTTCAAGGTTCTCCTCGCAGTATTCTATCTCCTTTGAGTAATTCTTTGCCAGCCAGACGCAGTCTTCAAAGGAGCAGGCGCCGTTATCGGCAGCTTTATTCCTCCAAAGCCAGCCTATGAACCAGATGCTGACTGCGGCAAGCTTTACCCGTGAGAGTATCTCACCGTCGAAAACTCCCTTCAGGAAGTAGCGGTATATGAAATATTCGCCTATTCTCCGGAGCCAGATCTCCTGCTCTGCTGAGAGCTCCGGGAGTTCATCCGGGGCAGAGGAGAGGCTTTTGAGGTATTCCGGCCAGTGAGGGTCAATAGGTTCGAGGCCTGCGAAGTGGTCGAGAAGTCCCCTTATGTCAGGCTTTTCAGTACTGCCGGAGAGCTTCCATTGGGGAAGCTCTGTTTCGCCGTTGTCGAGCCGGTATTGCAGCTCCTCTGCGAAGCTGAGCATGGTACAGACGGAATCGGACAGATTTCCGCTCCGGAGATGACTGATAATAATGTCTCTTGCAGTCAGGAGTGTTTTCAGCAGCTCCTCATCGCATTGGGTATCGTCAGCTTCAGCGGTCATTTTCTCGGTGATATGCATATCCTGAGAAAGGATCAGTCTTGCAGCCTCTTCGCAGCAAAGTCCTATACCGCCCTCTTTAAAGCTTCCGAACCACTCATAGAAGCGTGGATGCTCAGTGCAGATGCTGCAAAGATGCTCTTCACCGAGGGTCATATAGATATCACAGAGGTTTCCGGAGTTCAGAAAGGGACATCTTTCATTGCTGCCGAGAATGAAGCTGCCGTCCGAGATATTATTGCGGAGCCTTTCCCCGAAGCTTCCTGTAATGCTTTTATAATAGGAAGCCGTATCCCTGTCAATGTCTATCTCCCAGCCGATACAGCAGTTGTCCCTGCACTTTTCAGCTATACATTTAAAAGAGTGATAATATTCCGGTGTTCTTAATATCATAATTATCTCCTAAAAAATCCGGCTCCGTAATTACGGAACCGGATAGTAATATCAGTCTTCGCCTTGTTCGTTATAGCAGGTCCAGTCCTCGAAGGGATTCATCTGGCAGAACATATCGACTACATAGTCCTGAGATTTGTATATCTCCTCCAGGTTTTCCTTATACTTGAGCTGCTCCTCGGATATACGGGGGAGGCTGTCGGAAACATCGCCGATTTTTGACTTGGTGTAATATTTTCCGAAGAAATAGAGGCTGCAGTCAGGGGATTTATCGTTGTAGATATCTGTTACGAATCTGTGAGTCATCTTGTGGTGGATATGTCCGTATTCGCCATCTTTATTGTGGGTGACTATCATATCCCAGTCTTTATATCCCATTATTCTGGAGATATCCTTTTTGATCTCCTTTTTGCTCTTTTTCCATTCGTCCTTCTTGCCGAAGGCTTTGTCCGGATAGCTGAGGATTATGCCCTTGTTTCCGGAGGCTTTCAGTACCTTGTCAAATTCGCATTTTCTGACAGCATTTTTACCGTTGGTGAGGACAACTATATAATATCCGCCCTCCATAAGGTGACCGCCGCCCCAGATGACCTCATCATCAGGGTGAGCAACTATCATCAGCTTGTTTGCGGAATTGATACCGCTGTCGACGAGCATTTTATCTGTCAGTGTGGATTTGTGATATGTGCTGAACGTATACCCCATATACACGCACAATATCTGGCACACAATGAACGATAACAGCAGTCCTATCCTTAAGCCCAATCTCTTTTTTCCCGTTTTTTCCATATATCATATCTCCTTTATAGGCAGTTTTCAGTTCCTTCACAGTGAATGAAGGCTCTGTATATAAAGGTAAACTCCTTCACATTTATTGTACCATAAAGGCAAAGTATTGTCAATAGTATACGAAAAAATGAGAAGAATAATATTCTGACGGGCGGTAACGAGTTGAAAAAAGCCTGTATTTAGGCAGGTCATAATAGGTCGACCAATATGTTGGTACAGGGCAACTCAGCACAGCAATATAGTTCTAATTAGTGCGGGATATCGTCATATATCCGTATATGGGAAAATTTATCCGCAGCTCACTCTGCACTATGCTGCTCCTGATCGGCATGAGAGGGTCTCTGCTTGACTTTACAGAGGGATTTTGGTATAATAAAAATGTAAAAAAACTGCGAAAGGAGTGCCTCTATGACCGCTGGTGTATCAACAGCCTGTCTCTATCCGAAACCGGTAGAGGAAAGCTTATATGATCTGACTGTCAACGGGGTCTCCTGCGTTGAGATATTCATAAATACCCATTGCGAGCTGAAAAAGAGCTTTGCTCATGGAATGGCCAATATCCTCAAACGGTTTGATGCAAAATGCGTGTCGGTGCATCCCTTTACCAGCGAAATGGAGCAGCTTTTCTTTTTCTCGGATTACGAGAGAAGAATGACCGACGCTCTTGAATACTACAAATACTACTTCCGGTTCATGAATATGACAGGAGCTGAGGTGTTTGTGCTTCACGGCGGTAAATCGGTCCGCTCAAAGGAGCTTTTCTGCGAGAGATACAGCCGTCTGTTCCGTGTGGGAAAGGAGAACGGAGTGACCGTGGCGCTTGAAAATGTTTCACGGTGTCAGAGCGGTTCTTCGGCCTATATCAGGGATGTGGCAGGTATGCTTGGGGATGAGTTTGCATTTGTGCTGGATACAAAGCAGGCTATTCGTGCAGGCGAGGACCCGTTCAGCCTCCTTAAAGCTGCCGGCAGCCGTATCGCCCATGTCCATATAAGCGATGCCGGCGAGCTGGGAGACTGCCTCCCCATAGGAAAGGGCAGATTCGATTTCAGGAAATTTTTCGGCAGGCTCAATGAACTCAACCCGGACTGCAATGTGATACTTGAACTCTACCGCAATAACTTCGGCCCGATAAGCGAACTCATACGCAGCTACAACGTGCTAAACAAAATGTTAGAGCCTTATGGCAGGGAGAAATAACTATGAAATGTCCGTTTTGCTCCTTTGAGGATTCAAAGGTCATCGATTCACGTCCCTCTGACGACAAGATACGCCGCCGCAGAGAATGTACAAAGTGCGGAGGCAGATTCACTACCTATGAAATGTTTGAAGTGCCGCTCCTCATGGTTGAAAAGCGCTCCGGCGGATTTGAGCAGTTCGACAAACAGAAGCTCATAAAGGGCATATTCACTGCAATAAAAAAGCGCCCTGTTACAAAGGCGCAGGTGGATGAGATAGCAGACTATGTGGAAAATTACTGCGCCGACCACCTCAAGACCGTTATAAAATCAGAGGAAATAGGAAATATGGTCCTTGACAGGCTCCGTGACATCGACCCCATATCCTATATAAGATTTGCTTCGGTATATAAGGATTTTACCGATATAGCCAGCTTCGTTGCGGCTATAAGTGAGTTCGACGATAAAAATAAACAGACTGCGGACTGAATCCCCTCAGACTACAGCCATACGGAGACTGCCGCCGTCATCGCTGTATACCATGGAGGCCACAGCCGTATCATCACAGACCAGCAGTTCCGCAAGCATTTTTCTGTTTTCGGGACTGTAATTTTTTACCTCATAAACGTAAAGCCTGGCATTCCTGCCGGCATATTCCCGGAGAGGGAGCCCCTGTTTGTCCTGCATTGCTGCATATTCCTCATAGGCAGCGGAGAATACCTCCGGTATGGTTATATCTTTTCCGGCGATCTCTTCGACTTCCCAGCCGTGGGAGGCAAAGTAATCCATTCTCTCTCCTACAGATGATGCGGCAACAGAGGCCCTCTCAGTTCCGTCGGAGCTGCTTCTGCCGGGACGGAGTATTACTGCGGCTCCTATAAGCAGGACTGCGGGTACAATTATAAGTGTATGTCTTTTCATATTATCGCTCCTCATGCATGATATGATATTTCTGACAGGCTCTGGAAAATCATATTCCGGAGACCGGATTTTTATTCCGAAAGGAGAAGCTATGCCGCTGATAAGACTTGATAAATTCATATCCGAAAGGACTGAGTATACCCGTTCACAGATAAAACAGCTCGCCGCTAAGGGTCAGATATCCCTCAACGGCAGAACGGAGAAAAAAACAGATGTGAAGATAGACCCGGAGAAGGATTCTGTAAGTGTTAGCGGAAGGGAGGTCTCAGGGGACAGATTCAAGTATATACTTTTAAATAAGCCACAGGGATATGTTTCCTCTACGGAGGAGAACGATGGTCCCTCAGTACTTCAGCTGATACCGGCGGAGCTGCGCTCAAAAGGAATGTTCCCTGCGGGGCGCCTCGATAAGGACACAACAGGCGCTCTTCTGATAACAGATGACGGAGAACTTGCCCATAAGATGCTCTCTCCTAAGAGCCATATACCGAAAATATATATTGTGAAACTTGACAGACCGTACGAAAACAAATATGTTGACATATTCAAAAAAGGTATCAAATTGGCGGACGGCGATACCTGTCTGCCCGCAAGGGTGAGAGGTGTGGAAAATAGCGATAAACTGGCATTGATAGAGCTTCACGAGGGAAAATATCATCAAGTTAAAAGAATGTTCGCAGCCGCCGGAAATCATGTACAAAAGCTGATGAGGATTTCGCTGGGAGGCTTGATTCTTCCCGAAAAACTGGGATTAGGGGAGAGTATGGAATTATTGCACAAAGATGTTGAAAACTTGTTTAAACAGCCCCCCGAAGACCCTTTTTTAGCCGATTTCTCTGACTTTTTTTCGGCAATTCTAATAAACAACTAAATAAAACTTTGTCAATTTAGAGACTTGAAATATTTCGCAAAGTTTGGTATTATATTAATATAGCTGATACTGTATAGATAAATTATCGGCAAGAAATATTGAACTGGAGGACTGGAATTAATGGCAGGCTTAACACTTAAAGGTATTTATAAGAAATATCCGGGCGGCGTTGTTGCTGTTTCAGATGTTAATTTAGAGATAAGAGATAAGGAGTTTATCGTTCTGGTTGGACCTTCCGGATGCGGAAAGTCAACAACTCTTCGTATGATCGCCGGACTTGAGGAGATCTCAGAGGGTGAGCTTTACATCGGCGACCGCCTTGTAAACGATATTGCTCCTAAGGACAGAGATATCGCAATGGTTTTCCAGAACTATGCGCTCTATCCTCATATGACTGTATTTGATAACATGGCTTTCGGACTTAAGCTCCGTAAGGTTCCTAAGGATGAGATCGAGAGAAAGGTTAACGAGGCTGCTAAGATCCTCGACCTTACACACCTCCTCGAGAGAAAGCCTAAGGCTATGTCCGGTGGTCAGAGACAGAGAGTTGCTCTCGGTCGTGCTATCGTTCGTTCACCTAAGGTATTCCTCCTCGACGAGCCTCTCTCAAACCTCGATGCTAAGCTCCGTGCACAGATGAGAACCGAGATCTCAAAGATCCACAAGAGACTTGGTACAACATTCATCTATGTAACTCATGACCAGACAGAGGCTATGACAATGGGTGACCGTATCGTTTGTATGAAGGACGGCTTCGTTCAGCAGATCGATACTCCTCAGAACCTCTATGAGAACCCTGTAAACAAGTTCGTTGCAGGATTCCTCGGTTCACCTCAGATGAACTTCATCGACGCTACACTCAGAGAAGAGTATGGCCAGTATATCGTTGAATTCGGCTCTGAAGACTCCAAGATGTCCAGAGGCGTTAAGTATCAGATAATCGTTCCTGAGTCAAAGGTAAACGATGACCTCGGCCACTATGTTGGCAAGGAGATCATCCTCGGCGTTCGTCCTGAGAGCATCCACGATGAGGAGATGTACCTCTCAAATGCTACAACAGGCGTTATCAACTGTAATGTAGAAATTACAGAAATGATGGGTGCTGAGACATACCTCTACCTCCTCTGCGAAGGTATCCCGCTTACAGCAAGAGTAAGCCCGAGATCAACAGCAAGACCTGGTGATGATATCAGAGTTGCTATCGATCCTAACAGGATCCATATCTTCGATAAGGAAACAGAGAAGGCAATCGTTAACTGATAAATCTTTTCATATTTATCCTTTCTTTCTTTGTATGGGTGCGAGCCTGTACGCAAAGTACCGCAGTATTTATACTGCGGTATTTTGTTATTATATCAAAAAGGAGGCTTTTGAAATGAGCAGTATAAGTGAATATTTAGCTTCAAAAAAAGACGAAATGACAGCTTTCCTCGGTGAGCTTGTAGCTGTCCCCAGTGTTCAGGGCGAGGCCGGGGAGGGAGCTCCCTTTGGTAAAGAACCTGCAAGAGCACTTGATATCATGCTGAAAAAATGCAGTGAGGCAGGTTTTGCTGTTGAAAATGTGGAAAACTATGCCGGCTCAGCTGACATCAATTCCCTTGAGCCGGAGCTGGCTATTCTCTCACATCTGGACGTAGTCCCGGAAGGAAGCGGATGGAAGGGTGACCCCTTTGTTATGCGCCGTGAGGGAGATAAGCTCATCGGAAGAGGTACTATCGATGATAAGGGACCGGCTGTGGCGGCTCTGTATGCGGCAAAAGCTGTTAAGGACCTGGGAATATCGCTGAAAAAAGGTGTGAGACTTATTTTCGGTACCAATGAGGAGAACGGCTCGGCGGATATGGCTTATTACCGCAGCAAAAAGAAGCTTCCGCCCATGGTATTCACTCCGGACGGGGAGTATCCTGTGATAAATGCGGAGAAGGGAATGCTTAGGGTCTATTTTTCAGCTCCGTTCTGGGGAGCAGATATTGCTGCCGGAACAGTTATAAATGCCGTTCCGCAGACCTGTATCGTAGATGGGCTGGAGTTCACCGGACGTTCTGCCCATGCCTCAACACCTGAAAAAGGCGAGAATGCGGTCACAAAATTCCTCAGTGAGTGTGAGGGCGATGACGTGCTTATCAGCGGACTTAAAAAGCTGTTTCCCCACGGAGAGACCGACGGCAAGAGCTGTGGGCTGGGATTATCTGACGATATATCTGGAAAAATGACCTGTGTGCTCTCCATGCTGAACACCGAAAACGGCAGACTTAACGGCGGTATAGATATACGTTTCCCGCTTGACCGCACTAAAGCTGAGATAAGCGGAATTATCTGCGGAAAACTTGCGGAGGCCGGATTTGATATAGATTCCTGCGAGGGAGTGGAGCCCCATTGTACGGATGAGAATTCAACATTTGTCCGGACATTGTTGAAAACTTACGAGAAGGTTACCGGCGACAAGGGCAGGTGCATTGCTATCGGAGGCGGCACCTATGTCCACGAAATAGAGGGCGGAGTTGCCTTCGGAGCCGAATTTCCGGGAACTGACCACAATATGCACTCGCCGGAGGAGTTCATCACGGTGGAGGAACTGCTGAAAAATGCAGAGATAATGGCTGAGGCTATTATCGGGATATGCGGATAATACGCTTATAATTCCCCCGAATTGCCCGGCAAAAAATGCGCTTCAGAATAACAGCGGCACTAATATAGAAGTTTTATGTGTGATTATCAGTGGAAACCTTTCTGAGGAAAGGTTCCTCTGACGGAGGCGGTCCCCTCTGTCACTGAGTGACATCTCCCCGCACTGCGGGGAGTCACCCCCGAGCCCCCTTCCAAAGACTTTTGATCCTGATTTTTTTCATATAGGGCGCTCATAAAATAAATGAGCGCTCTGTATTTATACAGAGCGCCCTATATGAAAAAAATTAAAACCGGAAGTTTTAGGAAAGGAGTTTAGCTCACGTTCCTTAACGAACATTAATATGTGTTGTATCTCTGAGGGAGCAATCCCTCGGAGATTTTTGTTATTAAAGGGTTATGATTTCACCATTCTCGGATATCATCCTGTCAATAGCTATTGCCTTGTCGGGCATGAATGTGAAGTAGATGACGATGTGGTTTCCGCAAGTCCTTGAATGCTTGACTGCCTTTTCGTAGACTTCAATGCGCCCGATGAAAGATTTCAGTATCTCGGGAGTGAGCTTGTGAATCTCCGTGTACTGCCTTGCGTTGTTAATGAAGTCCCTGACACACTTCTCTCGCACTTTCATTTCGTCAAACTGTGAATCAAGGGCGTTGAGCTTGGCTTTTATCTCTGACTGCTCCTTCTCGAAGTTTGCAGAGAGTATATCGTAGCGCTCATCCGTGATCTTTCCGTTTGACCTGTCCATGAAGAGAAGCTGTATCGCATTGTCGAGTTGACTGATTTTTGTTTCATATTCACTGCGGAGCTTCTCATTATCCTTGATCTGCTTTTTTGCTTCGGCTTCGCCGTTAGCCATTGCCATACTCATACTCATTCTGTATGCAACGAAGCATTCTCTGCATCTGCGACATAAGTGTTTTATTGCTTACAAGTCCCTTGCACGAGATAAAGGTCGATGATACATTTCGTCCCATTTCACGCAATCTGCTCTCGGCATCGTAATCATGTTCAAGTAGAATATTATGCAGATATCCGGGTATCACAGGTTCAATATCACGCAGCGGCAGACGTTCCATATCGTGACCGGACGTGTTTATGACTTCAACTTTGCCCTGCGAGAACCTGTGCCTGTCTGCATAAGTTGAATACACCGTCTTTTCGGGCATATCAAGACTTACAAGACGAGGATATGAACCCTCTGTCCTGTCAACGGCAGACGTGCCAAGTCCCATAACAAGGCGAAGCATTCCCGCAGACTGGTCAGAGCTTTTGAGAAAACTGTACGGACTGTAGGAATATCCCACGCCTGCTGCACACGGCATATAATATGCTCCGTAGTAAGAACCCGATACACGCTGTACAAGCAGTGACATCTGCTCGTCACGCTTGTCAAGTCCACGTCGCTTTCGGTAATCAAGTGCAGAAAGGCTCATGGTGCTTGCATAGACAGTTTTTATCGCCTTTTCAAACTCTTCAAGGCGTTCTTCAGGAGTTCCTCTGTTGGCACAGAAAACAGATTCGTACTTGCCTGCAAAAGCGTTGCCGAAGCCGTCCTCAAGGATACTGCTTGAACGGACGATATAGGGATCCTGACCGTAGTATTCGATAATGCGGTTGAGCTGCTCGCGCATTTCATCAGAGAATTGACCATTCATAAGGTGCAGTGCGAACTCATCAGCAAGTGAGAAATATCCCTCCTCGGTACGTTGTTTTATACGCAGATCCCAGAAATTATTGTCAACAATGTAGGTGTAATAAACATCTGAGCCGACATAAAAGGAATCGTGAGGTTCAAGTACTTCATCAATATCAGGCTCGGTATTTCGTATTATAGCTCTTGCAAGAAGCATACCGCAGGCTTTTCCGCCTATCATACCTGTGCCTATCATGTGGTCGCGAACGCTGAAATAGTCCTCGGGCCTGAAGTGCTTCTTGACCATTTCTCGCATTTTTGAATCGCGGGTCATCATGATATTGCACATATTACTGCACTGCTCCGAAATATCAAAACCGCTGTCATAGAGTATCTTCGCCTTTTTGAAATTTCTGTCCCACGAGTCCATGAACTGCTCATCTGCGGAGCGCTGAGCATCGCCAAGAACCTGATAGAAGCGGCTCGACTTTACGCCGTCAAGGATAGGACGGAAATGTCCTGTTTCAGGCTCATATGTATGCGGCAGGAACATGGTATCCGAGTTTCTGTTCCATACCTTTTCGGGACGTACATAGACGTTCTTTTTATCGGAATAAACATCGAAGAAAAGCTGCGTGGTATTCAGTATCTTATTAATTGCGTGAACTGAGTGCTTTCCGCGAATTATAGGGAAGAATGCAACTGTATCAAGTATAAAGAGGAACGGGCAGGTGACTCTGAAAAAGTTCCCCATCATAAGGTCAGTAGCCCACATTGCCTGCAATTCTGAAAGGCAGTCGAAAATGTAAAAAGCGTCCCTGCCTGCCTTTTCAATCTCATTATGTATATCAACGGTGAATGTCTCGAATCTGTGGGAAAGCGGCACTTCTATGGTCTTGACCTCGGGACAGTTCTCAACAAGAGGCTCATGACTTGCAAAACGAAAATATATAATATTTCTGCCGTCAGCGATAGCTTGCCTAAGATATGGCTCCATAAACAGACGGAACTCAGACAGGTCAGAGACCCGCCATACCACATTGTCGCCAAGTCTTATGTTATCAAGCGCATTATCCATTTCAGGTATTCCTGACAATATCCTATCAAATGCTGCCATAGTGATACCTCCTTTTATTTACAGGTCTTTTGCATAGCATACCGCGCCTTCAAGCTTATCATAGGGTGGATAATTTTCTATACGATAATAACCAAGTTTCTCATAGAGCGATACTGCTTCTGTCATTGCTACGCGTGTCTGGAGAATAGCTCTTGTGAAATGCTGTTCCCTGGCTTTATTCTCAATCATCTGCATCATATCAGCGGCAATATGTCTGCGGCGATAATTAGGTTCTACCCATACGCGCTTTATCTCTGCATCTGTGTGAGAATAGGACTTCAAACCCGCACAGCCAACAGCAGTATCACCGATATATGCTATAATAACTGTGCCGATATTCTGAGAAATATTGTAAGGAATAAAACCTTTCCTGTTCTTTTCACCGCCTACTATACTGCTGTAAAATTCCTCTGTTGCTAAATAGAAACGCTGAAAATCTTCATCGCTGCCATCTGTCCATTTGTATCGTATCTGCTCCATAGAAAGTCTCCTAATACAAAACGGCGCTCCTCTAAACGAGAAGCGCCGTTGCTCTTTACCTGAATTATATCACGGCAGATAGGATTTGTCAAGTATTCGCTTGACAAAATCAATGAATGGGTATATAATTACGTTGTTAATGCAAGGATGCTGATGATTCAGTGTCCTTTTTTGTCTTTTTGGAGGTAAATATGAAGGACGGATTCATAAAGATAGCTTGTGCAACGCCTGATGTAAGAGTTGCCGACTGTGGATATAATGCCGACAGGATAATAGAAATGATAACGGAAGCCTACGATAAAGGCGTAGAAATAGTATGCTTCCCAGAGCTTTCGATGACAGGCTATACCTGCGGCGACCTGTTTTTGCAGGACGCTCTTTTAAGCGCTGCAAAAAAAGAAACTGCACGGATAATAAAAGAAACTGCTGATCTTGACATTGTTTCAGTAGTAGGAATTCCACTTGCTGTATGCGGTAAGCTCTATAACTGCGCTGTCGTAATCAATAAGGGAACGGCTGTCGGTGCTGTGGCAAAGAAGAACATCCCGAATTACAGCGAATTCTATGAAGCAAGACACTTCACAGCAGCTGCCGACGGACTTTGTGCGGATATACAGCTGAATGATGAATATACAATTCACATCGAAGAAACTGTATTTACCTGCAAAGAACTTCCTGAGCTGACATTCGGTATCGAGATATGTGAGGATATGTGGGTAACTTCTTCGCCATCGGAACAGCTTGCAAAGTCGGGCGCAGTTATCATATTCAATTTATCCACAAGCGACGAAGTGATCGGAAAGGCAGATTACCGCAGAACTCTCATAAAAGCACGTTCAGGCTCTCTTGCCTGCACCTATGCATATGCAGATTCGGGTATCGGCGAATCAACGCAGGATATGGTCTTTGCCGGACATGATATAATTGCTGAGAACGGCTCTGTTATAGCAGAATCACGTCTTTTTTCAAAGGGTCTTATCATTGCGGATACAGATATAAAAAAGCTCGATTATGAACGTCGGAGAATGAATACATTTACCGCTTCTCCGGATATGAAAAGTACTTATTTCAGCCTTGAAACCAAAGAAACGAGACTTGAAAGGCATTTCCCGAAAACTCCTTTCGTGCCGTCTGATAAGAAACAGCTTGACAGCAGATGTGAAGAGATACTCACCATGCAGGCGGTCGGTCTTATGACAAGACTGCGGCATATTGGCTGCAAGACTGCTGTCCTTGGGCTTTCAGGCGGACTGGATTCAACTCTTGCACTTATAGTTGCAGTACACGCTTTCGATTTGCTCGAACTTGACAGAAAAGGTATCCACACTATAACAATGCCATGCTTCGGTACTACCGACAGGACCTATAACAACGCCTGTTTGCTTGCAAAGGCTTATGGTTCGACGCTCATTGAAATAAATATATGCAGCAGTGTAATGCAGCATTTTTCTGATATAGGACAGTCACCTGACATTCACGATGTGACATACGAAAACTCACAGGCAAGAGAACGAACGCAGGTGCTAATGGATAAAGCTAATCAGCTCGGCGGTATCGTCATTGGAACAGGAGATCTATCAGAGCTTGCCCTCGGCTGGGCAACCTATAATGGGGATCATATGTCAATGTATGCAGTAAATTCGTCCATTCCAAAAACACTTGTGCGCTGGCTGGTAAACTATGAAGCTGAAATATCAGAGGGCGAGCTGAAAAAAATCTTGTTCGATATACTGGATACTCCTGTTAGTCCCGAGCTTCTGCCGCCTAAGAAAAACGGTACTATATCACAGAAGACTGAAGATATAGTCGGACCGTATGAGCTTCACGATTTCTTCATGTACTATATTCTGAGATATGGATTTTCTCCGTCAAAGGTATTCCGTATCGCCTGCCTTTCATTCGCCGATACCTATCCCAAGGAAGTGATAATGAAATGGCTGAAAAAATTCTATCGACGATTCTTCAACCAGCAATTCAAGAGATCTTGCCTCCCTGACGGACCAAAAGTCGGAACTGTTACTCTTTCTCCCCGCGGCGACTGGCGGATGCCAAGTGATGCCTCCGCGAATATGTGGCTGAAAGAATTGGAAAGTATTGATTATTAATTCAGCGATATAGATAATCAACCCTGCTTAGAAGTCTATTCTAAGCAGGGGATTGTGGAGCTGGAAACGTGACTTAAACACGCAATCTATGGTTAGAAAAAATATAAATCCCGACTCGTTTGGTATCGGGATTTATTGTTCCTATTCAGTTTGATATTGTTCTTTCTTCGTTAAGAAACGTGAGCATTGAGGAACAACCCTTTTTCAAAAGGGTTTTCCTCAATAAATACTTATATCCTTCTATATAAGCGCTGCACTTATTACTGTAGCGCATTTTTATTCCCATTTAATATTTGATACTGTCACCTGATGCTCGCCGGCGGAGGCGGAATTGCCGATATTTCCAAGCTGGAACTTTATATCCACCGACATATCGGAGCTGAAAGGCACCTCAAAGCTGCAGTGCTTCTCGCTGGGAGAAATGCTGACTGTTTCGCTGAGATAGCGCTCATAGGAGCTGTCCTCAACAGTTACTATCATATCACGTTCAGCTGTGGAGCTTACATCAAATGAGAGTGTGTGAGTCTCTCCGGCATGGACCTGTCGGCTGCGGATAAGTCCCATAACAGCGTATTCAAGGCTTCCCACATTCTTTATGTCGAAAACTGAGCAGCCGTCCTTATTGGTGAGACCTGCCTGTGCGCCCTCGATATATGAGCCCATAGATATGGAGGTCTGTGGAGTCGGGGCGAAGTCGCTGCCGTTTTTCTTGTATACACGGACATAGTCGATATCGAAGTGTTTTTCGCCGTCAGCAAAAGTGGCAGGGTCAGCATAGATACCGTCGATGCCGTCGAAATGACCGCCTACAGCCAGATTGAGTATCAGGTAGAAATTCTGGTCAAAGGGAGCCGGGTACTTTCTGTTTACGGAGTACCAGTCAGTCTGAGTGCTGAAAAGCTGGTCATCCACATACCAGCGCATTTCGCCGCTGTCCCACTCGATAGAGTAGGTGTGCCAGTTTTCGGTGGAATCTCCGGCGGGGAAATTATAATCAGCAGTAAGATAGGTGTTGTTCGGCCAGACATCTCCGAAGTGGATAGTGCCGCATATTTTCTCCGGAGTACTGCCCCAGCCCTCCATAATATCTATCTCGCCGGAGGCTGCCCAGCCGCCGTAGACGCTGTCCTCAGGCAGCATCCAGATAGCCGGCCAAAGTGACTTACCGGAGTCGCACCGGGCTCTTACCTCTATCCTTCCGCCGCAGACGGAGAATTTATCCTGAGTTGTCATTCTTGATGAGGTGTAGTCAAAGCTGCCCTGTTCGGATTCTATAAGCTCTTTACGGGCTGCGATAGTGAGTATGCCGTCCTTTACGGAGGCGTTATTGTGGGTGTAGAACTCCTGCTCATTATTGCCCCAGCCGGTAGTTATGAAATTTCCGTTTTCGTCAAGCTTCCAGTTGCCCAGGTCGTAGCCCCATTTGGAGCTGTCCACAGAATCTCCGTCGAATTCATCGCTCCAGACAAGGGAGTACTCATCCTCCGGCTGACGCTGGAGAAGGAAATTGCTGAGACGTTTTATTTCCTTGTCGGAAGCAGTCTGACGGGCGAGGACAAGGTCGAAGCCGTCGATAATTCCGTTTCCGTCGTAGTCCATATTTACTTTTTTCTCTGCCGATGTGAAGTTGAAGGGCACAGCAGCCAGTACTGCACATATCAGCAGTGATGAAGCAGATCTTATCAGTTTCATGGGAAAACCTCCTTTTTTGGTCATTATAGCATAAAAGTGAGGGAAAGTAAATACATGAACCAGGAAAAAATTCGGGGAAGAACCCTCCATAGGAAGGTCCTTCCCCGATAATCATATCAGAATTCTGATATCCCGATCAGGCTTTGTTGTCGAGATCGTTGTATTCGATGTGGCCCTGAAGGGCATTTACGTCCTTGTTTATCATATCCTTGAGGACTGTGATAACGGATGTATTGACCTCGCTGGTCTTTTTCACGAGAGCAGCCTTATATCCGAAGGTCTGTTTGCCTACAGGTGAATTCTGAGGAGAGCTGAGCCTGTGGTGAGCATCGCTGACGCTTTCTCTTATATCAGCTGCACTTGTTTCCTTATTGTTGACCTTAAGTGCAACGATAAATTCGTCTGAACCTGTACGGTAGATCTTGCCGTTCTTGAATACCTGTCTGATGATATCGACAGTTCTTACCAGCAGCCAGTCGCCGGTATCGTTTCCGAAGCGGGTATTTACCTCGCTGAAGTCGTTGATATTGAATATTGCGAAGTAGCAGGGCTGATCGTTAGTGCCCTTGAATTCTTCAAGATTCATGGAGAATGCAACACGGTTGTTGACCTCTGTGAGAACATCCTTGAACATTGCTGTGTAGAGTGATTCCTTGGTCTTGTTGTTCTTTACGATAGTAGAGGCGAGCTTCTGGCTTACCTTCTGCTGTTTTCTGTTGATGAAGCTGAATATAGCCAGGAGTGCGAGGATAGCGATGCCGAAGATGACCATATATACACGCATTATGTTTGTGAGTGAATATATCTCGCTCTTGGTATCGTCAAGCATGAGCAGCCAGCCGTACTCAGGGATATATGTGTAAATAGAGGTATATTTTTTACCGTCCTTCTTGTACTCAAAGCTGCCGTTCTTATCCTTGCCTGTGCCCTTGAGTTCGCTGCAGAGCTTTCTGATATCGTCATTTTCAGCGGCATTGTAAACCAGCTCAGGGTCGTCATTGAAAACGTACTTGCCGTCGTTTACATTGACCATGCTGTATGTAACATCATCGAGACCCTTTATGGAAAGGTTATTGAGGTTATCGATGAGCTTATCTGTGAAGATACCCAGTCCTACGAATCCGATGGGGTTGCCGCTCTCATCGTATACAGCCTTGTACATGGAAACTATCTGTTTGCCTGTAGCAGGTGAGAGGATCATACCTGTATTGTAGACCTTATCACCGGCTGCGAGCATAGCATCCTGGAGCTCTTTGAGCTTATCGGGATCTTTTCTTGTAGTGATACCTACAGTTCCGGGATTTGTATGAGCGATACAGTGAGTGTTCCATTCACCTATCCAGAGACCCTCAACGTTATCGATGCTTGCTGAGTAATCCTCAGTGAATTCCTGAGCCTTCTTAGCTGCGGCGGGATCGCTGGGGTTTTTGAGGAGATCAGTTACCTGCTCAGCCTTGCTGTAGTAGGTAAGAGTCTTTTCAGCGTTCTCAACGTAATTGAGGATGATATGGGCACGTTCATCTGTGATGGTCTCCATATGCTCTATGGTATTTTTACGGGTGGCTGAGCTGATAGTGATAGTGATTATCAGCGACAGAATTATCATGATAATGAACTGCAAAGCAAGCAGGACAGTTAATTTTGAAAATTTTTTCCCTTTCATCATTTTTCCTCCTGTAATGTAAAATGTTCTCAATAGAACGATTTTGTTATATCACTTCCTGAAAAAACCGAATCTTTTTTTCTTTTTAGTAATTTCTTCAAGAAATTCGTCGGTATCGTCATCTCTGGCCACATCCATAATGCTGAGGACCTTGTTTTTCAGAAGGTCGCCGTTAGCATTTACGGTATTTGCGGAAGAGACGATATCGGGTCCGTCCGGTATCTCCTCAGCAGGTGCCGGCATAGAAGGTGCTGCGGCAGGAAGAGGGTTGAGAGGAGCTGCCGGGTGTATCATCTGGCGATTCGCAGGGAAGATCTGCGGATCTGGAGCTGCGCCCATAGGAGCTGCAAACATAGCAACATCTGTTATCCTTATCATACGATCCTGCATGGCTATCATGCATTCGGAATTTTCGGGTGCAAGAGAAAGAATATAGCCTATACAGCTGTTGCAGGGCAGAAGAGGTTCTCTTCCCTGAGTACTGATGAGGAGAAGCCCCTGAATGATATTCTCTCCGGCGGCAAGCATATTGCCTATTGCCTCTATCTCAGCGTGGACCGGCGGATTCATATTAGTTCTGCTGTATCCGGTGTAGATCATACCGGAAGCGGCCTGAACGGAACAGACTGTATCAGCTGGTGAGAGATATGCGCCGGATTCTATCAGCCTTATTGCAGCAGAATGAGCGGCATTGAATATCTGTTCTGGATTCATTTTTTTCACCTCTGATCGTTGTTTATAGTAAGGATCGGCTGAAAAATCCTATCAGCAAAAAAAGCGGTATCCTTCTTATTAATATTATACAATAATTATACCATATCCCGGCTTTTTTCATCAACTCAAAAAATGCAGATTAGGTGGAGAAATCACACTATCTTGCCATTGGTCGACCAGTGGAATAAGAGAAGGAAAATGCGTTTTTTGCGGATTATTGGCGGTTGACATATTCCTTCAAATGTTTTATAATAGGGGTAAGAGATCGTTTTTTCAAGGGGGGATTTGAATGAACGACAAGAGACGGCCTATCATAGGGGTCGTGACAGCCATTGCCAACGGAATTGAGCAAAAACAGATAATCAAAGGAATAGTGGCAGAGGCAATAAAATTCGGTTACGACACAGCTGTGATATCGAATATCTATAATACGATTTTTGACAACAATGAATTGATCTCAGAACAGAAAATTTACGAGCTTGCCCGCTCAAAGGATATTGACGGTGTTATTATCATATCCGAATCGTTTTCAACACCTGCCCTTAGGCGATGGGTAGCGGATATCCTTTCAGAGAGGAAGGTGCCTACAGTAGTAGTGGGTGCCATGCTCCCGGAGTTCGATTCTCCGGACTATGTAAATATCAATACAGATGATGCAGCAGATATGGAAGCAGTCACAGATCATATGATCGAGGTGCACGGCTATAGGAATATCGACATAATTACCGGACAGAAGGGCAATGACGTTGCAGAGGAACGTGCTGAGGGATATTGCAGGTCCCTGCGGAAACACGGCATCGAACCGGACACAAGCAAGATACACTACGGTGATTTCTGGCTTGAATCCGGAAAAAATCTGGCAAGAAACTATGCTTCCGGTACTATCCCTATGCCGGA
Organism: Ruminococcus flavefaciens; assembly: GCA_002371825.1. Classification (GTDB taxonomy): domain Bacteria; phylum Bacillota; class Clostridia; order Oscillospirales; family Ruminococcaceae; genus Ruminococcus; species Ruminococcus flavefaciens_L. The sequence goes on along the minus strand of DFHF01000007.1, from coordinate 67,541 downwards.
AGCTATTGTTGCGGCTAATGACTACATGGCCTGCGGACTGCTTGAAGAGTTTATCAAGCTGGATATCAGTGTTCCGGAGCAGATAGCAGTTGCTTCATATGAACATTCCGGAAGACGTATGTACCACTACCCTCTGCTTACAACGTATAAGAGGAACAGGGAAGGCCTGGGAAAAAACGCTGCTGTCATCATGAAAAGCCTTCTTGAAGGGAAAAAAGTTCCGAAGCTCCCGGTGCCAAGGGGCGAAATTGTCCCGGGAGACAGCTGCCACTGCGGCAAGGACGAGAAGCAGTACCGTGAGGAACTGAGATATGCCGCCGAGCAGAGAGACTACAGCGACTGGAACCTCTTCAGCACTATGGAGCAGGGACTTACAGCCAGCAAGAGCCTAAATGAATCCATAAGCATAATAGGCGATAATCAGTGGCTCATAAGATATGTTGACAATGTTTTCCTCTGCCTGTATTCAAACTGGCATGAATCAAGTCTGGCAGAGACCGACCAGATGAGCTGCCGGAGTATTATGCCGTGGTTTGATACGACTACTTTTGAAGCAAATAAATATGAGTTTGCAAAAATATTCGGGCGTGAGGAGAGAACATCAGTCTATTACTTCACTCCTGTATACATAGGCGAGCGCCATCTTGGACATATGGTGCTGATGTATGCCCGTCCGGACGGCTACGATGATGTTTTCAGGAACTGGCTGAAATCCGTGACCAACGGCCTGGAGTTCCTGCGGATGAAAAATGATATCCAGTATCTCACAAGCTGTCAGGATCTTTCTGAGTACAGAGATACTCTTACGGGTATGTATAATGCAAACGGTATGAAGAGAGCCTACAGCAGTGCTGCTGTTCAGGACGGAAATGACTATTACTTCATACTCCTCCGCATAGGCCTGTTTGACGATACAGTGTTCAATGCTGAGAACAGCGACAGGATAGAATCTATCCAGAGCGTTGCTGATGCGGTTGAGCAGTTCTGCGGAAACAACGATATATCCGGACATATAAGCGAGAATACCTTCGTATGCATAGCTCAGGGCTGCGGCGACGGGGAAATACTAACAGAGACCCTCTCTTCAATATTGATCCAGCAGAAAAAGTATATGTCCCGTTTCGGGATGGATTCCTTTATCTGCGTGAGCGAGCCCTGCGGCGAAAGCTCATATGAGGAGCTTCTGAGCAGATGCACCGAAAAGGTGGAGCAGAGACGCATAGAAATGGCGGAGAAGCGCTCGCAGATACACTATAAGGACGTTATAGAGCTGAGAAATACAGTGTATTCATCTCCGGAATTCACTTTTGATACCGAGGGAATGTTCGATAATTATTTCGGAAATCCCAATCATCTCAGAATGCTCTATAAGAAATGCTTCGGCATAAGCTTCCATCAGGACTGCATCGCCTCAAGGATAGCAAAGGCAAGATTCTATCTTGCTACCACATCTATGAGTATGGCTGATGTTGCGGAAAAATGCGGTTATCTCGACAACAAGTATTTCCTGAGACAATTTTCTTCTGCCGCAGGAGTTACTGCGGGACAGTACCGCAGCATGATAAAACGATGATATGGGAGCAAAGTTAAATATAAATTATCGACATTTAAAGGATAAGTAAAAAAATGCGTTTTGTCCACCGCTTATTAATTTTGTGGGTTGAATCACATCCGTGGCTGCTGTATAATGAATACATAAAGAGCCGGAAACCCTCTCAAAAAACCTTCTCATGTTCATATCAGCTGCGGTAATCTGCACAATCATCGGGGCTGATCATGATAATTCCGGATCTTGTGTAAGGGACAGATCAGAAAAAGGGATCACACCATGTCAGGTGTGATTTCTTTTTTTACCGGGTGTATATATCGAGCCGAATATTAGAGAAATGCAGGATTCTCTGTACATAACTTATATACAATTTGTAATAATCAACAAATCGGGACTTATTGATTTGGAGAGTTTGCGGATTGAAAAAAATGCGGATTTATGGTAAAATATAAGCATGAGAGGAACGGTACTAATAGGGTATCGTATATAAGTTCGTCCTGAGGGGGATCATGATAAAGCAGTCGGAAAAACCGGCTGCTTTTTTTGATATCAGCCAATGTTAAATGATAATGCTTTTGTTACAATTTAGACAAAAAATCGATATTGACCTTTTGGGATATCATTTTCGCCTTTTCAGCACAAAAAATCAGCTATTGAGCATTTTATATCATTGTAACCTTGACAAAAGTGGGGTATAATGTAGACAATGGAAAATGAGTAAGAGAAAGTTAATAAGGTTACACACACAATTCTATCTGGCCTATACACATTTACGGAGGGATATTAATAATGAGAAACAAAAACAATATGCGCCGTGCAGCTTCTGTTGCTGCCGCCGCAGTGCTGGCGATCTCCTGCACGGCAGGAAATTTCAGCCTTTCATCTGATCTGATCCTCAGCAGCCCGTTTACAGCAGTTGCTGCGGAGAGCACAGTCAAATTCATTCAGTCTGTTGGCTACGGTGAGGGAGTCTACGCAACATGGTCATCAGTATCCGGAGCTTCCGGCTACAACGTTTACGTTGACGGCTCCCAGATAGACTCAATGCTTATCAGACAGTACCCCGGCTATATGAGAGCCGATGCTGTTGGTCTTAAGGCCGGCAGCCACACTATCAAGGTAGTGCCTATCATAAGCGGCAAGGAGGACTCCTCAAAGGCTGCACAGACTACTGCCTCAGCCTATGCCCACGACAGAAGCGGATTTGCTTTCGTCAGCGGTAACGCTAACGGTGCTTACAATGCTGACGGTACACTCAAATCCAATGCAACAGTTGTCTATGTCACCAACGCTACAAAGGATTCAGTTTCAGTTACTCTTCCCGATAAGAAGGGCGCTGATACAAAGGTGACAGGAATCCAGAACATAATCACAAACCTTAAGAGCAATACAAAGGCAGGCCCTGTATGTATCAGATTCGTGGGAAATATCACAGACCCTTCCACACTTAACAAGGGCGACCTCATGGTTGATACAGTTACCTGCGGACTTACTGTTGAAGGTATCGGAAATGACGCTACTCTCAACGGCTTCGGTCTTGTAATGAAGAATTCTTCAAATGTTGAGGTAAGAAACCTGGGCTTCATGAACTGCAACAGCTCAGAGGGCGATAACTGCGGACTTCAGCAGGGCAACGACCATATCTGGGTACATAACTGCGATTTCTTCTACGGCGACGCAGGCTCCGATGCTGACCAGGCTAAGGGCGACGGCGCTCTCGATACAAAGACTTCCACATACATCACTCACTCCTACAACCACTTCTGGGATAACGGAAAGTGCAATCTCCAGGGTATGAAGAGCGAGTCTACAGAGAACTACATCACATACCACCATAACTGGTTCGACCACTCCGATTCACGTCATCCCCGTATCCGTACCTGCTCTGTACACTGCTACAATAACTACTATGACGGCAATGCAAAGTATGGTGTAGGTGTTACAATGGGAGCATCCTGCTTCGTAGAGAGCAATTTCTTCAGAAACTGCAAGTACCCCATGCTCTCCTCAAGTCAGGGCTCTGACGTAGCTACAGGCGGTACCTTCTCCGGTGAGACCGGCGGTATCATCAAGTCCTACGGCAACGTAATGTCCGGCCAGAAGGCCTATGTCACATATCAGGAAAGCAGCTCTGACTTTGATGCATATGAGGCCTCCTCAAAGACTGAAAAGGTAGGTGCTTCCGTCAAGACAAAGTCCGGCGGCACTACATACAATAACTTCGATACTTCCAGCGTAATGTACAGCTATACAGCAGATAAGGCTTCTGATGTTCCTGCTATCGTTACTGCCAAGGCAGGACGTGTTGACGGCGGCGACTTCAAGTGGACCTTCAATAACTCTGTTGATGATGAAAGCTACGCTGTAAATACAGCTCTTAAGTCTGCACTTACAAGCTATAAGGGCTCTGTAACAGCTATCGGAAGCGGATTCAAGGAGGATAACACAGCTCCTCCCGCTGTATCAGCAACTACCGCTCCTGTGATCGTTACAGATATAAAGACCACCACAACAGCAGCAAATATCCAGCCTGCTGTAACTACAACATATTATTCACAGCCATCCACTCCTTCCGGAGATCAGATACATAATTTCACCTCCAATGGTACATCCAGCAGCTTCTACTCGATCTCCGGAAACCTCTCTACATCCAAGGGCACTGCCACATACAACGGCCTTACACTTACACAGTGCCTTAAGATCGAATCTGCTACATCCATAAGCTTTACAGCAGGTTCATCCGGAAAGTTCACAATGGTATTCGGCGAGCCTTCTGCAACAATAAAGATAGACGGCACAAATTATACTGCTGACAGCAGCGGAGTTCTCTCTGTTGACCTCGGCGCAGGCAGCCACAGCATCACAAAGGCTGACGCAGTAAACCTCTTCTATATGAGCTTCGGCGGCAGCGGTGCAAGCCAGCCTGTTATCGTAACCACAGCACAGGGTCAGCAGCCCTCAGTGGTTACTACAACAACTGCAAAGAGCAGCACTCCTTCAAACGTCAAGCTCTCAGACGTCAAGGCTATAAGCGCAGGCGGCTGGAACGAGATGCTATATATGCTCCTTTCAGGCATAAAGGATTCAGACGTTTCCGGAGTATCCTACAGCGGCCCCACAAGCGGTTCTCTTACAGGTGCAGACCTTGAATTCCTGGTAAGAGATACAAATGAAGGCCTCCGCATCGACATCCCCGGCCTTAAGGCAGGTACCTACTCTGTAACTCTTACCACAAGCAAGGGTACACTTACAAAGTCAGATATAGAGGTCGGCGCTCAGGATCGTTCAGGCTATGCTCACTATAACTTTACAGCAGGTGTAGGTGCATACAACGATGACGGAACACTCAAGTCAAATGCAAAGGTCCTCTATGTCACAAACGACAATAAGGACACAGTTACCATAACCTCCAAGGACGGCACTACAGTAAAGGGTATCGGTAATATCCTCAACTCTGCCGGACAGGATATCGGCGGCGGCAAGACCTCAAACGGCGGCACAAAGCCCAACAGCAATGCCGGCATCATCAAGAAGCTGGCTCAGGACGGCACTCCTCTCGTAGTCAGGATCATCGGTGATGTAAAGGCTCCAAGCGGACTTACAGCATACGATTCAACTGATTTCGGCGGCTCTGTAGGTGACAACGGCTTCATGGCAAGAATGAAGTCCGGTAAGGATGTTACTATCGAAGGTATCGGAACTGACGCTGTAGTAAACGGCTGGGGCTTCCACTTCATGGCAGAGTCAGCAGCTCCCGATTACGGCAAGAGCTTCGAGGTAAGAAATATCAAGTTCAAGAACGTACCTGAGGACTGCGTAGGTATGGAAGGTGTACAGGAAGGCTCCAATCTCACAGCTCCTGTTGAGAGATGCTGGATCCACAACTGCGAATTCTACAAGCCTACTATCTCCAATCCTGCTGAGTCCGATAAGGCCGGCGGCGACGGAGCCTGCGACTTCAAGCGTGGACTCTACTTCACAAACAGCTACTGCTACTATGAAGGCTACCACAAGACAAACCTTGTAGGTGCTTCTGACTCCAATCTCCAGTTCCACCTGACATATCACCACAACTACTGGAACAAGTGCGAATCCAGAGGACCTCTGGCTCGTCAGGCAAACATCCATATGTATGATAACATATTCAGCGGCCAGACAAGCTACTGTATGAACCCCAGAGCAAACGCATATATCTTCTCAGAGTATAACCTCTTTGAGAACTGCAAGAATCCTATGCAGATAAAGCTTGGCGCTATCAAGAGCTTCAACGACACACTCATAGACTGCAAGGGTGACCAGCAGGGTACAGTAGTTACCAGCAAGAGCACAAAGGTAAGCTCAGACTGCCAGTATGCAAACTTCGATACAGATTCATCCATATGCTACATCCCCTCAGGCAAGTATCTCCTCCATACAGATACTTCAAAGCTCAAGAGCATTTTTGAGACTGACGGCGGTACAATGGATAATACAACTATCGGCGCAGGCAATCTCGTTATAGGCGGAGCTCCCGTACAGGAGACAACTACAACAACTACAACATCAACTCAGCCCATTACCACCACAACAACAGCTCCTCAGCCCGGTGTAAGCACAGTTGCCGGCGATGCTGACGGAGACGGATTGGTAAAGATGAATGATGCTGTACTTATCATGCAGTGCCTCTCAAATCCTGACAAGTACCAGTTAGAAGGACAGCTCAAGGATAATGCAGATGTAAACGGCGGCAAGAATGGACTTTCTCCTCTTGACGCACTGGCAATACAGAAATATCTGCTTCACATCATACCCTCTTTGCCGGAGAACTGATCCCCGTGTTCCCGGCTTAGAATAAATGCCAAAACGGAAAAGGAGCCAAATACGGCTCCTTTTTTCATGCCTTGAAAAAAGGAGCTCCCTGTGCTATAATATGGATATATCTTAGAAAGGAGAGAGCGAATGAGCAGGATATTACTTGTGGAGGACGATGAACCTATAAGAGAAGAGCTTTCAGAGCTGCTGAAAAATGCCGGATACGAGACAGCCTGTATCACAGACTTTGCCTCTCCGCTTGATGAGATAATGTCAGCATCGGCCGATCTGATACTTCTGGACATAAATCTTCCCGGAGTAAACGGGGAGCAGCTTCTCCGTGAGATAAGACGGACAGAGGATATCCCCGTAATAATGGTGACCAGCCGCACCAATGAGCTGGACGAGGTGCTCTCCATGAGCTATGGTGCGGATGACTATATTACAAAGCCCTATAATCCCACCATACTGCTGCTGAGGATATCTGCTGTGCTGAAGAGAAGCAGAGGGAATAATGTACAGACATCCTATCGTGGGCTTACAGTTGATACTGCAAGGGGAAGTCTTTCCGGCGAAAGGGGAGAGCTTATCCTGACCAAGAATGAGATGCTCATATTCCGCACACTTCTTGAAAGACAGGGGAAGATAGTTTCAAGGGACGAGCTTATGACGGTACTGTGGGATAATGCAGAGTATATCAATGACAACGCACTCACGGTAAATATCAGCCGCCTCAGGACGAAGCTTTCGGATTTCGGCTGCGATAATGCCATTGAGACAAGGAAGAAACAGGGGTATATACTTATATGAGCTTTTCACGTTTTTTCAGGGACAGACTTCCTGCGGCAGGGATATATCTTGCTGTCTGTCTGCTTGCATTGATATTCATGAAGGCCTCCGGAAGCGATAAACAGGGTATGATCATGGTAGGCATACTTATGCTTGCAGGAGGGACAGCCATACTCATCTGGGACTATTTCCGCCGGAGGGAATTCTACAGCAGGGCATTTGCAGCTCTGGAGACTGCGGATAAGAAGTATCTGCTTTCAGAAATGGTGCCGCAGCCGGAATTTGCAGACGGTGAGGCACTTTATGAGATGCTTTCAGAAGCCTGCCGGGATATGTATGAGAATGTAGCTGAGCATAAAAGGCGGTCCTCTGAGTTCAGGGAATATATAGAGCTCTGGGTGCATGAGATAAAGCTTCCTGTGGCGGGAATGCTTCTCATGTGTCACAACGACGGCGATGCCGGTGAGAGATATGTGTCTCAGATAAGGCGTATAGACGATTATATAGAGAATGTTCTTTTCTATGCAAGGAGCGAGAATGCGGAGAAGGACTATATCATAAAGCCGGTGAGCCTGCAAAAGGCATTCGGTGCCGTGGCGATGAAGAATATGGATGCTCTCAATGAGAGGGGAGTGTCCATAGTTACCGAGGGGCTGGATACTGAGGTAATGACTGACGGAAAGTGGCTGGAGTACATAATGGGTCAGCTGCTGGGGAACAGTCTGAAGTATTTTCAGCCTGACCGTGAACCGGAAATAATAGTAAGCGCAGAGGTATTCCCTGAAAGGACAGAGCTTCGTTTCCGGGATAACGGAGCAGGCATCTCTGCCTCAGACCTGCCGTATATATTTGAAAAGTCCTTCACCGGCGAAAACGGCCGTGAGCGCTCACGCTCTACCGGAATGGGGCTTTACATAGTCCGCAGCCTTTGTGAAAGGCTTGGCCACAAGGTCAGTGCGGTATCAGAAAAGGGAAGCTTTACGGAGATACTGCTCACCTTCGGAAAAAACGATCATATTAAAATGGAAGACTCCTGACATTACAAAAATGTAAGGTTCCGTAACAATAAAATATCGACAAAGCCTCCCTTATGGTGTATACTTACATTGTTCCCACAATTAAGCAGTGCTTGATTGGTGGAGCAGCATCAAAAGGGAGGTTTTTTATGGAATTGCTGAAGATAAAAAATATAGAAAAATACTACGGGAGCAGGTCTAATCTTACAAAGGCTATAGACGATATCTCATTCACTGTTAATGAGGGCGAGTTTGTGGCTATAATGGGAGCCTCAGGCAGCGGCAAGACAACTCTTCTAAACTGTATATCCACCATTGACAGAGTAACAGCGGGAAATATCTTCCTTGAGGATACGGATGTCACTCACCTTAAGGGCCGCAAGCTGAATCAGTTCCGCCGTGAGAAGCTTGGATTCATATTCCAGGATTTCAACCTGCTTGATACACTGACTGCTTACGAGAATATTTCCCTTGCCCTTTCTATACAGAAATATCCGGTCAGGGAGATAGATAAGGCTGTAAAGAATATTGCCGAGCAGCTCGGAATAACTGATGTTCTGAAGAAATATCCCTATCAGATGTCAGGCGGCCAGAAGCAGAGGGTAGCCTCTGCAAGAGCCATAGTCACAGAGCCGAAGCTTGTGCTTGCGGATGAGCCTACCGGAGCCCTTGATTCCAAGTCAGCAAGGATGCTCCTTGAGAGATTTGAGTATCTCAATAAGAATAACGGCACCACGATAATGATGGTAACTCACGATTCGTTTACAGCAAGCTACACATCGAGGGTCATATTCATAAAGGACGGAAAGATATTCAGTGAGCTCAGCCGTGGCGATGACAGCCGCAAGCAGTTTTTCAACAGGATAATCGATGTTGTTACCCTTCTGGGAGGTGACATGAGCGATGCTGTTTAAGCTGTCTTTAAACAATATTCGCAGGAGCATCAGGGACTATGCGGTGTATTTTTTCACCATAGTTATCGGAGTTGCAATATTTTACCTGTTCAACTCTATAGAGGAGCAGGAGGCATTCAGGAAATTCAAATCTCACGCTCCGGACGATATAAATGATATGATAAGTGCAACGCTCAGGGGACTGAGTGGGTTTGTCTCGGTGGTGCTGGGACTGCTTATAGTTTATGCAAGCCGTTTCCTGATGAAGAGAAGGGGAAAGGAATTCGCAATATATCTCATGCTTGGCATGGGAAAGAGAAAGGTCTCAGCCATACTGTTTGTGGAGACTTTGCTCATAGGCATAGGCTCTCTCTGCGTAGGACTGCTCCTTGGTGTGGGACTTTCGCAGCTGATGAGTGCCCTTGTAGCTGACCTGTTTGAGGCTGACCTTGATTCCTATAAGTTCATTCTATCCTGCAAGGCGGCAAAAATGGCAGCCATTTACTTCGGTATCTCCTACATAGTAGTAATGCTGTTCAATGGCCTTATGATAGGAAAGTGCAAGCTGATAGACCTTATACAGACCGGCAGAAAGGCTGAGAAGCTGCATCTGAAGTCGCCGTGGCTCTGTGTAGTTATATTTGCAGCTGCATCTGCTATGCTGATATACGCATACAGGACAGTTCTTGATTTCAATTCACTCAGCGGCAAAATGCTCCTGGTCTGCATAGTACTCGGAGCTGTCAGCACACTGCTGATATTCTGGTCAGTTTCGGGACTTATCCTCAGGATCGTCATGTCCTTCAGGAGAGGCTACTACAAGGGACTGAACTGTTTTACATTCAGACAGATAAGCAGCAAGATGAATACCATGGTGGTATCGATGACGGTAATATGCCTGATACTCTTTGGTACGATATGTGCAATATCCATATCACTTGCATTCCGTGATGCTCTCAACAAGGAATTCAAGGAGTGCTGCCCGGCGGATATGGAGCTTGTTATAACAAATAAGGCATATATTTCAGATGATAATAAAAACAAGGACAAGTACATAAGGGAAACTCCTGAGGAGATCATGGAAAAAGCAGGCCTCAGCGGCATATTCAGCGAGACATCAGTTATTAATATGTATGCGCAGAGGAAGGATGAAGAGAATATCGTTTATTTGGATGACCTTCTCGGCTCACACATTGACGAATACTATGATCAGAAAGATACATTATATATGATAGATAATCTTGATAAGGTCAAGACCATTGTGGTAAGCATAGAGGACTTTAATAAGATGTGGGAGCTCTTTGGCAGAGAACCTTTGTCCATAGGCCGGGACGAGTATTTCGTGCTGTCTGATGAGAAGATAATCCGCCCATATTTAGACAAGGCTGCTGCTGACGGGCAGGAGATAAACTTTGCCGGACATAAGCTCACTCCCGCATTTGACGAGAGTGTGTACGGAGCAGTTGATATGACGTCAAATCATACCAATGCAGGCATACTGGTAGTGGACGGAAGCGTGCTTGAAGGCCGTGAACCCATGATGAGGGCATTCCACGGAAACTACAAGGCGGACAGCAAGGAGGAAAAACGTGCTGTCGATGAGGATATGAGAGATAAGGTATTTGAGTTCATAAAGGATAACTATACCGATAAAAAAGAAGAGCTTTTCGGTATGTCATACTTTACAACCAAGGTGGGAATATCAGATATGACCATAGGTCTCGGTGCAATGGTAACATTTATAGGACTTTATCTTGGACTGATATTCCTGATAACCTGTGCTGCGATAATCGCACTGAAACAGCTCTCGGATTCTGTTGACAGCGTTGAGAGGTATGAGATGCTGAGAAAGGTAGGCGCAGAGGAGAAGTCGATATCATGCTCGCTGTTTATTCAGACCGGAACAGTTTTCCTGCTGCCTCTGCTGCTTGCAGTGATACATTCTGTTTATGGCATCAGATTCGCAAAGCCGCTGATGATCGGATTGTTCGCATCACAGCGCATGATGTCTTCAATAATCGCCACAGCAGCAATGGTAGTATTTATCTACGGAGGCTATTTTGTAATAACCTATCTGTGCAGCCGTTCGATAATACGCAGCAGACGGAAATAAGATGATATAGTGTAAATATTACATACAGGGCGTTCATAAAAAATGAGCGCCCTGATCGTTTTCAGAGCGCTCAGGCTTCAGACCGCAAGCTCAATGGCTTTACGGAAATAAACTGAAAAGCAGCGGAAGGCTCAGGCCCTTATATTCAGCTTATATTTCCTGTGATAGTGAGTGTGCTGATACCGGGCTGAACGCTCCAGACTCCGGTATCGGGGTCCTGAGAGAATGAAGCCGCAGGAACGGTTATCTGACCGGGCAGAGATGAGAAAGCACCGGAGGTCTCGTCATATGAGTAGTCAGTTCCCTGTGACCAGGGAGTACCGTTGAAGGATACAGAAAGTCCGGTAAGAACAGGTGTGAAGGTGTCAGTGAAGATCACGTCATCTGCTGCGCCGGCAGCTTCGCTGCCTGAGTTCTGTATAGTGAAAGTATAGGTGACGGAGCCGTTCTCCTCAACAGCTACAGGGCTGAGGGACTTGCTTATAGTCAGGACAGCTCCATCTGTGGGAGTGATGCTCTCGAAAGCAGAAACAGCTGTAATGCCTGTACCGTTTATCTCGGCAGTATTTGTCACAGAGGCACCTTCACCAAGGGGAGCGTATTCATTTACTCTTGCAGCATAGATCAATGCAGCATTTCCGCCTGCCGGTACACTGAGACCGGTAAATGTCAGCGGATAGACAGAAGCAACTGCGGGAGCAGGCTGAGGGATACCGTTGACAAAATAACGCACAGAGCCTTCGGTATAGGTCAGGGGGACTGCCTGAGCAGGAGGCTCACCAAAGCTGTAAGCGCCCAGGTCGTCAGTCATAGTGAGGCCGTTGAGTGAAGCAGAGCCGCTGTTTACGATATTTACAGCAAATACTATCTCATCGCCGGTATTATAGGTGTTTGTAACGGCAGTCTTTGTGGCGGAGAGAACTTCGAGTATCTCGCCGGTCGTGATATTTGAAGAGGTCACTGTTCCATTATAGGAGAGTGTTGCCTGATTGAAGAAAGAAGCCATAATAATACCTCCATTAGGCGTTAGCCGCCTGATTTCGGGAGGGAGAGCTTCCCTCCCTCGCTGTATTATATGCTTCTCACGGAGAAATGTGAAATCAACGCATATAGCTCTCAGTGAGTATCAGTGCGGAGCTTATACGAAAAGCAACGAAAAAAATCTGGTAATGATACACAATAAAAATGTGCTGATATTGCTATGTTTGCCGAAAATGAATTGTATTTGTGATTTGTACACAAATTTGTAACAAATTGTTGAGCTTATATGGTATAATGAATGCAAGAGCATTCATTATACTTGATCTTAAAGCCCTTGCAGATACGCAAATCAAAGATTTGCTCCCTGCAATCGGGCAATTATACCATATGCGCTTCGCTTATATGGTATAATGAGATTATAAAATGAGTATTTATGTGCAGTTAGTGCAGATACTGCGGAATACTCACGATTTCGATCCCCTGCAATAATGAAAGGAGTTAAACTATGTCACTGAGATCAAAAATTAAAAAGACGGTCACCGGCCTGCTGAGCACAGCAATAATGGCATCAGCAATACCTGCCGCATCCTCGGCACCTGTTACCAATGCTGCCGGAGACCAGAATTACGCTGAGGCACTTGCTCTCTCGCTTTATTTCTTCGACGCAAATGCCTGCGGCAAGAACATTACAGGAGGTCCTCTCACATGGAGACAGGACTGCCATACCTACGACGGACAAGCCGACCTTGAAAAGGCTGTGGGACTTTCAGCCAGCGAAAAAGCTGCTGTAAAGGCTGCAAACGAAGGCTCATCCATAGTTGATGCTTCCGGCGGATATCATGACGCAGGAGACCACATCAAGTTCTCCATGACCATAGGATTTGCCACTACTTCACTGGCATGGTCATACTTCTCATATCCGGACGCTTTCGAGAAGGCTGAGTGTACTGACCACCTTAAATATATCCTCAGAAATGCCTGCGACTACTTTATGAAGACAACATTCCTCGATGACAGCGGAAACGTTATTGCATATGTGGACCAGATAGCTGCTGAGGGCGAGGACCACAGCGTATGGACTGCTCCTGAGGTGCAGACTATGACCCGAACTGTATACTGGGCAAGCCCCTCGAATCCTATAGCTGATTCTGCAGGAGAAATGGCTGCCGCACTGGGTTCAAGCTCGCTGGCATTCAAGGACAGCGACCCGGCATATGCGGCCGAGTGTCTGAAGTACGGCAAGGCACTTGCAGCATTTGCAGCTAAATATCCCTCCTACAATGCAAAGGGCAGAGGCGGTATGTATGACGGAAGCGGTTCTCTCAAGGACGATATCGCCTGGGGACAGCTCTGGTGCGATGTAGCTGAAAACGGCGGCAAGCTGCCCTCCGGATATAAACCTCCGGTAACTCTTAGCGGCGATAAGGCATACAGCAACGGCGATTATGACGGCTGGCTCTACTGCTGGAACAAGGTATACAGCGGATATGCCGGTCTTCTCGGAGAGCTTGGCTACGACGGAGACAAGTACAAGCATGAGGCTAAGATAGAGGTGGAAGGCACCGGCGGCGCCAAATTCTCAACAAGCGAATATGCTGCTAACTGGGGCTGGGGCTCAGCAAGATACAACTGTGCACTTCAGGGAATAGCCTGGAGAAGCGGCGATTCAAATCTTGAGGCAGCTGCAAAGCATCAGATGGACTGCATCCTTGATTCCTCCACAAAGTATAAGAGTTACTTTGTAGGATATGGAAACAGCTATCCTACCCACTATCACCACAGAGCTTCAAATCCCGGAAGCGGAAATCCTGCTGACAATACAGCAGCAAAGTACATTCTCTACGGAGCACTTCTCGGCGGACCTGACAGCAACGGCGGCTATGAGGATCACCAGAATTCCTACAGCTGTACAGAGCCTGCCCTTGACTACAACGGCTGCTTCGTACTTGCCTGCGCTCCTCTTGTAAGCAAATACGGCGGAGATGCTTCTGCGGTAAAGTCCGTTGAAAAGAGCGCTTCCGAGATCAATGAGAACTATACTTTCGGCAGCGGCTCTGAGATAGTTACAACTACTACCACAACAACTGAGCCTGTAACTACCACTACTACCACAACTAAACCATATGTGCAGGAAACTGAAATAGTAGAGGTAAAAAATGCAAGGATAGTAAAGTATGAAGGAAGCCGCATAACTCTTGAAGGAGATCCCGGCGATCCGCTCAGCAAGATATACTATGACGATAACACAAAGATAGTACAGTATCCTTATATGTCAGAGTTCTATGAAGGTGACACTGTAAACGGATATTACATCTATGAGCTGCCCGATCCTGACAGCGACGGCAGAACAGAATATACATATGCACTGGAGCTTGAGCTTCAGCCTAAGATCGTATGGGGCGATGCAGACCTTGACGGCAATGTTAAGATGAATGACGCAGTTCTGCTCATGCAGTCCCTGTCAAACGGCGACAAATACGGAGAGGAAGGCTCTGAAGCTACTCACCTTACTCTCAGAGGAAAGAGAAACGGCAATGTTGACGGTGCGAGAAACAGCGGTATATCGCCGAAGGATGCTCTTAAGATACAGGAGTTCCTTCTTAAGAAGATAACTGACCTTACTCCTGAATATGCACTGGCAAAGTAAAAACATAATAATGAAAAGGACGCCTCTGGCGTCCTTTTTTGTATTGGATAAAATATTTTATATACAAGTGCTTGACTGGTGGTAACATTAGTTAAGTTGTTATCTTAAAGTAAATGTAAATGTGCACAATAGCGTGATAGCATTTTTATACAATGTGACGAAATTGTGAATTTACCGTTAAAATTAATCGAATTGTAATAATTTAGTAACCTGTCTGTAACTAATTTTGTGTCCAAAACCTGTATAATGTACACAGGCATATAATCATATTATAGGCGGATTTTGAAAGAATACAATGAAAGAAGTGTGGTAACAATGCATAAGACTTTAACAAAAGTTAAGTCCACTATCATCAGCGGCCTCCTCGCTGTTTCCGCAGTTGCTTCCCCTGTAGTTGCTCCCGTAGTAACTCAGGAACCCTCTCTCTCAGCAACAGCGGCAGATAACGACAACTACGCAAGACTCCTGCAGTACTCTCTTTATTTCTATGATGCAAATATGTGCGGAAACAATTCCGACTGTGCACTCTCATGGAGAAGTAACTGCCATACTACCGATGAAGTACCTGGCGGTTTCCACGATGCCGGTGACCATGCAATGTTTGGTCTCCCACAGGGCTTCACAGCTTCAACTCTCGGCTGGAGCTACTATGAGTTCAAGGACGCATTCACTGGTACAGGCCAGGCTGATCACCTCAAGGTCATCACTGACAAGTTCTGTAAGTTCTTCAAGGATTCCACAAAGCTCAGCGGCGGAAACGTTACAAACTTCCTCTATCAGAAGGGCGACGGTACTGCTGACCATGGCTACTGGGGACCTCCGGAGCAGCAGGGCAGCAGAAAGATGTTCTGGACAAGCAGCGGTGCAAGTGATGTTGCCGCTGAATATGCAGCAGCTCTTGCAGCAAACTATAAAAACTTCGGTAACGAAGAGGACCTTACATATGCTAAGGCTCTTTATAAATTCTCAAAGCAGTACAATCAGCCCGTTGGAGAAGGCCATAAGGGCTTCTATAACTCCAACAGCGTAAACGACGATCAGGCTTGGGCTGCAGGCTGGCTTTATCTTGCTACAAATGACAGCAGCTACCTCAATGACCTCAAATCAGGTCTTCCTAAGGTAGGCTGGGTTCACGGCTGGAACGATACTCACCTGGGTGCAGCTTGTCTCTACGGCGAGATCACAGGTGACTGGAGCGCAGCTAACGGCTTCATGGCAGGCAAGGCAAGCGGAAGCAACTATATGTTCCTCGACAAGTGGGGCAGCGCAAGACTTAACTGCTCAATGCAGATGACAGCACTTATCGCTACAAAGAATAAAGGCGGTGATTACAAGGATTGGGCTAAGGGCCAGATGAACTACATCCTCGGTGCTAACCCTGCAAATACCTGCTTCGTAACAGGCTTCGCAAGCAACAGTGCTAAGAATGCTCACCACAGAGCAGCTTCCGGCTATACAAGCTATGAGCAGTTCAATATGAACGGCTGGGATCCGGATGGAGATCATATGCAGCCATTCTGCGCTTATGGTCCTAACTCACATACTCTCATCGGTGCTCTCGTAGGCGGTCCCTGCAATGCAAGCGGTTCCTACCACGATAACATGGCTGACTATATCTGTAACGAGGTAGCTGTTGACTACAACGCTGGTCTCGTAGGTGCAGCAGCTGGTCTTTACCACTTCTATCAGACCGGTTCTATCGATAACAGCATCGAAGGCGTAACAAAGATCTATAAGGGCGGTTCAACTCCTGGTCCTATAGTAACAACAACAACTCAGAATACTCCTGGTCCGATAGTTACAACTACTACAACAACAACTCCCGATCCCGGACCAGGCAGCGGAAACGATATCGTTCTCCTTCCTGAGGATATGGCAAACGTTGGTACAGAAAAGGGCGATGACGGCAAGATAAACAACTTCGTTGAATTTGCTCCTCAGGGTGCTAAGTCCGCTACTCTCTATGTAAAGGTAAACTCCAGCGACACTGAGATCGCCGGCGAGTTCGGTACATGGACAGGCGAATGGCTCGAGGATAAGTTCGATAAGGTAAAGGTTGGTTCCGATAAGGTAGCAACTGTAGATTATACTATTCCTTCAAATGTTGGTTCTGTTGTAAAGGCAATCGTTTGGTGGCCTCACGGTGACGATGTTGAGATCCAGAAGGTAGTTCTCCACAAGGACGGCGGTTCAAACATCACAACAACTACAAAGGCTACAACTACAACAAAGGCTACTACTACAACTACTACAACAAAGACAACAACAACTACTACAACTACAAAGGCAACTACAACAACTACTACTACAATTGTAACAACTGCACCTGATCTTGAGGTAAAGGTTTACGGTGATGCTGACTGCAGCAATTCTGTAAGAATGAACGATGCTGTTCTGGTAATGCAGTCTCTCGCTAACGGCGACAGATTCGGTGAGAACGGAAGCGATCCTTCTCATATCACACCTCAGGGCAGCAAGAACGCAGACTGCTATATGCCTGGTTCACTTATAACACCTAAGGATGCATATGCTATCCAGATGTTCCTCTTAGGAGCAAAGCAGCTTCCTATGTGGTCTGACTGATCTGAAAAGATCATAACAAAATAACAGCAGCCTCCCTTCGGGGAGGCTGTTTTTTATGCTGTAAACCATGTGTTAACCGCATCTAAGCCAAAAGTTCTTTTTATTAAATTTAGTTTTTGCTTTTATTGATTTCTGACCAGAATTTTATAAGTACTTGCCAAATGTTGCGGATGTTATACTATTTGCATTGACAAGTTGCATATATCGTGATAAAATGATATTACAAAATTATTATTTTGGGAGGAAAAAACATGAAAGGCAAAATCAACAGAAAGCTGCTTGCAGGAGTAATGGGTGCAGCCATGACTCTTTCTTCAGTGGCTTCATCCGCAGGAGCAGTTCTTGCTGCCGGCGAAACTGGTGCAAAGGCGGCATCAGCTTCAGGAGCAGTTGTCTACTCCACAGACTTCGAGGACGGAGATATCTCCTACTTCTCAAACAGAGGCGACAGAGATACAACAGAGCTCAGCATTGCTACAGATGAAGCAGTAAGCGGCAAATCATCCCTCTATGCCAGCGGACGTTCTAATACATGGAACGGACCTGCATTCCATCTTGACAAGGTATGTGAGCCCAATACAGAGTATTACGTCAGCTTCAAGTTCAGAGGCAAGTACTACACAAGCAATACTGTAAGCTTCCAGTATAATGATCCTGACGGAACACCTCATTACAACAATCTTATCAAGAATATCAGCACAAGCGAGTGGTATACCGTTAAGGACCTTAAGATCAGCTTTACTGAAGAAATGGTTGACCCCACACTGTATATCGAAGATGGACAGGATCCTATCTATATAGATGATTTCACAATAACAGAGGTCCCTGTAGTACCGATAGAGACCGATATCAAGTCTGTAAGAAAGGTTTTTGCCGATGACTTCAAGATCGGTACAGCTATCACAGCAGACAACCTTTCCTCAAAATCCTTCATGGATCTTGTTGCTAAGCACTTCAGCGGAAGCCTTACAGCAGGAAATGAGATGAAGCCGCAGTTCGTTCTCGGTCAGGCTGCAAATCAGAAGTATGCAGAGGAGAATGACGATGATACAAATCCTCAGGTAAACTTCTCAGCAGCAAAGCCGATGCTCAACTACTGCCGAAAGTATAAGATACCTGTAAGAGTTCATACTCTCGTATGGCACAGCCAGACTCCTGACTGGTTCTTCAAGGAGGGCTATAAGGACGACGGAGAATGGGTATCCAAGGAAAAAATGATAAAGCGTATGGAAAACTACATCAAGAACTACTTCACAGAGCTCACAAAGCTCTATCCTGATGTTGATTTCTATGCCTGCGACGTTGTAAACGAAGCATTTACCGATCAGGGTACACCCCGTTCTCCCGGTGAACAGGGAAGCAGCGGTTCAGAGAAGTCTGCATGGGTACAGGTATTCGGTGACAATTCGTTTATTGATTACGCTTTTGAATTTGCAAGAGAGTATGCTCCTAAGGGATGCAAGCTCTACTACAACGACTTTAACGAGTGGTCAACAGGCAAGACAAACGCTATGATAGATCTTGCTACAAGACTGAAGGCTAAGGGCGTACTTGACGGCCTCGGACTCCAGTGCCACTGTAATATAAATTCACTCTGGCCGCAGCCCTTCCAGTACGATCAGTTCCTTACAAAGCTTGAGGGAGCCGGTGTTGATATTCAGGTAACTGAGTTCGATGCTACAATAGAGAGCTCCTCTTCTGACAATTTAGAAAAGCAGAAGAAGTTCTACAGCGAAATGATGGACATCATGGAAAAACACGCTGACAGCATTTCCGCAGTAGTATTCTGGGGCGTTACAGACGACAGAAGCTGGAGAAAAGAAGGAGTACCGCTTCTCTTCGGCGGAGATTATATGGCAAAGTCAGCTTATTACGGAGTTGTAGGTGATCGTGAGGAGAAGAACATCCCCGATATCACACCTGTAGATCCTACAACAAAGCCTACAGAGGATCCTGATAAGGATATCGTATGGGGCGATGCTGACTGTGACGGTGCTGTTAAGATGAACGACGCTGTTCTTATAATGCAGAGCATTTCAAACGGCGACAGATTCGGTGAGGACGGCACAGAAGAGAACAGGATCACAGCTAAGGGCAAGCGCAATGCAAATGTATATGAGAACAAGACCAGCGGTATCACACCGCAGGATGCACTCAGAATACAGGAATTCCTGCTCAATAAATATACAACTCTTGATCCCAACGCATGATAAAATATAAGATAATGAAAAGCGCACTGAGGGAAATCCCTTCGGTGCGCCTTTTCATATATGTGAACTTGTCAGAGCGAAAAAAGAGGCCAATAAATGGCCTCTCAAAGTTTCTATAAACCAGATCAATAAGCCTTGCCCCAGTAAACCATGCACTTTGCAGGCTTTCCGCAGCAGACACATTTATCGGAGAGCTTTTCCTGATCGAAGGGGATACATCTTGAACCGACACCGGTCTTTTCCTTTACCTCATCCTCGCAGGCCTCATCGCCGCACCACATAGCCTTTATGAAGCCGTCACCGTTTTCGAGAGCCTTGTTTATCTCGTCGATAGTTGTGCAGGCATAGGTCTTGTTTGCACGGTTCTCAGCAGCCTTGTTGAACATACCCTCAGGAATATCCTTTTCAAGGAGAGCCTTTACGAGCAGGGGCATATCATCGATAGCAACGGTTCTCTTTTCGCCGTTGTAACGGGTAGCAACGATGCAGTTGCCCTCTTCTATGTCACGGGGACCGATCTCGATACGAACCGGAACACCCTTCATTTCGTACTCAGAGAACTTCCATCCGGGAGAATTCTCGCTGTCATCCACCTTAGCTCTGATGCCCTGAGCCTTGAGAGCTTCAAGGAGCTCAGCAGCCTTATCAAGGACACCTTCCTTGTGCTGAGCGATCGGGATAACTACTGCCTGTATAGGAGCAACAGCAGGAGGAAGAACAAGACCACTGTCGTCACCGTGAGTCATGATAACAGCTCCGATGAGACGAGTAGTAACTCCCCAGCTTGTCTGGTGGGGGAATACTCTCTTGTTGTCCTTATCGGTGTATTCGATATCGAAAGCCTTAGCGAAGCCGTCACCGAAGTAATGGGAAGTACCAGCCTGAAGAGCCTTACCGTCGTGCATAAGAGCCTCGATAGCGTAAGTGGAAACAGCACCGGCGAACTTATCGCTCTCAGTCTTCTTACCCTTAACAACAGGCATAGCAAGGGACTTTTCGCAGAATTCAGCATATATATTCAGCATACGCTCAGTCTCTTCGATAGCCTCCTCAGCAGTAGCATGGATGGTGTGGCCTTCCTGCCAGAGGAACTCTCTTGAACGGAGGAAAGGACGTGTGGTCTTCTCCCAGCGAACAACGCTTACCCACTGATTATAGAGCTTGGGAAGGTCACGGTAGGAGTGGATGATATTTGAGTAGTGCTCACAGAAGAGTGTCTCGGAAGTAGGACGGACACAAAGTCTGTCCTCCAGCTTCTCATTTCCGCCTTGAGTTACCCATGCGACTTCGGGAGCGAAGCCCTCAACATGATCCTTTTCCTTCTGGAGAAGGCTTTCGGGGATGAACATAGGCATACAAACATTCTCGTGGCCTGTAGCCTTGAACATACCGTCAAGGATTCGCTGGATGTTCTCCCAGATAGCATAGCCGTAGGGACGGATGACCATACAGCCCTTGACGCTTGTATACTCTACCAGCTCTGCCTTTTTGCAGATATCGGTATACCACTGAGCGAAGTCCTCGTCCATTGAGGTTATCGCAGTGACCATTTTCTTATCTTTTGCCATATATATAAACCTCTTTCCATGATACAGACAGGAAAAGTGCCGACGCACAGACTTTTACTGCCTGTCTTGATTTTTTTTACACAGACATACATATTATAGCATTAAAGAGCGAGAATGTCAATCTTGAAAAGAGGAATTCTCCTGATTATGGTGGCCGGGCAGGTAAGTACATGGGGCAGAGTCTGTCTCTGCCGGGATTTTATTTCCAGTGGTTCAGCGTAGGAAGCATTGCTGAGAAGTATTCTCTTGCTTTTTCGGGCGGGAACTGTTCATTTGACATATGTCCCACCAGGAAGTCTGTCAGCTCTTCCATGGAGGAGTAGGCGAAATTTCCGTCACTGTAGCACCATTTGCAGTACTCCTCATTGAAAGCACCGTCCGGTTCACGGCTTATGGAAGCATCTTCCAGCGGCATACCGCAGCACTGACATACCAGCTTCCTCGGCGAACCAAGGAGGGTATTGATAGAGACATCAAATAGCTGTGAAAGGAGTTTAAGAGTTTCTGTGTTAGGGACAGTGTCGCCGTTTTCCCAGCGTGAAACTGCCTGACGGGTAACAAATACCTTGTCAGCAAGCTCCTCCTGAGACATATTGTTTTTATTGCGGAGTTCAAGTATAATATCCTTGGTATCCATATTTATCACCTCAACTGTATTATATCATCGGACTGCCGAAAAATCAAGCAACAGACAGTTGCGGCTATTTGACTATTTAAAGCATAAGTGGTATAATATACACGAGGCGGCGGAGCTGCCTCCGGAAGGAGCAATAATTATGAAAAAAGCAGTTAGTATTTTTGCAGCTGCATTATTGGCAGCGGGCTGTTTTTCCTGCGGAAAGAAGGATTCAAGCAGTGAAAAGGAAAAGCATGAAGCCAGTGCAGCAGCAGTTGATAAAGCAGATTACAGAGCAGCTCTCGAAGAGGTCATTAGCTTAAGCAATGCGGGAGAGGAAAATGAGCTTCTCTATGCTATGTATTCGGATAAATACGTTGAAGAGTTCTATAATGAAGCTGACCCCGACCTGAATAAGGAGAACGAATACAACCTTGAGCTTGCGGATATAGTTCAGGTAAGGGAGCTCACTCCTGAGGAGTGTGAGGGCATAGGAAAGGCCTATGGCGAGTATCTTGCAAGGATACACTTTAATAACGAGAATGCCAATAACAATGGCTACAGCAGTCAGGAGGAGTTCGAGGCTGAGCAGAAAAAGAAGATAGCCGATGCTGCTTCGCTTTTTGATACAGAAAAGGCATATGAGCTTTCTGTGAATTATAAATACTCCAGAAAAGACGGAGGCACTGACGAGTATACCGAGGCCGGAGATGAGGCTGCGGAGGTAATGTATGCCTACTACATAAAGGACGAGGGCTGGGCTTTTGATTCGTGGATATATGCCCAGTATGCCGAGGAGCACAAGGAGGCTGCGGCAGTATATGAAGCAGGAATGGCAGCCATAACCAAAATGGACCTTCCCTATGATATAAGCGGCGGAAAGGATTTTATAGTCGGTTCTGATGACAGTCTCAGCTATGAGATACCTTCAAATTTTGATGCAAAGGCATTCCGCAGCATGGTGGAAGAGGCCGGCGTATCGGGATATGACTATTTTATAGTATTCCGCAGCTATGGTTCTGCACTGTACTCAGCCTGTGCAGTCAGCGGAAAGGATGAGCCCGACAGTACCTACGGAAAAACGAGCACACATCCCTATATGATACTTCGCTACAGGAATAATATGATAAACTATGACCCGTATCTCACAGCGGATGAAGACCACAGCCTCAGAGACCTGTTTGAGTCGGCAAAAGATACTGCAAAGCAGGATAATGAAAACGGAACAGCAGGCTGATATTATACTGGAGGATAGAAAATGAAAAAGATCACAGCATTTGTTTTAGCGATGGTATCTGCACTCAGTCTGTGCAGCTGCGGGAACGATGAAACAGGAGACGGCGGAAGCAAAAAGAGATCTTCAGCTCCGTCTTACGAGCTAAATGACGATGACGAACTTATACAGGAGACTAAGGAGACGGCCGCTGAGATCCCGACTATGGAGCCTGTAACTGATGAACCGACTACTGTTGAACCGGAAACCGCTGCCGTTGTAACAGAGCCTGATACTGCCGAGCCGGTCACATCCGGACAGAAGGGCAAGTATTCAGATGCTATAAGATCCGGAGAATTCAGGCTTGACGGAGTTGAGTACAAGCTGCCGGCAGATTATGCAGAGTTCAGTGCTAACGGCTGGGAATTAGAAGAAGTAATTCACACCGAAGATGAGATGGTGGACGCCGGGGATATGAAGTATATTTATATGACCAAAGGAAAGAATAAAGTGGCAGTAATGCTCACTAATAATGGGGAGTCACAGGTGCCCATGAAGGATTGTAAGGTTACAAATCTTACAGTAAAAGGGAATGAAATTGAGGATAAGGACATTTTAAAGATAGGCGATGTCAGTGTTGCTGATATTGGATCGGCAGCAATGATCGAAGCCTTTGGCGATCCCGATTATGAGTCTAAAGAAAAAGATTACGAATTTTACAGCTACCGCTCTGATTCGATTGGTCAGACCGTATATATCTCGATCTGGAAGGATTATACCAGCGTAGAGATAGCCAATTATGGCCTGTATTAAGCAGAAAAGCCGCCCTGATGGGCGGCTTTGATTATTTGCGTCTTGTACCGTTCTTACGGTCAGTACTGCGCTTAAGATCACACATTCTCTCTTCGCTTGACTGCTTGAAGCGGCTCATCATGTCCTCGAAAGTCATTTCAGAGGGCGGAGTCTGCTTTTTAGGTTCCCAGACATTGGGTCTTGGACGGTTCTGGTTACCGTCGTGCGGTCTTCTCTGTCTCTGCTGAGGCTGAGCATCCTGATTCTCCACAGCTTTTTTTATGGAGAGGCTTACCTTGCCTGCTTCGTTGATACCGATGACCTTGACCTTGACCTCCTGATTTTCTGTAAGGTGATCTCGGATCTCGTTTACATAGGTGTTAGCGATCTCGGAAATATGAACCATGCCTGAGCCGCCGCCGTCGATATCGACGAAAGCGCCGTACTGGGTTATACCCTTGACCTTTCCGTTGTAGATCTTACCAATTTCCAGCTGCATATGTATATAAAACTCCTTTAAAATTAATCCCTTGAAGTGTCATAGAATCTTCGCTCATCAGAATACGCATAACCTCTTTCCTCGATAGCGACTCTTGCTATATAATCTGACATATCATCGCTTTCGAGAATACGCTGGAGATCTGCGTTTTCGACTTCATAGGAATCTATTTTCCCCTGAATAACAGTGATCTCACGCTCTTTTTCTGAGCAGTCCTTCTCAATGGTATAGACGAGCATGATACACCCTAATATAACAAAGGCGGCTGCTAATTTAACGAGAAATCTGTTGAACAGACCTTTTTTATCGGTTTTAGCCTTTTTTGCCAACATTTGTCACGTTCTTTCTTTTATTATTTGCCCTTTTATTATACATCAAACCGCTGGGATTCTGCAATAGTATTCTTATTTTTTTAAAATAACTAACTATAATTTTGGAACATCCCACAAATTTGGGCTCTGCTTTTCTACGGAAAAATACATAACATTGCCGGAAAGGATAAAAAATAATGGTCAGGAGCTTTTTTACTGCGAAAAACAGCTTTTTCATAGCTGCCGAGACGGTGCTCCCGAGAGTGACTATATAAAGGACGAATCCCAGGATATTTCCTATGGCGAAATACATCCTTAGCTCGCCCCGTGCAGCTGCGGAGGCGAATGCCGGCAGAAATACTGCGTAAATCAGCAGAAAGACAATATCCTCAGCAGCAATCAGAGGGAGATTGTGGGGGAAGAGAGTTCTTGCCGTGCGGAATATCTCGAAAAGCAGGCCGAAAGCTGCGCCGAAAGCGCAGGACAGACCGAAAAGCCGGAGCTCCTCTCCCACTGAAAAGAAGGTCTCGGGAACACTCATCTGAACAGCTTCCCAAGTGCAGAGAGAGGGCCTTTTCTGTCCTTGTCCCCATAGATGACAGCCCAGATATCGCCGGTTATGGACATATTTCCAGTCTCGACGCTTACAGCATCGATATGCAGCTCCCGGCCTTTAATGGTCAGCTCACCCATTTCTGTGTAAAGATTAATGACCTTCTCATCGAAGCTGTCCACATCGGTCACTCCGGACAGGCTGAGCTTTTTTCTGCCCTCAAGGATGAGACTGTGTTCCTGTCTTGTTATTTTTTCCTGCATAGAATTACCTCCGGTATTTGATATAAAAAGATATTCACCTGTTCCGGAGATTATTACAAGCAATGGACAGCATGGCAGCGGAGGGGTTAAACAATGCGCCTGAAAAAGAAAGCGGGGAAGGAACTTTCCTCAGAAAGAACCTTCCCCGGCATAATGTATTTAATTAGTCAGCGCCCTGCTCGTGAGCGGTCATTTTTTTCTGCGCTTGTTTTTGTTCTGAGCAGGAGCCTTCTTTTCGGACTTTTCCTCTTCTTCTTTATCTTCATCATCTTCCTCGTCCTCGAAGAAGTCGTCATCATCGTCGTCGTCATCATCATCATCTGCATCATCGCCGTCAGCAGTTACTTTTTTAGTGCTTTCCTCCTTGACGGAAGCTGCGAATGCAACTGCGATATAAACAACGAATGCGAGAGCCTCGAATACGACCAGAAGGAGCTTTCCGTTATGGATAATGGACTTGATGAAGTCTGTTGAGGAGTTTACAGGAGGAACGAGGATATTATAAGCGTTAGCGAATTCAACTACCTCGAAGTATTCCTCAGAAGTATCCTGTGTATCAGCTATAAGCTTTTCGAGCTTGACCTTAAGATCCTCGAAGCTTGCCTCTACCTTTTCCTGCATAGCAGGAGTGCTTGTGCTGGCCTTTTCGAGGCCTTCCTTACGCTGAGTGTAGTACTTTATGTTCTGCTTGGTCTCAGCGAGCTCAGTAGCAACGCTGTCCTTACGCTCGATGAGCTTATCGTACTCACCGGAGTTTGTTGAGAGCTCCTGATTTGTACCGTCAGCAGTTGACATGATAAGGATATTGTCCTTCTGATAATTCTCAATAGTAGAAGTAAGGTTGCCGAGTCTTTCGGTAAGAGCGTCCTTTTCACGGTTGAGAGCATCGATACGGTACTGATAGTAAGCAGTAGTAGCTTCCTTATCCTTTGTGATATTGTTTATATTGATGTATGAGGAGATCTTATCAAGATCAAGATTTGAAACAGTGTTTATAGACTGAGATATGTCATTGAAGGTAAGACCTGTTTTTATTGAACGGAACTGATTTGTATCATTTGCAGCAAGGCCTTTTACATACTTTGAAAGTGTGCTGAGAGTTGAGCGGAAGAGGTCAACAGCCTCGGAGTAGTCATAGCTGCTGTAGTCGATAGATGATACAGCTGTACCGAGAGTTCTGTTGTAGCCGTACTGCTCGTAGAAGTAGTCGTTGAAGCCTTCAAGAATATCGTTTAATACCTGAACGGCATCCTTCTTGCTGATACCGCACTTAGCGTAATCGAAGTATACCTTGAACTGTGTAGGATAGAATGTAACGTCCAGCATAGCCTGAGCAGCTGCAAGGTTTCCGCTGTTTGCAGTCTCGTAGATGCTCTTGTATACGGTGATCCTGTCCATAGCATCCTGAGGGATAACGCCCTCGAAGGTGATATTCTGCTGTATATCAGAAGCCTTTTCGATATCGATATCATCCTTTGTAAGTACATTTGCGATGACCTGAGAGTTCTTTACCATATTGACATCGAAGTTTCTGCCGGAAGGGTCCTTACCCTTTTCGATACCGCTGTAGTTGAAGCTGATAAGAGCTGTAAGCGGCGGTTTTTCCTTGAAGGTCTTGAAGGTAGCAAGTCCGGTGACCATAGCGGCTATCATAACTGAGACTATAAGCCAGGGGAGAAAATATTTTTTCAGCTTTTTGAAAATTCCTCCGAGAGAGACAACTACTTCATCTTTATTGTCTGCATGATTTTGTATAGTAACATTAAGGTTACGTTCTTGTTTCTTTGCCATTTTGACCTCCATATTTTTTCTTTCCGTTCTCGCATCCAGACTTGTGGGGTCTGAGGGAGCGTAATTAGTATAAAGGGGCATGACACCCCGAATACACATTATATCATAAAAAAGCCCGAACGTCAATAATTTCGGGCTTTTTTCCTGTTTTTTCAGTATTTATCCAAATTGCTGCAAATCACTTCAGAAGTAATTCGCCATAATGCACCAAAAACGCCTATTTAAAGGAGATATCCTTAAGGGAGACAGTGTTCTCGCCCTTGAAGATAAGGTATACGGGATGAACTCCGTCGGCAATGGGGCATTCTGCTGAGACCTCGTTCCATTCCTGAGACGGGGACAGAGCGACTTCGGCCACGGCACTGCCCTTAAGGTCTGTGAGGACTATGAAAGAGCCCTTTCCCTCACCTCTGTAAGTGAGAGATATGCGGCTGAGGCCGCTGAAGCTGAAATACTTGAAACCTACAAGAGTTCCGTCGGATATCTCATCAATGAATCTGACTGTATCGCCGGAGGGACACTCCTCATGGTTGACATGGGGGAAGCTGTGGTCGAATATCTTATTTGCGCCGTGAGGCATATTTCCGTTGGTGATATAGCAGGCTATAACGGCAGGGTAGGTGCCATTTCCTTCAAGAGGACCGCCATTCAGTCCGCAGGAGGTTATCTCAGCCTGTTTTATTCTGTAGTCGGGAGTTATCTCGATAGGCTCAGCACAGGCCTGACGGCTGTAATCGGATTTATGAGTAAGGCGGTGGTAAAAGACATACCACTGGCCGTTTATCTCTATGATACTGCCGTGAGTGGTGCCGGTCATATTCATGCGGCATTCTTCTGTGACGCCGTTGACACCTACATCGCCGTTTGAAACGATAGTTCCGCCGTAGGTGAAATCCCTGTCGGGGAAGTCGCTTACAGCATAGCACAGCTCGTGGTTGTACTGGGATGAGTAAACGAAGAAATACTTGTCCCTCACCTTTCTCATAGAGCTTGCCTCGAAGAATTCGTGGCCGCCGAAATCGGCTTCATACGGGATGATATGGTGAGGCTCTCCCTTTACTGTGAGCATATCGTCTTCAAGCTCAAGGACAATGGGGCCGTTGACGTTATCCGGGGTAGAGAGTATTTCCTCTGGAGTCTTATTGAAGCGCTCCACTACCTCCAGCATTTTTTCGCTGTCCTTAGCGAGGATATCGTTTGATTCATCGGGGTACTGTGTACCATAATAGAGATAGATCCTGTCGCCGTCTCTGAAAGCGCAGGGGTCGAAACAGACATATTTTTTCATAGGTGAACCATCGGGCCAGCGGACATATCCAAGGTACTGGAATTCTCCTGCCGGAGTATCGCAGACTGCCGCCTGGATCGGGCCGAAGTATCCGCCCACACCGAAATCTCCGGACATACAGTAGTAGAGGTAATATCTGCCGTCCTTGCCCTGTACCACATCGGGAGCGTACATAAATCTGCGGGGCTCGCCGAAGTCAGGGTCCTGGGATGCACGGTAGATAACTCCTTCCCTGCGCCAGTCTGAGAGATCGTTTACGGGAGCTGAATATACTGTATAATCACCCATACAGAAGGTCCAGCCGCCCTCGTTATCATGGGAGCCATAAAGATAAACACGGTCTCCGAAAATGTGCGGTTCACCGTCCGGGATGTATTCGCCTAACGGGAGAAAAGGATTGAATGCCTGTTTTTTCATGTCTGTTCCTCTTTCTATCTGGAATGATATGTCTTCTGATACATTGAGGGAGTTCCCGGAAAGCCGGTGGCTGTGAAACGTGACAGAGGGATGTCAGAATATCCACACGGGGGTTATGTATCATTTTAGCTGATATTGTTCATAGAGAAGCGGCGCATAAAATGTGCCGCTTGATAAATTCAGACTGTATGTCCGTTCTTTTTCAGGATATCCACAACCTGATCTACATATCTGCGGCAGATATCCTTATTTTCGGCCTCTACCATTACACGGATGAGGGGCTCGGTACCGCTCTGGCGGACCAGTATCCTTCCGGTAGAGCCAAGGCCTTCTGTTACCTTCTCCACAGCAGCCTTCACATCGGGGTCAGCCTGAGCGGCAGCCTTATCCTTTACCCTTACATTTTCAAGGACCTGGGGGTAAACAGTGAAGGGAGCAGCAAGCTCGCTGAGGGTCTTATCCTTAGCCATGATGACCTGCATTATTTTCAGGCTGGTGAGGATACCGTCTCCGGTGGAGGCGTATTTTGAGAAGATTATATGGCCGGACTGCTCTCCGCCGAGACAGCAGTCATGTTCTTTCATGTATTCATATACATATTTGTCGCCGACAGCAGTCTTTGCATAGTCTATACCCAGCTCATCAAAGGCTTTGTACAGGCCGAAGTTAGACATAACTGTGGTGACTACGGTATTGTTTACCAGCTTGCCTCTTTCCTTCATGTATCTGCCATAGATATAGAGTATCTGGTCGCCGTCGATAACATTTCCCTTTTCGTCAACGCAAAGACAGCGGTCAGCATCTCCGTCATAGGCAAAGCCGGCATCAAGGCCGTTCTCCACAACGAATTTCTGGAGGCCTTCTATGTGTGTAGAACCTGCATTGTTGTTGATATTAGTGCCGTCAGGCTCAGCATTTATAACGTGAGTCTCAGCACCGAGAGCATCGAAAACTGCCTTTGCAACGTTCCATGAGGAGCCGTTTGCACAGTCGAGACCTATCTTCTTGCCTCTGAATGAGTACATTCCGAGAGATATGAGATAGCCGATATAGCGGTTTCTGCCTGAAACGTAGTCAACAGTGCGGCCGATAGAAGCACCGTGAGCGTATGGCAGCTCAGGCCACTCCTGACCGAAGACGCTGAGCTTTCCGTCCAGGTAAGCCTCAACAAGGTCTATGACCTGGTCTTCCATTTTCTCACCGTTGGAATTGATGAGCTTAAGGCCGTTATCGTGATAGGGATTGTGGCTTGCAGATATCATTATACCGCAGTCGAAGTTATCCACACGGGATATGTAAGCCACTGAGGGTGTAGTTGTAACATGGAGCAGATAAGCGTCCGCACCGGAAGCGGTGAGGCCTCCCACGAGGGAATATTCAAACATATAGCTTGATCTGCGGGTATCCTTTCCTATGAGGATACGGGGGGCGGAATCATCGCCCTTCTGTCTTTTGAGCTCTCCGTAGTACCAGCCTAAAAAGCGGCCTACCTTGAAAGCGTGGTCTGCTGTCAGATTTTCGTTGGCGGTTCCCCTGAAGCCGTCAGTTCCAAAATATTTACCCAAATCTGTGATTCTCCTTTTGAAGGTATTTATGCTTTCCTCACGCCAGTCGTGAGGCAATGCCCATATATAAATGATATATTACATTATATCACTATTTTGTTATATAGTCAACATTTTTTTAACTTTCAACTGTTCAATTATTGCTCATTTCACGAAAAAATTCAGGCTCTCCGGTCAGAAACAGAGAGCCTTAATCAATATATGCTTATCTATGGGAAAATGCTTATATAAAGCGCACAGTTTCGGAAATGGGCTTTGTTTTTTCATGCATGGGAAGAGGGGCGGCGTCCTCAGCCGGATAGCCCATAGGCATGAGAAGTATCACCTTTTCGTTGGCCGGAAGTCCGAGAGATTTCTCTACGGCAGAATTGGCAAAATAGTTCACCCAGCAGCTTCCCACACCTATCTCCCATGCCTGGAGCATTGCGTGTGCGGCGACTATGCTTATGTCCTGCTGACCGGAGCTTACTCCCGGTTCAAGAGGATTTTTCCACTCCTCGTCGGTACAGCAGGCGAATACGAGGACAGTCTTTGCGCCAAATATGCATTTGCTGAGAGAATTGAGCTTTGCAAGAGCCTCTTCACTCTGTGCAACGTATATTCTCTGGGGCTGATAATTGCAGCCGGTGGGAGCTACATTTGCAGCCTTGAGTATGATGTCCATATCTTCCTTAGAGACCGGTCTGTCCTGAAATTTCCTTACAGAGTATCTTTCTGCGGCGAGTTTGCTGAAATCCATGTAAATTCCTCCTTAGTTTTATATACCTATTATATAATACGCTTAGCCGGAAGTCAATCTTTGGAAGCTTTTGCAGGCAATTCGTTAAGATTATCAAGTGCATATTCACAGCATTGTACAACGAGCTGGTTGAATGAAATGTCGTGCTTTGCCGCAAGCTTTTCAAGTTTTTCTATTAGCGGGTCAGGCATTCTTATTGTCTTGTTAGAGGCTGAGGGCTTTTTTATTTCAAACATTTATCATTCACTCCTGTAAGTATAAGTATAATTACATCTTACATGATATTATTTGTGAATAATATACTTAAAAATGCAAGTAAAATTTACTTGCAATATCTGTCTGAAAGATATATAATATTTATAAGGAGAAATTCTTTGATTTTACAATAAAGGTGGAAAGAGTTATGAAAAAGGTATTTTTATTATTGTTTGCCATTTCATTGTGTGGTTCGGTTACTGGTTGTGGTGATAAAGGCGGCGCAAATAAGTGCTCGTGTAACGAATCGTCCGGAAGTGAAGAATCTGATATAAAAGCTGGGATTATAGCGGCACAGAAAAAAGCAGAAGCTCTTGCTCACGCTGGATCGTCGATGATGATGGATATGGATACTAAAGACAATGAAGATATTGATGGCATCTATTGGATGACGGGAGAAACTATAGGTGCTAAAGGAGAGACCGTTTCAAATGACAGCAGGATAAAAAATGAAGAGCGGATTCTGCGTTATATAGGAAACTATTTTTCTGATATTACAGACTGCGAGGAAGCAGGAATATACTTTGTTCACGGAACAGGTGCAGGAGCTTATGTAAAGTTTGACGGGTCTTTCGGAACATATCCCAAAGGTCTGATCCGTGCCGAAGATTATGAGTATGAGGATCTGACACCAAAAGATTGCCGGAAATTGATAGAAAAGGAATTGGATGCCGAGTTTAATTGGTGATTTGAACACGGTGTTAAAACGCACGGGTGCACAATGTGCGCCCCCTACAATTTGGTTGTTATGCGTATTTACTGTTGTAGGGGACGCCGCCCTCGGCGTCCCGGAACGGTATTTCGGCATTTTCAGGCGGGGATATCTCGCCTTTTTATTTGCATTTTGCACATAAT
Source organism: Ruminococcus flavefaciens (assembly GCA_002371825.1). Taxonomy (GTDB): domain Bacteria; phylum Bacillota; class Clostridia; order Oscillospirales; family Ruminococcaceae; genus Ruminococcus; species Ruminococcus flavefaciens_L. The sequence goes on along the minus strand of DFHF01000007.1, from coordinate 35,244 downwards.
CCCGTGCAAAAGGGCTTGTTTTTTCTACCTGCAAAAAGTGAAATGAAACACGAGAACGAGAGAGAAACGGAGAATATAAGAGAGAATCAGTGAGAAAACAGGTTATATATTAAAAAAATCCGCAAAAACCTCTTGACAAGAGTGGGAAGTTCGTGTATAATAATTCTTGCACTGTCGGGAACTCGGATAATTTTCCCCGACGAAAATAAATATACGGAGGAATAAATTATGTCAACTACACTGGCAAAACCTGCTGAAGTAACACGCACATGGTACATCCTCGATGCAGAGGGCAAGCCCCTCGGCCGTGTTGCAGCTAAGGCAGCTCATATTCTCAGAGGCAAGCATAAGCCCACATACACCCCCAACGTTGACTGTGGTGACCACGTTATCGTAATCAACTGCGCTAAGGCTATCCTTACAGGTAAGAAGTTGGAGCAGAAGAAGTATTACTGGCACACAGGCTGGATCGGCGGACTCAAGTCCATTTCCTATAAGGACATGATGGCTGAGCAGGCTGACAGAGCTATGATGATCGCTGTTAACGGTATGCTCCCTAACAACAGCCTCGGCAGAGCTCAGCTCAAGAGACTCAGAACTTACAAGGACGCTAACCACAACCAGGCTGCTCAGAAGCCTGTTGCATACGAGCTTTAATTCAGGAGGTGCTTTTAAATGTACGAGTCAAAAGTTAAATACTATTACGGAACAGGCAGAAGAAAGCACTCCGTAGCAAGAGTCAGAATTTATCCCGGCTCCGGCAACGTTACAATCAACGGCAGAGGCATCGATGACTACTTCGGTCTCGAGACACTCAAGCTCATCGTTCGTCAGCCCCTCGCAGTAACAGAGAACCTCGAAAAGTTCGATATCATCTGCACAGTTACAGGCGGCGGCGTTACAGGTCAGGCTGGCGCTATCAGACACGGTGTTTCAAGAGCTCTTCTCGAATTCGATCCTGAGCTCCGTCCCGCTCTTAAGAAGGCTGGATTCCTCACTCGTGACCCAAGAATGAAGGAGAGAAAGAAGTACGGTCTCAAGGCTGCTCGTCGTGCTCCTCAGTTCTCAAAGAGATAATTTTATCCCTATTGGGATTATACGAAAAATCGCCTCGCAGGGCTCTCCTGCGAGGTTTTTTGTTTTTATATGGCGTTGTGGAAAACGCTGAAAAACGATAGGTAGCACCCAAGTAACACCCGGGTAGCACCCAGAAAAATGGTGCCGGAAATGTGGGTGCTACTTGGGTGCTATGACGGTTAAAGGAATGAGAAAAGTTCTCACAAACAGTTGAAGTTTCTACCGGTATATGATACAATATAAAAAAACAAACATATCCGTGAGGTGATAGCTATGACTGATAAGGAACAGATAAAAGCTGCCAAGGAATTCGTCACACGCTGGGAAGGCAAAGGCGACGAGAAACAGGAAACTGCGCTTTTCTGGATAGATTTACTTCAGAACGTACTGGGAGTTGAAAATCCCACTTCGATTATACAGTTTGAAAAGCCTGTTGTGATAGAGAAGAACACCAAGTTCATAGACGGCTTTATCCCCTCTACAAAGGTGCTGATAGAGCAAAAGAGCATTGAAAAGAAGCTCGGCAAGACCGCTGTGCAGTCGGACGGCGAGAAGCTAACTCCCTACGGTCAGGCATTCCGATACAATAACTACCTGCCATATGAGGAACGTGCAAGGTGGATAATCGTCTCGAACTTCGAGCGTATCCTTATATATAATATGAATAAACCCAACGGTGAGCCTGATGAAATACTGCTGAAAGACCTGCCGAAGCAGTTCTACCAGTTACAGTTTATCGTTGAGCAAAAGTCGGAAATACTGAAAAAAGAGGAACAGATATCCATTGATGCAGGTGAACTTGTCGGAAAGCTGTACAATGCTCTCATAAAGCAGTATAAGAATCCCGACAGTCCCGAAACGCTGAAAAGTCTCAATATGCTTTGTGTAAGACTCGTTTTCTGCCTGTACGCTGAGGATTCGCAGATTTTCCCGAAGCATGAGATGTTCGGTCAGTACCTCAAACAATTTCCGGTAAAGGAAGTTCACAGGAAGCTCCGTGAGCTGTTCAAGGTGTTGGATATGACACAGGAGCAGCGTGACGAGTACGATCCGTATATGGACAATGAGCTTGCAGCATTCCCATACGTTAACGGTGGACTCTTCGCTGACGAAAAGATAGAAATTCCGCCATTTACCGATGAAATAGTTGATATACTTGTAAACAAGGCAAGTGCTGGCTTTGACTGGTCGGAGATCAGTCCGACTATCTTCGGAGCTGTGTTTGAATCCACACTGAACCCCGAAACAAGACGCAGCGGCGGTATGCACTATACCTCTATCGAGAATATTCACAAGGTCATTGATCCGCTGTTCCTCAGCGATCTCCGCAAGGAACTAGATACTTATATTGCTTACAAGGACGAGCGTACCCGTAAACAGCGTTTGAGCGAATTTCGCAGCAAACTTGCGTCGCTTGTGTTCTTCGATCCTGCCTGCGGAAGCGGAAATTTCCTCACGGAAACGTACCTCTCGATCCGTAAGCTTGAAAATGAGGCTTTGTTCGAGGAGAACCATTTACAAGCTACCTTTGGCATGGACGACATGATTCAAGTCAGCATTAACCAGTTCTACGGAATTGAGATAAATGACTTCGCTGTGGCTGTTGCAAGGACGGCTCTCTGGATAGCTGAACATAAAATGCTGCGTGAGACAGAAGATATTATGCAGGTTAATCTCGACTTCCTGCCGCTGAAATCCTATAAAGATCATATCATTGAGGGCAATGCTCTGCGTATTGACTGGGAGAGCGTTGTACCGAAGGACAAGCTGTCCTATATTATAGGCATTATCTGGATGATAAATTATTATGTACTCTACGTTCTTATCGTTGCTCTTGCCATCGATCGCTTAATAGTAAAACATCATGAATATATTTGAATGTCAAGGCCGCGTTAGCGTGCATTTTAGCCTTGATATTCAAATATATTCAGATATAATTTTAAAGAGCGATAGAGGGAACTACGGGAGCATTGAAGTACACATAAAGTCCAGATAATATCAAATCCGCCCTTTGTCGGTGCAAGGCTTATGGATTCAAAGCAGAAGGACGATGTTTTCCGCATTTTTGACGGCGTAAAGAACAACGGTAATCTTGACTATGTTGCTTGTTGGTATAAGAAAGCAGCTGACCTTATGACAGGGACAAATATAAGAACAGCTCTTGTTTCAACCAATAGCATTACGCAAGGCGAACAGGTTGCTATCCTTTGGAAGGAGCTTTTCAATCATGGAGCTCATATTGATTTTGCCCACACGACATTTATATGGGATAGTGAAGCAAGTCTGAAAGCTCATGTACATTGTGTGATCGTTGGATTCAGTAAAGCGACAAATAACGCAGAAAAGAGACTTTTTGACAATGGTACTGAAAAGATAGTTAAAAACATTAATGGTTATCTTATTGAAGCAAATGATATTGTAATTGAAAGTAGAACAACTGCAATATGTAAAGTTCCACCTATTGGAATGGGAAATCAGCCGATTGATAATGGTAATTATCTTTTTACTGAAGATGAAATGAATGAATTCATCAGAATAGAACCTAAAGCTCAAAAATATTTCAAAAAATGGTTAGGTTCTCAGGAATTCATTAATGGATACTATCGTTATTGCCTCTGGCTTGGGAATTGTTCTCCAAAGGAATTATTTGATATGCCTGAGTGTATGAAAAGAGTAGAAAATGTAAGACAATTCAGACTTTCAAGTAAGCGTACCAGCACCTTAAAACTTGCAGAAAAACCTACAAGATTTCAAACAGAGAATATGCCGAACAGTAACTATATTCTTGTGCCTAAAGTATCTTCCGAAAGAAGAAAGTACGTTCCAATTGGATTTATAACACCTGATACTCTTTGCAGTGATCTTGTATTTATAATTCCTAATGCAACTCTTTATCACTTTGGCATACTAACCTCAAATGTACATATGTCATGGATGAGAGCTGTAGCTGGCAGATTGAAAAGTGATTACCGCTACTCAAAGGATATTGTGTATAACAACTTCCCTTGGTGTAATCCAACTCAGGAACAGCGTGAAAAAATAGAGAAAACAGCACAGATGATTCTTGATGCAAGAGCAAAGTATCCGGATTGTTCACTTGCTGATATGTACGGTGAAAAGATGTACCTCTTTGCTGACCTTGTATCAGCACATCAGGCGAACGACCGTGCCGTCATGGAGGCTTACGGCTTCTGGGGTAAGCTCAACACTGAGAGCGAGTGCGTGGCGGAGCTGATGAAGATGTATCAGAGGTTGACGGAGGGAAAGTAATGGGGAAAGATCATTTCGGTGAGTGCCATATCTGTGGGAAATATGGAGAGTTGACTTTTGAGCATATTCCTCCGAAAATGGCGTTCAATTGGCAAGGAGTAAAAATATATAACGGCTATGAAGCAATTAACAAAAGCAAGGGAGAGAAAGCAAAATATTGCAATTCTCAAAAGGGAATGGGCAGATACTCTTTATGTCAAAGCTGTAATAACAATACCGGAACTTGGTATGCTCAGACTTACTGCGATTTCGCTATGGACGTTATAAAATCTATACATAAAAGCCCAACGCTTGAACACGGTGATATTGTTCAGTATAAATTCAAAAAGTGTCCGGCTCTTCAAGTAGTAAAACAAATTATAGCTATGTTTTGCAGCCAACTTCCATATCAAGAGGTTCATAGGCTTGGATTTGATACATTATTACTTGAAAAAGAAAGTAATGAGGTCAAGCGAGAATTGTTTGATCTGAGAATGTATCTTACCTCTTCAGAAGTTGGTGCGTATATGAGCGGTCTGACATCTGTAATTCTAAAGAATAATGATTCATTTGATACTGTAAATGTCTCTGAATTATGTGCTTATCCCTTTGGCTTTATATTAAACCTAAGTCCTGAAATACCAGTTGAGTATGGTGGAAGTATAATGGATATGTTTAATGTAAAATATGATGATAACTGCGATTTTGAGTTATCATTGATGTATTTAGAAAAATACAGTAACCAATTGCCTCTTCCGCTGATTTTTAAAGAACTACCTATATAGTCAAGCACTTTACATTCTTATAACATATACAAAATAATCTAATAAAGCCAAAAAGGAGATGTGTTCTGACATCTCCTTTTATTTATATCTTGTTTATTGCCTCTATCAAATCGGCTATATCGAGGTGAGTATAGATGTTTTCGGCGGTGGTCTTGCCTGAATGACCTAATATGCGGTTGATCTTCGGCTCATATACTTCCACCTCATGTAGCATGGTCGCACAAGTGTGACGTGTCTCATGGATATCACGCTTTCCGAATTCGAGAGTATTCATAAACGGTGTCCAGTATGTATCTTTGTAGGCGGTATAGCCTTTTTTATCGTGGAAATCACGTCCGTCCATTGAGACAAGGTAATCGCTGCTGCCTTTGTCATAGAAATACTGCCAATAGGCGAGCGTTTTATCGGCGATGGGAACTTTGCGGATTCCGTTTTCGGTTTTGGCTGCTATTACATCAACATATCTCTTATCTATATAGCAATCGGCTTTTCTCAGATTTAGAAGCTCCCCGATACGCATACCGGAATAGATCAGCATAAGGACGGTTCGTGCGACATCGATATTGTCCATAGCCCTAATCTTAGCTATTTCATCGGCAGAAAAAGCGGTTCTGTTGCGCTTGTTCGGATTTTTGTTTTTGTACTTGTCGATATCCACCGCATCCGAGTAGTCCCTGTCGGTGAGCTTACGGGGAACAGCGTAGCCGTACAGCTGCGAAAACAGTATCCGTATCTTGCGGAGCGTTGGATAATTGCAGTTGCAGGTATCGACAACATACTGGAGATCATCCACGCCGATGTCCTTGAACGCTTTCTTATATAAGAAGGCACAGTGCTTATAGGAGGCTTCATAGCCTTTGATGTTGGATTCACTTATATTTGGGAACTTCTGCTCGCTCCACTTATCATATACATCGTTGAAGGTAGCTCGTCCACCGGAAATATCGTAGGGGTTCTCGTTGTAGTTAGCCAGTACGATAGTGGCTTCATCAAAAGTGCGATAATATCCGAGAACCTTCCTGATCTGATTGCCGCTATCCTCCCATCCGAGAGTAATACAGACTTTATAAGGTTTACGTCTTCTCTCCTTCACTTTCGTGATCGAGCCTGTCCCGTTTGTGCGTTTCATCATTTTTGGCATTTATATTCTCCTTAATAATCGTTTCTTTTTTCTTCTTTAGCCATTTTAACAGCTTTTTTCTTGTGTTTATTGATGCATCATACTTGGGATTAACATCTTTGATTGTACCGTTAACCTGCTTCTTATAGTAATTGTATTCTTCGGAGAAATCGTTCCATTCCCGGTATATTGCATTCGCTAACTCTCTATCTTCTGGACGAAGATCTGAAAATTTTTCTGCTTGATTCGCCCTGTAGCGATATATATTGATAATTTGTTCATGCAGTTTGTGGATTTCGTTTTTTCTTGATTCTATTTTTCGTTTTCTTGCTCTTTCAGGAGTATCACAATTTGCGCAATAACAATTGTTACGATTATTGGTGACAAATAATTCACCGCACTCCTTACACTGTTTATATTTTGGAAACTGCATAGTGCCAAATAACATTTCTTCTAAGTCGAGAACAAACAAAGCTTCATAATCTTTCAATTTATATTCTTGATATTCTATTTCATTTTTTCCTTTAACCACTCCAAGCTTTTTAATAATGTTATCATTCTCTCGTACTTTTAAAAGTCCATCTGTTATCAGATAGTCATAGATATAATCCGTATCGAATATAGATTCTGGATCGTTTGTATCAGCATTTACTGCAATGAAAGGGATATCCTTTAGTTTACTGAAAAAGGGATCTAGTTCATCACGATCGACAACTGAAATCCTCCTGCCTTTTCCTCGCTTTTTGGCAACTTCGCTCATAAATGCTAACTCATTTATGTAATCAAGAATGCCATCAAATTTGTCTTGACGCAAATTGAAAACAGGTTCTACATAACACAGGCTTTGATCATCACCATTCAGGCTTAAAGGACTGCTCTGACATGGATATACTTTATACCCTATGAACTCATTTGCTTTTCTTGCAATGTAATTTATGTCAGCTGATATGACTGCACCAACTGGAAAAACGCCCTTAAATGGTTTACCATCAAAGTAATCTATTATTTCCCATTTTGGTTGATTAGAATTTAAAGATTTGAACGCAGTTATTGGATAATCCGGATCGTAATTAAACATAAAATGACCTCCTATGTCACAGAAAAAGTTTTAATTTTATCGATTGTTTTCCCTTCTCGAATTATTTGCAGATAAATGTTATTATAACAACAACAGAGACAAGCATAACTGCAAAAAAGTCTCAGAAAGGAAAAACATAATGAACAGTAACGTAAAAGAATACGCTAAACTTAGCGGCGTGAGGCTCTGGCAAGTTGCTGACGAGCTGGGGATTAAAGACAGCAATCTGAGCAAGCTCCTGCGGTATCCTCTCTCCCCAGAAAAAGAGAACGAGATCTGCGCTATCATTGATAGGATAGCCGCTAAGAGAAAGGATGATACTTATGAAAAATGAAAAAAGAGACTACGGTGGTCGGAATGTACCTGTAAACGTTGCGGCACACATAATGGGTAAATCACCTCATTTCGTAAGGATAGGATTGCAGCGTGGTATATTGCCGATAGGCATTGCATTTAAGACGAGTGCTCGAAACGAGCAGTATGATTACTACATTTCACCGCGCCTTTTGGCTGATTTTACTGGATGTAGTATCACACTTGGCGACGAACAAGACTCTATAGTTAGAACGAAAACGTTGATTTCAAGCAATTGTGAGGAGGACAAAAATGAATAACAATGATCGCATAAGAATTACTTTTATAAATAATCAAATCTTATTCAATCTCGAAGATGCCGCAAGACTTTTAGGATTCAAGAGCCTAAAATCCTCTTTGCAGATACTTCCTGATGAAGTAGTGTATCAGCTTACAATCAGAAATGATACAATATTTGACGTACTTAAATTTATAAACATTAAAGGCTTAGAGCTTTTGATAAGGCATAGTAATTATACTTTTGAATATACTGATAAAGATATGATTGTAAAGGAAATCACCACTGAAACACCACCATATTCTTTTTTGGATGGACTTGTAAAAGTAATCCCCACTACAGCAAATATTATTATTGAGTTTCCAGAATGCATGATAAACTGTAATGTGAAAACTGAGATGGTTAGACTTTATTCTGCAACAGAAATTGCTGCTGATTTTGGAATACGCGGAAAAAAACTTAACATGCTTCTCGAAATCGAAGGTGTGCAACGCAAAAGGAACAATCGCTGGCACTTACTTAAAAAATATGAAAAGTGTGGCTATATCGGATATAAGCCGAATAACAACTCAAATATGTATTGGACAGAAAAAGGAAAATTTTTTATTGAAAAACTGTTGGAAGAAAATGGATACGAAAAAATAAGCATATATGATGAGTAAGCCTCCTTATTATGCCCCTGTTACATCAGGGGCATACATATACTCGATCGATAGAATTCAAATCAAATTTTCTATCGATGAATCCATGCGGCAGTATCTTTCAGATAATATTACTGCACTAAAGTCTTTTATTCAGTGTCTATGCATCAGTGAGGAAGATACTCGCAGTTATCATTATCGTTATTCCTGTTACAAGAATTATTACGATGAAAATGGAAATAAATACGCTAATCTCGAACTAAAAATGCTGCAAAACAACACTGAATACGATGATTGCTGCCGGTTGATCGTTAATCCTAACAAGTTCTGCACTTCTGAAGAATGTATGAGTGATTTTAAGGCACTAATGAGTATAGTGAATGCTTACTATATTGAACAAATGGATATTGCAATAGACATTCCTGTTAAGAAAGAACATGTACATTTATTAAAGGATAAACGTGCTAAAATGGAGTTTTATTCTTCAAGAAATAACCCTACCGAATACCTCGGCAGGAATCGTAATACTATCGGTCACGTCAAGCTCTATGATAAACAGGCGGAATGCAAGTTATCGGGTGAACTTACAAGGCTTGAAATCACAGTTGGTAATCCACTTGAAAAATCGTGGCTTGATGCTGTTATTAAAAAGCTTCCGGAACTAATGATTACTGTTCCCGAAAGTCAAGGGACAAGTTTGTCCGGGAATCTGAATGATACAGAAAAAGTGCTCGTTCTCCTTTTAAAAGATCACCCAGATAAGACAAATATTTATAATATGCTCGGATACAGAATGAAGAAGAAGCTCTCATCCTACATATTTGCAAGTGATAATAGGTTTGAATATGATATGGATGCCATACAAAAGCTCAAAAACAACATTATCGAAACTATAAAATGCAAAGGTGCTAATATAAAAGACTGGTATATTGCATTCAGCGAAACGATGAACTCATCAGTATAGAAATTATACTGATGAGTTTTTGTTATAAAAATCGTTCACATCGATTTTTCAACGCTGGCTGACCTGTAATCAGCGATCACCGGAACACCTACATCAAGGTCAGGGCGATGTATAATGTCAGTGTATACAGGCTTCTTGCCTCGCTCAAACACCCAGCATTTGCCCACAGGCATATATAGTATCTGTTCGAGAGGCTTATTGCAGCGAACACTTACTGCCTTGGCAGTATCAACGTCATTGCCGCCCATATAAATGTATGTATCGCAGTTAGAGAGTATGGTCTTGTCTGCACCTTCTTTAGAGCATTTGAGCTGAGCTTCAGACTGAAGTATGAGCGATACTGAGATTGCTCTTGATCTGATAGTTGATATTATGGTATCAAGGTTGTCGATAGCGGTAGTAGCACCATAATCATCGAGGAAGAAGCGTACAGGTATCGGCAAGCGTTGGTTCGGACAGGTATCGGCGTATTTTATAAGGCTGTACATTGCCTGAGAAAAGAACAAGTTTACAAGTCCGTCGAGTGAGCGGTCGCTGTCACTTTGCAGGACAAATACAACCGTCTTTTCCTTTGCTATTTTCTCAAAGTCAATATCATTTGAGGACATCATTTTGTCAAGTTCTTCGGAAGTGTAATTGGCAAATTTACTCGCCAGTGTCACACGGATACTGTCGTAAGTCTTATCGGTAGCCTGATCCACGCTCTTGAACTGCTTATACGCCCAGCTATTAGGAGATTTTTTATGCAGTTTCTCAAAGCGGTCTCTAAGCTTTGACGCTTTTTCGTCACAATATCGAAAGTCATCATTTGTGCCATGGCGACTAAAACGATCGCCCTCGTTCATAAGTTGGAGCAGTCCCTTGAAGTTGAACGGTTTATAACCTGTTTCATACATATAGCAGATAAGTGCACTTACAAAAAGGACATTTGAATTATCCCAGAAAGGATCTATACTTCTTCCGGAAACAGTTTTATCATATACCAGTGTATGCGCTATCCGAACAATATCCTGTGTGTTTGTTATTGTGCTAAATGGACTATAGTGTAGTCCGTTTGGAGGCTCTTGGAAATCAAGCGTTAGAACGGTATATCCATGTGCTTCCATTTCTGCTTTGTGCTTTTCATATAAGGTTCTTTTGGATTCAGATACAACAAACGAGCCCGCATAAGTTAGCAGATTTGGCTCAACAAAGCTCGTAGTCTTACCGCAGCCGCTTGTCCCAACTACGATAATATTATTGTTTAGTCGAGTCTCAAAATCGTTAAGTGAGCGTGAAACGCCCTCAGCAAAATAGAAATTGCTGTTATTGAACGTCTCGTTTTCTTTCTCAGCCGTTTCTATAAAATCGTCTTCGGTGATATCTTCAGCGATATCAACAGGCTCATCATCCGGTGGAAACGGAAGCTCATCAATATCGATTTCTTCAAAGTTCATAAGATCGTTATCTGACATATTGCACCTCCTTAGTAAACTGAGCTTATTGCATCACACAGTCCGAATGTTATGGCTTCTTCTGCGGTCATGAGATTATCGAATGATGTTGCTTCGTTTATCTCATCAATGCTTCTGCCGGTGTGCTTTGCAAGAATGTCGTTTAGCTGTGCCTTAACGTCAAGTATCCGCTGTGCAGTTTTGTCGATAGTAGTGGCAGAACCGCCGAAACCTCTCGAAATCAACGGCTCATGTATCAGAACTTTCGAGTGCGGAAGAATATATCTGTGTCCCTTTTTGCCACTTGCCAGCAGCAGTGCTGCCATACTGGCGGCGATACCAACGCAGTATATATCCAGATCATACGGATAGGATTGTATAAGATCGTACATCACAAGACCTGCCTCGACATCGCCGCCGGTACTGTTGATATATAGCGTAATGGCTTTCTTTTCAGCCACCATATATTTCATCAGTGATGTAAGACTCATAGCGGCGTCCATGTCGATATGATCCGTAATATATATTCTGCCTTCGGCGGCATGGATTGAGCTTAGTTCAAACTCTTTACCGCCGTTTGCACTCTCTATGTAGATATGATCGGCACAGTTCATGTTACTTCTCCTCCTTTCTGAGCATCAGGAATTTTATAAGATCAACGAGCATAAACAGCCAGCCGCCTAAAAACGGTATCCCAATTATAAGCCAAAGCCACATAGCCCATCCTACAAACGGAAATGCAAGCAATCTGCTGATCTTATTGAAAATTGCGGATATGTGAGTTATGCCGGGGAATATTCCGCCGACTACAAATCCGACTATCAGTGACGATACAATAACTTCAGGCAATGAATCATTGCCTACTGCTTTAATGAAGAACATCAGTGCAATTATTGCTGAAATGACCATGCAAACTATGGACACCCAGCCACGAAGTCGGATCTCTTTATTCTCGGATTCATTATAGTTGTTCATTTTTTTACCTCTTCTTTCATTTCATTGGTTGTTGGTTTCGGTTAGTGGATCATGTCTGTTCTATCCTGTATCGTTGTACATTGACTGTGCCTCCTGTTGTGATAATGATTTTTATTGCTATGTCCGTATTATATCACATACAAACTTTCGGATACAGAGCTAAGGTGTCCCATATTATGGATACAAATATTTATTTGGGACAAATTTGTCCTTGAATGATTTGAAATTCTACTTGTGGCTTAATATAGGCAAAAAATAAAGGCACAGCTCAATTTGAACTGTGCTTTATTCATTATAAATCCATTTCTTTTTCTTGTCGTTTTTCCTTTTCTTTCTCATTTTCAATATATTCAAGAAGGCTCTTGATCTCATTATGCTTGTAGTAATACGACTGTACATACATCATAAAAAGCCAATGAGCAGGCTTGAATTTTAACTTCCAAACTATATCGTTTATGAGTTCGTTGGAAAATATGTATTTTCCGTTTGATTCATTACATATTTCATAAGCAACACGGTATATTTGCTCAACACTATAATCGGAACTGCTCGCAACAGGAACCTTTAATGAAAGAATATCGGTGTACTCTGAGATAAGCTTATAGTATTCCTGATCTGTTGCGTTTTGTGGAACAAAAACATAGAACTCTTTTTTCAGGAAATCAAATACTTTACGCTTTATTTCTGCTGAAGTTTTAGTCAGGCTCCTCATAACACGCTTTGCTTTGTTGTTGCTATAAGTATTCAATGTAAACGGCCCCCACTTAACACTTTTTTTCTTCATCATTCCCTTGAAGAATACTCTTTTGTGCTTGTGAATTAATATGTAGACATTGTATGCTTTTCCTACCGGTTTCAGTTCAGGAATTGAATCCCCCATTTTGTATTTTTCTAAGTATTCAGGAACAACCCATTTCTTTGCCTGAACAGTTTCGCCGATTTTCATACTTATCAGGTGTATGCCGCTGCCGAAATGATCTGGTATAAGGAAGCCGTTTCTATCCACACACTTTGGGAAATAGATCAAAAAAAACGCTTTTTGCTGATCTTCAGTAAGACTTTTTATTCTATCCTCCTGAAGCTTCCTTCGATACAGCTTCTTTGAATTCAAGGATATGCGTTCCTTATAATCCGTTATTTCGCTGTGTTTCGTTATTATTCCCTGCATTTCCTTCAGATCAGAGATTTCATTCCATATTTCATCGGCTTTTTCTCTAAATTCTTTCTTCTCATCGTCAGATAACTCGACATATACCTCAACAGGTTCATCGTTTTCATCATACTCGCCAGTTGAATAACAGTAACCTTCAGATAACAAGCATTCATACTCAGAGGCTTGATCGGTTAAATCTTTGATTTGATCTTCAATTGCAGAATGAATAGATTCATCTTTCGATTTTAAATGATCAATTATAGTGTTATATTTCTCGTTGATCGTACTTATAGATGATTGTAGCAATTCAATGAGCATATTCTGCTTTATATCACTGAATTCAGAAGTTAATTCATAGTAGCATTTATAGAAATCTTCGCCTTTAAGTTTAATATAATCAGAATCGGCGGTTTCAGCTTCGATAAAGTGTTTCAGTTTAGGTAATAACGCTTTGAACCGTTCAGCATTTTCGCCATTCACATAGTCTTTTATCTTAACGCTCAAAATATCCGCGATACGATATTTGCTGATTCCTGTTTGTTTTTTTATATATTCCGGTGAATAATGATATGTTGAAACAAAGTCTGTAAATTTCAATATTTCATTGTATATTCCTTCATATTCAGATTTTTTAACGCTCATTTCCAGTTCTCAGCTCCCTCTTATACTTATAATAAGTATTATTCGCCAGCCCGATAAGCTTCATGCAGTCCTTATCGGATAACGTGCCCTCAAAATCCTTGCTGTACTTGATAATAAGCGGTTTAGCTTCCTTACTTTTCTCAGTTATATGAACTGAGCCTCTAACAGCACCGATCTGCTTCCCGTTGGAGCGAGCTGTCTTGATTCCCTCACGAGTACGCTGTCGAAGGTCTTCGACTTCCTTTTCTGACTGCTCAAAAGCCTTGAAGATATCCTGCTCGACCTTATTCATCATGAATTTGTTGACCGCAGCCATAATTGCATTCACAAGCTCATCAGCAGCTTCGTCGCCAGATGAAAACGTCTGTGATACGATCCCATTCATCGCCTCTTTGTAGGAATCAGTATCAATATGCCTCTCCTTCAGAAATATAAGTCTGACACCCTTATCAAACAGATCCTTATAAAGTGCAAAGCCATCAGCAGCATTTCTGCTCATTCGGCTCACGCTATCGAATATGACCACATCGTCTGCTCTCAGTTTACGATATAGTTTGTTCCATTCCGGACGGTTGACATATCTTCCTGAATAGGCTTCCGTTATTATTTGTGCATCCGGAAATGCTGACGATATGTTTCGTATCTGCCTATCGATTGACTGCTTTTTTGTGCTTATGCGACAGTATCCATATTGCATTTTTGATCCTTTTCCGTAGGAAAGTGTATCAAGATATAGTTTCCTACTTTTTCTATCAAGATTAACGAACCTTATTTTTGATATAATTATTATAACACATAAGCTGTTGCAAGTCAAGAAGTTTGATATAAAATTCTGATATGTCAATTTTGATATAGAATATAAAAACGCCCTATGATTGATATACAACCATAGGGCAGCTTATTTTTCAGAGTTCAATATCCTTTTCTTTTTCAAGTTCATCGGGAATATATTTCAAAACATCTTCGATACCACAATTGAGATAATCACAGATGCGGGCAAGCACCGGCAGATCAACACGAGTTATCTGGTTTTTGCAATAGCTGTTGAGCTGAGTAGCACTAACGCCGCAGTTCTTTATGATCTTGTATTTACTAATGTTATGTTCTTTTCTGTATTGCTCCAGCGTAATAACGATTCGTCCCATTGTATCACATCCTCCCGATGATATTATTATATAGTATCATCGAAAGATGTAAAAGTTCAGATATGTTTTAACTGAAACTATTGACATCTATTTTGATATTTGCTATAATTATAATTGCATTGAAAATATTATTATGGGAGTGTCAATTATGAACTTTAGTAAACTCAGAATAACTGCAATCGCAGCTCTGCTTTGTCTCTCGGTAACCGCTTGCGGTAACAGCGATAATTCATCGTCAGCGGAGAAGAAATCGGAAAGCAATACAATCTCCGAGGAAAATTCAGCAACATCCGATACAACTGATGAAAGCAAATCATCGAATACAGAGGAATCCAGTGAAAAAGAGGCGGAATCTTCACCCAATACTGCAACAGATGAGATAATAAATGCTGATATTTATTCTATGAAAGCACAAATTGGAGATACTGTTTTTACCTTTCCGCTAAAAGCTGCCGATCTGTTTAATGCTGGTGCAACTTGCTCAAAAAGTGAAAACGATCCTGATACAACAACTGTTTCTTATCTTGACAACGCCGGATATGGTATAATGTTTGAAGGCGAAAAATATTCATTATCATTTTATCATAAAGAAACCGAAGCCCAGCCTTTAAGAAATTGCCTCATACACTATCCTACAATTGAAATTACTGATGATTCCAAAATTCGTAATGGAAACGTTATACTTCCTAAAGGCGTTTATGTCGGAATGCCCAAAGACGACTTTTTGAAGGCTTGGGGAGAGGCAACAATTGTTGAAGGAAATAAGTATTATTATAGTGAAGATGATTCTGCAAAAACGTTGAACGATTTAAAAGACCCGTTTTTTATCGTTTCTATTTCTTCAAAATCTGATACAGTTGAATCAATTTTTCTGACTCGTTAATCATCAGTTGCATAAATCCCTATTCAATTCAACATAAACAGATGTTCTGATACAAATGATAAGAGGGTAAAAAATGAAAATATTGGCAAGGAAATGCCCGAGTTGTAACGCTGAAATTACTTTTTCAGGCGATTCAAAAATATTTAAGTGTGAATACTGCGGCTCAAATCTTTATTATGATGACGGCACAAAAACGCTGATTATCAAAGATGTGGCTGAAATTGCTAAAATCAATTTTGAAAAGGAAGTCAAGGAGTATAACCGAGAAAAAGAAATCGCCTTAAAGAAAGACGAGACTAAGGATAAAAAGAAAACGCAAAGCTGGATTGTTACTGTAATAATAGTTCATCTCATTATTCCAATCACCGCACTGTTAAGCAAATTATTTAAAATTGATAGTACGCTTTGCTTATTAATATTCTTCCTTATAGTATTGTTTGCACCATTGATTTTAGCCGCAATCAAGCCAAAGAACGCCTCTAAGCATGGTAAGGGCTTTTTCATAATACTATTCTATATTACCTTGATTGCTGCAATAGTAGCATTCATTTATCTTCGTAAGCTTTTGCTAATGTAAAATTGATTATCGTTATTAAAGGAGCTTATAATGAAACTTGTTGACTTAAAATGTTCCAACTGCGGAGCAGTTCTTTCGATAATAGATGACGGAATCGCTCATTGTGATAGCTGCGGCTCAAATCTGCATTATGATAATGGAAAACGTGAATGGATAAAGATAGATGTAGCCGAATTGCTAAAACTGCATATTAAGCAAGAGGAATTTGAAAGACAAAAAAGCGAAGACAAAGCCTTTGCAGATACAAGAGCTGTAAGATTAAAGCAGCGTAAGCTTTGGCTGATAGTAGCTGTTTCCTTCCATATAATATGTGCCGTCTTGATGATCGCTTTCGCTTATGTAAATACGCATTCAAATAATCAAGGAATGCAAACTAAGCTTATAAGTATAGTTTTACTGCTCAACCTCATATGTCCCGTTATACTGTCTATAACAAGACCTTTTGTCCCCAAACAAGCATGGGATCAAGACGAAAGCGGTAAGATGAAGCAGTTTTTCCTTCTGCTTGTTACAGGAATAGTTGCTGATATTGCAGGAGCAATGATCTCGGCTGTGCTTTTAAGTTAGTAAAACATTCAATGATAAAAATAAAGGAGAACCAAATGGACTATTTCCGTAATCCAACAAAGCTTTTTGATCGTCATATCGTTGTGTTTTTCTTCCAGTTATTGGTTATTGCAGTTACAACATTTGGCGGAGCGAAATTTTTCTATAATTACGCCTCTGGTTATGGCAATTATGAACTTGTGACAAAGGATACATATATTGATTCCCTTATTGACGATATAAAAAGTGATGCTCCGAAGGATAAACGCTTTGTCAAGCTCCCCGGCGGAAAATATGATAAGGAATATACCCAGACCGATAAGTTCATCGACCTCAAAAGAGGCGGAATATGGCTGACCGACAGACAAGATGTTATCTTTTCAGGCTATCTTTGTGCCTGTATTTTATCATCTATAATACTTACGCTTGCCGGTGCTGGTAAGATATTCAGCATTATAAGGTGGTTATTAGGCAGATTTTCAGATTTTTGCACAGAATATTTTAAGTATATCATTCCGTTTAGGCAACACCGCATATATCGTGATAAAGAAAAAGCGCATCCGTCCTTAAAGCTGAATACGCAGAAATATGTTCATTTTTCGTCCGCAGGGCATACTGAATCAAGCCGTCAGGGATTTCCTGTCAGCCAGATACAGATTCGCCAATGCGAACATGATATTCAGTTTGGCGGTCTGTTTTCGCAGACCCCGATATCGTGTTTTTCGATATCGGAATAATCGTTTGACGATAGCAAAAACATGTTCCACCTTGCATCTTACGGATGATTTTTCATGTTCTTTTTTCCTTGCATAGTATTGCCTGCTGCGGGAGAGCTTTTTCAGAGATGACGGTCTGCGGTTGATATTGTACGTGATCTTTTTGCCTGCTTTATTCTTTTTGACGGCATCATCACGTTTGTCAGCACCGAGATATCCGGAATCTCCGCCTACCCGGTCTTCTTCTCCGTACAGCAGCTCAGGAACAGCCGTGACATCCGCTGTATTTGCAGGTGTCACCTTGACATGATGCACCAGTCCGCTTTCTTCGTCAACACCGATATGCCCCTTGTATCCGAAATGCCACTGATTGCCTTTTTTCGTCGAATGTGCTTCCGGATCTCGCTTCTTCTCTCGATTCTTTGTGGAAGACGGCGCTGCGATCAAGGTTGAGTCGACAATGGTTCCTTTTTTCAAAATGAGTTTTCGCTTTTCAAGAATCTTCACAACCTCTGCAAAGATCTTTTCCTGAATGCCGTTTTTCTCAAGAAGATTTCTGAACCTACCGATAGTATCTCCATCCGGCACTTCATCCGGCGATGTTACTCAGCAAAACTCTGAGAACGCACGGCTGTCAATGACTTCCGTCATAACGCACATATCTGCAAGATCATAGAGATTTTGCAGCAGAAAGATTCTCAGCATCAGTTCCAGCGGATACGGTTTATTTCCGCGCTCTCCTTTGTAATAGCACGGCTCGATGATTCCTACGAATGTATCCCACGGTATGATGCTTTCAATTTTATCCAGAAATTCTTTTTTGCTGGTTCTGGCCTGTCCCAGCTCATCGTTCATCATGGCCAGTTTCAGTTGTGTTTCCATATTCCTATTATACCATGTTTTTCACTGCTTTGCAATTGTGCGGTGTTGCCTTTATAATATGGCTTGGAATAATCGGAATTTTCTTCCTGTTTATGGGATTTGCAACGATGTTTGCCGCTCCGATTTTCCTTACGGTTAATCTTATACTCGGTATTATACAAATAATACTGCCTAAAAAAGAGTCACTTTAAGATTTGAAAACGTATTGACATTTTCCGCAAAATGACATATACTTATTAATGCAAATGTTTTTTATAGTACAACAGAATTAAGCGGTTTAAAGCTTGTTGGATAACGCCCAAACAGCACCCGATTCGCCGTTTATATCGGCTAAAATCCGTGCCCTTGGTTACCAAAGAGATAATCAGACACCTCAATATCTGCGTATCTACGCACTTTGCGAGTGGCTCAAAACTCTTTGGTCAACAATTGGTCAAGTCAATTACCTCCCTGTTCACGCAGGGAGGTTTTTATTATGCCTTTATGCAAGGCACAGCTCGATCTGCTCGGCAGTTCGGGCTTTTGTTTTACGCAGAACATCGGCATAGATTTCTGCGGTGATGTTCACATCTCGGTGTCCAAGATGCTCAGATACAACTTTCAGGTCTACACCGCTGTTGAGCAAAAGCGTAGCGTTACAGTGCCTGAGCTGATGAAGAGTCATATCCTCAAACTCCGTTCCTTTGGTGAAGCGTTTGAGGGACTGATACACTGAATTGCGGTCACGGTAGTTACCTCTTGCCGATACGAACACCATTTCAGGGTGAGCGAAATCATCACCGAGAGCATATTTCAGCTTTTCGATATACTCTTTCTGTGCGAGAAGAACCTTTTTCAGCTCCTGCCCCATACCGATTATGCGGATACTGCTCTCGGTCTTAGGATCAGTCAGCTCATGCTTGCCGCCTATATCGGTCAGCGTGTGATTGATCGAGATCGTGTTGTTCTCAAAATCAATGTCCTCCCATGAAAGTCCGAGACATTCTCCCGAACGCATACCCGTATACAACAGAACCTTGATGATACGCTTGAAATCCTCGTCCCACGGCTTGCTTTCAAGGTATGCCATGAACCTTTTTAGCTTGTCTTCCTCCAAAGCCTTGTTTTTACGGCTTTTCTTACGTTTGGGCAGTATCACGTTACGGCAGGGAGTGTCACGGATAAAGCCCTGTTCTGCTCCTCTGCGGAAGATGCTCTGCACTATGACGTACAGCTTCTTTACAGTCGCAGGGTTCAGGTCATAGGATTGCATTATCTGCGTCAGCCTGGGAGCATTGATGTCCTTTACCTTGACGTTACCGAGAACAGGCTCGATGTGGTTTTTGTACTGCCCCCAGTAGGTGTAGACGGTGCTCTCTTTCAGCTCCTGTGGAGCGTAGTTTGTGAAATACCAGTCGGCAAGCTCTGAAAATCGCATATTCTCATTGAGCAGAGAGTAACCCTTGCAATGTCTCTCGAACTCAAAAGCGTACTCCTGAGCAAGCTTCTCGGCTTTCTTTTCAGTCACCCCGACAGGCGGAGTAAAGGTCGTTGATTTTACAAGCTGTTTGCCGTTCATATCGTAGCCGACAAACACCCTGATACGGAATGTGTTTCCACGTTTTGTTATATTTGCCAATGTAAATCCCTCCAAATTTACACTATGGCATATCTCTGTATTTAGCATTGTAGCGCACTATTCTATCTTTGTCAAGTGCCTTCCGAGATATGCCATAGCTTTTCGTCTTTTATTCTAACTCTGTGCTTCTTGTTTTGTTATACTTGTACCGGGCAAAATCCTCCGACAGCCCGCAGGCAGTTATGAAAGCCCTTGCTTTTTGCAGGTCACGGGTGAGCTGTTCCTCACGCTTGATACGCTGAGCTTCGGCATTCTGCTTTTCACGTGAGAAATAACGCTTGTTTTCTTCCTTTTTCTTGTACTCCGAAAGCTCCGAGGAGACTGCTGCCAGCTGCGTTTTCAGCTTGTCACGCTCCTGAACAGCTTCATCACGTTCCTTGCGGAGCTTCTTGGTCTGCTTCTGAGATGCGACTTCTTTCTTTGCCAGGTCGGACACGTTCTCCCAGTCCTCCTGAGAGACAGTCACCTTACCGCCGAACACGGTCTTGCCAGTCTCCACGCTGTCTATCTCAGTCAGCTTCACCTTTTTCCTGGACACTTTCTCAAACTCGGCAACAGCTTCGTCACGCTCGGCGGTAAGCCTTTCAATCTCAGCGTTGAGGGCATTTATCCTGTCCTGATACTCACCATACTCCTCGACCGTGTAGCTGTATCCTCTGGACTTCTTGGGCTCGCTGATTTCAATGCCATGAGTATTACAGATATTCTTCAAAATATCCCACTCGGAAAGTCTCCAGCGATTGTTTGCCTTAGCGTCCTTTCCGAAGTTCATTTCTTCGAGAGCTTTGTTCTTGGCGTTGCGAACTTCAAGACCGTTTTTAAAATGCCCTACGGGGATATAGTCGATGTGCAGATGTGGAGTTGATTCATCGAGGTGCATAACGGCATTGAACACATAGAAATTCGGGTTCCTTTCCTGAAAGCCCTCCATGTATTCTCGCAGGCACTCTTTCGTTATGATCGCAGTGAAGGCTTCTTCCGCAGGCAGATGATTCTTGTAGCAAAGCCCGTTCCGAAAGACCGTACAGCAGACAAACATCTGACTGAAAAACTGCTTGCTGAAAAAGAAGGAATATTCCTCTGGTGCATCGAAGGATTGGAGCGTTTGATAGCGAATGATTTTGAGTTTACCATAAGCGATCAGGCGAAAGAAAACCTCAGACGCAGCGAGCGTGAATGCAACAATATCATTCCATTTATGGAGAGCGAGCATGACTTCAAGTTTGACGCTTCGGGGCAGATACATTCTCAGGAATTATACTGGGCATATCAGAGCTGGTGCAGGCTCAACAGCCTTGATGAATTATCGAGAAGAATCTTCTCCGGCTATCTGAAATCTCATGCAGATGATTACGGTATTACTTACTCAGAAAATGCTGTCAACGAGCAGGGCAAACGTGCGAGAGGTTTCATCGGAATCAGATACACATACCGACCACCGACTATCATGTACTAAAACGCATTTTACACGGTACGCTACACGCTTCATAACACACCTGAAAAGAAGAAATATCAGGGCTTACACGCTTACACATTTCTTTTTCTATCATAGATATGGAGAGCATCGAAGTTATTTTTCTTTTTTGATGATGAAAACTTCGGTCAGGTATATTCATGTGTGTGAAGTGTGTAACTGTGTAGATCGAATAGCTGTCAGAAAAGAAAAATGACAAGTTAGACAGGCACAGAAATGCCTGAGATTTTCTCTCCAAAAAGAGAAAAATGAAACTACGCCCATAGGGGCGTTGGGAAGAGTAGCAAGCACGGTATTGTGTGGGTACAAAAACTGAAAACCACACAATACAAAGCTTGTGAGAGGGACACCCCTCAGACCCCGAATCTGAATAAAAGAAAGAGAGATTTTTATGAGAAGAAAAACGAATAAACAGCAGAAAAATAAGCGTGACATTTTCCTGAAAATCAGGGTCACCGAGGAAGAGCTTGAAGCGTTCCAGCGCAAGTATAAAAACAGCGGGATGCGAACTTTTTCAGGTTTTGTAAGAGCTATGTTGTTGGACGGTTATATCGTTCATTTCAATGAAGATAAACTTCATGAAATATACCGTCTTGCAACTTCCATTTCCAACAATATCAATCAGATCATTGTTCAGGTTAGTTGCAACGATAATTCTTTCGATAGCGACTTTGCTGAGATCAAAGAAAAGATGGCGCAGATATGGCAACCGCTGAACTTTTTTACCTGTAAAGTTTTGCAGCTTAGGCACTGAAAGAATACAATGCGCACTGCACTGGTTTTTATCTTCTTTTTGCTGCGCTCTTCACAAAAATAATTACAATCATTCCGCAGAGCTGGACTCTGGAATATTTATCCGCTATAATGAATTCACAACAATGATTTATGGAGGCGATTTTATGTTTAGAATACCTGAACTCGCAATTCCGAGAACACGCACCGTCACTACCATCTGCAACGGCAAGAAAGAGATATGGGACGATCGTGAGGAGGCACAGAATTTCTTTCTCAGACAGATGATGACTACCGAGGGTGAGGAACGTGACCGAGCAGAATGCGTTTACATTCAGCTTATACATGGGCTGGAGGAGTGTTCGGACGAGGATGAATAAACAAAACAGAGGGCATTGTTTTAACCGACAATGCCCCCTAATCATAATTTATACTTTTTCTATTATGAAGGGTCAATCATTTTACCAATTATAAATTGACTTAATTATTGTAATGTGGTATAATATAGTTAAATAGATGTTTGGCTCGATCATAAATGAAATGGAGGAAAACTATGCCGAAAACACCTTTAGAAAAGCAGCTTGAAAAACAAATGCGTCAAGAGAAACAGTTGGCGGATAGAAGGCGTCGGGAAGAACAACAGGCTGAAAGAAAGAGAGCAGAACAAGCTCGCAAAGATGCTAATCGTGAACGTGCAGCTACCATAATAAGTAGTCAAAAAATAATAGACGGTTTCCGTATATTAGACTCAACCGCAGAAGAAGTTCTATCCTGCCTATTGAAATGTGAGATTAAAAGTGGGAATGAAATCAATTTTACCGACAATATATTTCCGGAATACATAAGATATTCATCTGAATTAGAGCTTGAAAAACTTGTTCAGTATGGAATGGTTGCCAACGTTTTCACCTTCAATGGAGGAGGAATGCTTAATTTACTTCCACCAGCACTAACATATTTTGACGATAAAGAAGTTATACTTCAAAAAGAAAGTGAGAAGAATGAAATGAGTACTCCTGAAAGAATAATCAGTAACAAGGTGTTCATTGTACATGGTCATGATGATACTGCTAAAATAGAAACAGCCCGTACTTTGGAAAAAGCAGGCTTTGAAGCAATTATTCTTCATGAACAGGCGGACGGTGGACTTACTATTATTGAAAAGATCGAGAAGTATTCCGATGTGGATTTTGCGGTAGTACTTTATACTGAATGCGATAAAGGGCGAGCTAAAGACGCAGCCGTTGATGATGAAAGATTTAGAGCAAGGCAGAATGTTGTTTTTGAACATGGATATTTGATAGGAAAACTCGGCAGAAACAAAGTTTGCGCTCTTGTAAAGGGTAATGTTGAAACTCCTGGAGATATATCTGGGGTTGTTTACACTAAAATTGATGATGCTGGAGCGTGGAAATTCCAACTTTTTAAGAATATGAAGGAAGCCGGTTTAAAAGTCGATTATAACAAGGCTCTTTAACGAGTGAATAGATAAGGGGGAGATTTCCATGGCTAAAGAAGAAAAGAACGTCTACACATCCCAAAAAGATTTTCCGTTATCTACCATAAGAGAAATGTTTGATGACGGAGATATTGTTACCAATCCAGATTATCAGAGAGACTTTGTTTACACTCCCAAACAATCCTCAAAACTCATAGAGTCTATGCTTATTGGTATACCTATTCCAACTGTCTATCTTTGCCAAGAGGACGATGAAACATGGAGTGTTATTGATGGACAGCAGCGAATAACATCATTTGTATATTACCTTGAAAACAAATTTCCACTCACAGGACTTACAGAATTAAAAGAATTGAATGGACTGTTTTTTAAGGATATGGATAAGCCGCTACAGAAGAGATTGAAATCTTCCTCATTAAGTGCTATATGTATTCTTAAAGAATCACAGGAGTTAAAGTATGAAATATTCGCCCGGTTAAATCAAGGAGCAGTTTCACTTAAACCACAAGAACTGCGAAACTGTATTTATCGAGGCAGTTTTAATTCCATGCTGGAAGACTTGGCTGATAACAAATACTTACCTATTCTTTTCCATGATGAAAATAAAAGAAAGCAATATCAAGAGCGTATACTCCGTTTCTTTGCACTTCGTAATTTTACAGACTATAAGTCCTCTATTATGAAAACAATGAATGACTATATGTTTGTTCATCAAAATGCAGACGATACAGAGATAGCTAACTACAAAACACTCTTTAATAAAACTATAGATATCATTAAACAAATACTCGGAGATACCGCATTTTTCGCTGTAAATAGGGATAATGGGACAGTCATAGGTAAGTTTAGCGGTTCGGTATATGATTCAATAATTATTCCGTTTTCGTTCTTTAATAATCACGATCTTATGGCTCATGCTGATGAAATTAGGAATTCAATCAAGGATTTGAAACTTAATAATGAACAGTATCGTGAAGATACATATGTTGCTACTGGTTCACGAAAAAGAGTACTTGGAAGAATTTTCACTGTTTATAATTTGCTAACAAAGATAACAGGTAGTTATGGAAGTGATGATGGTAACAGAGCATTTTCAGACAGTGTAAAAAAAGAATTGTTCCATCCAGGCTATATATGCTCGTGGTGTAATACTGAAATCCTATGTATCGATGATGCAGAGGTTGATCATATTACGCCGTTTTCGCAAGGTGGCAAGACAGATATTTCTAATGCTCAGTTGTTACATCGACATTGTAATCGCGAAAAAAGTGATACTATCGATGATGAAGTGTTTGAAGATGAGGAAGAAAATTAACGGAAATATGATTATAGTTGATTTACAAGTTCATTAAAAATAACCCTGCAACGCCACAAATCGAGCATGGTAACAAACACGTAACTAACAAAACAGTCTTAAAACAACGTATTTGTGAGAATGCACTTTATCAAAGAGATAATTTTATTATTGGATTTCAAAGTACCTTTGCTTATGCAGAGGTACTTTTTATTTTTCACGCTGAGGAGTCCTCGCAGCACAGCTGCTGCGGTCATCGCTAAAAACAGTCCACAGGACTGTTTTCTTAACGCGCTGACAGTTCTCAAAGAGATAATTTTATCCCTATTGTGACTATAAAAAATCGCCTCGCAGGGCTATTCTGCGAGGTTTTTGGCTTTTATAAGAGACTTTGTGTAAAACGCATCAAAGCCACTTTTTCTTTCTGAAATACACGAGGCTGAGAACGACGATAGCGACGCTGGCGATTATTACGACAGGGTAGGCGGCTTTAAGCTCCAGTTCCGGCATATAGCGGAAATTCATTCCGTACCAACCGGCGATAAGGGTCAGCGGCATAAAGATAGTAGTCACGATAGTGAGAATAGTCATTATACGATTCTGCTTTATATCCAGCTGTGACTGATACAGTTCCCTGATCTGTGCGGTATAGTCTCTTAAGGCGGAGGTGGTTTCGTGAAGCCGGGCTATTCGCTGAGTGAATAGGTGGAAATACCTGAGGTTATTATTATTGAAGAAGTTATTTTCATTTTCCTCAAGCTCCTGTCCCAGGTCTTCAAGCTGTTCGTAGTGGATGCGCATATCTCTCAGGTCGCTTCTGATCTCGCTGAGACGCTTGGGATAATTCTCCTCAGCTCCGGCGAGGATATCGTCCTCCATGCGGTCAAGTTCGGAGTCAAAGCGTTCGAGCATAGCCTGGTCCCGGTAGATTATCTGTTCCAGAAAGTCATACAGGAATCTTTCAAGTGAGGGAGACGACCAGCGTTTGGATTTTGTGATATTGCTGATAAGCTCCTGAACGATGCCGGTATCATCGATAAAGACGATGCCCTTTTCATCGAGAGCAAAGGCGAACTTACTGTTTGCAGCGGAGATATTGCTGCGGTCGGGAATTGAGAAGGTACCGGTGAGGGAATCGTAATTCACCTCTGCCTTTGTGCTGTGTATTTCAGAGGTATTGATCTCAAGTTCTATGCCCATATCGAATCTGTCGCAGTTTTTCTGCCATTCTTCTGAGGACAGTATAGCAACATACTGAGCTCCGCCGGCCTTAGGAGTAAGTTTTTTACAGGGTTCCAGGGTATTTTTTATAAGGTAAAACATAGCGTTGATCCTTTCCGTAGGATAGTATGCAGGTGATCTTACAGGATAATGCGGGGGGAGATGCTCCATTTCCCGCTGATAATACTTCCAAAGCATATTATAACTGGTATTGGCTTATATGTCAAATCGCAGGTTATATTTACGAGGCTGTAATTTCAGGCTTGGCAATCATATTTGCCGCTAAGGGGAGCCCACTAACAGCGTCCGTATACTGTTCACTCCTTTAAAAATGCCGTTCACGGGAAAAATAGTGACATAAGGGGGATATATATGTAAAATGGTATCAGGAGCATAGAAGCTCTGTTAATAAAGATCCGGAAGGAGGCGGAACAGATAAAAAAGGTCAAAGGTGACCGATCGAAGCTTTCAGAAAGGAAAAGGTGGTGAAGAAATTGCAGATACTTGAAAACCGTTCCCTATTTATGGAAAACATGATCTCATACAGGACGAATCTGCCTAAGGAGGATATCCCGAAGCTGGCAGACCATATCTGCCGGAATGTATCCGCATTAGGAGTTGAACCTACAAAGAAGATCTGCTTTACGTATCCGACAGATGAGAAGAAGGACATAGAGATACTTGTTCCTGTGATCGGAGATATTTCCTCTCATAACGAATACGGCCATAAAGAGCTTTTCCGGCTGATAAACGCTGTTACCATCAGACATGAGGGCAGCCTTGCTGATATCGATACTACTGAAAAAAAGCTTGTGGATTATATCCGGAAGAGATCCTATGAAATGATAACAAGACCCTATTATAATATCGTCAGACTGGCGGATAATCCTGCTGACTGCATCGTTGATATTTATATAGGAACGAATTACAACAAGCTGTAGTAAACGGATAAGATCTGCGGATCAAAGTAAATTAAGTAAAAAGAGGGCGTGATAAAGGCAATTTATCACACCCTCGCTTTTTTATATCTCTTTGTTGAGCAGCAGCTCTGTTTCAAGTATGAATCTGCCGTCGCTGACAGAAGCGTGAGCAGAGCCATTGTATTTCCTTGCAGTTTTTACGATATTTGCCACACCGAAGCCGTGACAGCTTTTATCTGCTTTTGAAGTCTTTATCTCATTGTCATTTCTGATATCTACTTTCTCGAATACCGGATTTGTTGCACGGAAGAAGAAATATCCCTGCTTGAAATCGGATTCCACAGTTATCTCCTTGATTTCGCTGCCTGTATCCTTTGCACAGGCTTCAATAGCATTATCAAGTGCATTGGCCATTATAGTACAGAGGTCGGAGTTTGTGATGCCGTTTGTGGGGACATATCCGCTGAAGGTTATCCTTGAGCCCGCTCCGGCAGCTTTTTCATTTTTGTCGTTTAGGAGAGCATCTGCAATGATATTTCCGGTATCGAAGCTCTTCTTTTCTGTATATGACATATTTTCGATGTCGTTCATGTACTCCAGAGCGTTATCCACCTCGTTTTCGGCCAGGAGGCTTCTGAGGCAGAGCAGATGGTTCTTGAAATCGTGGCGGAAGCTTCTGAATTCGGAATAAATATCATTCAGCTTCTGGTAGTAGCTTACCTGAGTTTCAAGCTGCTTTGAAAGGATATTCGACACCTGCTTGTTTTCGTGCTCGGAAATGCTTATTTTAAGTATCCAATAGACGATTATGGTCATGAATATGAAGGCGGGTACAAGCATTATCCTTGATACATCGCCGTATTTCGGGTCTATTGAGGCGAATATCACCAGATTCATAACGTACAGGAATATAAGTATTACTGCGTAGAGCTTCCTTGGGAGACATCCGATATAATCGATGCATACCTCACGAAGCTCTTTTTTCTTTACATAGAGCAGTATTGCAGTGAGTATGAGCGATTCAAGCAGAAAGGCTGCGATACTTCGCCTGGTCTTGTCCGGCAGAAGCAGGGTCAGTATCGTATCATAGTTTGAGCTCGTCACCATGGAGAGCAGACATACATATATGAGCCTGAGGCTTATCCTGCCGAATATAAGCGAGAAGAACAGCATTTTTCCTGATACCGCCAGCAGGACTATCAGCACCCTTACAGCTGCCGGTATCGATGATGCCGGAAGAAGCACTGCCGCTGAGGAAAGGGCGCATAGCCCCAGGCATATCAGCGTGAATACTTTGCTGTGGGCGGGCTTCATATCGAGGAAGGTGCGTATCGACTTGTATATCAGGCTGCACAGTAAAAAATTGGACAGGAAATAAAGTATGTATTCCATTGTATCAACCCTTGGAGAAATTGTGGCGCTTTACATAATCCAGAAATGCCTTTTTGAACGGACTGCATTTCAGCTTGCTGATAAGGGCTTTTTCCTTGTTGTCGAAAATAATGCTTGTTGCAGTATGGGAGACTATATGCCTGAATCCTACAAGATAGGTCCTGTGGCTGCGGAAGAAGCAGTCCTCCGGGAGAAGCTTTTCAAATTCTGAAAGAGTGTTTTTATACAGGATATTCTCATCCTCAGTGCGGATGTAGCAATATTTGTCCGAGGCTTCAGCATATATTATATCGTCGATATTGATGCGGCGGTTATCGTCGTCTGTCTTTATAACGATATAATGGCTGTCATCGAGGCTCTTCAGGTAATCATCCATAGCTGAGGCCAGCTTTTCGGCGTCAATTGGCTTCAGCAGAAAACGATAGGTATTTACCTCAAAAGCGTCAAAGACTATATGAGGAAAGCTGGTGAGGAATATTATCACAGCTTTGATATTCTTGTCCCTGAGTTTTCTTGAGGTCTCAAGTCCGTCGAGGCCGTCCATCTGATAGTCCATGAATATAACATCATACTCTATAGGGCTGGCCAGCAGGTCGGAGCCGTTGGAGTAGTCATCGTATACAAGGTCAAGATGGCGCTTTACAGCATATTTTTCAAGTTCTTTTTTCAGTTCTCTGCGCATGACAGTCTTGTCGTCACATATTGCGATCTTCATAGTATATCCGGTGTCCTTTCAGTAATGTAATGGTGATCTGGGTTCGTTTACTCCGAAAAAATGTCTTTTTACTCTGGTTAAGTTGCCGGGGACTATATAGAGTGGTAGAATCAAGTCAACGAATTGAGAAAATAATTGCTGCGAAAGGAGTTGTGTAAAATGGGCGGATTCTGGGATTTCATCTTTGGAAAAATAATAGTCTTTTATTTAATATTATCATAATTTAAATTTGATGTCAATGACCTGTTTGCAAGGTAAATAAATGATCAGACCGGCAAGATAATAAAATTTCATAAGGGAATGATACGCTGATAGCAGCACCGGTGCTGAACATAAGCAGAGAAGACTGTGATAAGATCACTGATATCCTTAAGAATTGCATCGGAAAGCTGGAAAAATGCGTGAATAGGAGAGATGATAAATGAAAAAGATATGCAGTGTAAGCAAGCTGAACAAAACTGTCAGGACCGGAGAGGTCTCACAGCAGCTGCTCAAGGATATAGACCTTAAGATAGAGGACGGAGAGTTTGTAGTTATCGTAGGGCCCAGCGGAGCAGGAAAATCCACTTTGCTGAATATCCTCGGCGGACTTGACTCCTCCACATCCGGCGATATTGAGAGTGCAGGCTTCAGACTCAGCAAGTCAAAGGAGAAAACACTCAACGACTACCGCAGAAAGATAGGATTCGTCTTTCAGGACTATTCCCTCATCGAGAATCTTACAGTAAAGGAGAATATCGAGGTGATGAGCGTAGTCACCAAGAAAAAATGTGATGCAGACAAGGCTCTCAGTCTTGTAGGCATGAAGGAACACGCAGATAAGTTCCCGGGACAGCTCTCAGGCGGAGAGAAGCAGCGTGTGGCTATCGCAAGAGCTCTTGCAAAGGAGCCGGCCATACTCTTCTGTGATGAGCCTACAGGCGCCCTTGATGAAAAGAACGGCAAGAACGTTCTCCGTATACTTCAGGACCTGAACCGCAAGGGTACAACAGTGATAGTTGTAACTCACCTTCTGGGAATGCAGAAAATGGCAGATCATGTCATCCGTGTGATAGACGGACAGATCAAAGAGGACATCAGAAACAAGAATATCATTGAAGCAGAAGATGTTCTCTGGAACTGACGGAGGTGCAGCCGATGAATAAAATGATATTCCGGAGCTTTTCACGGAAAAAGATACAGACAGCAGGAATAGTTCTTCTGACATTTCTGTGGATGTTTGTAGCTTCAATGTCTGTGAACCTCTATTCAGCGAACAAGAAGTTTCAGGATGAATATTTCAGCGATACCAATGCTGAGGATCTTGAATTTGTTCCGGCAGAGGGGACGGACCCTGAGGCAATTGCAGAAAAATACGATCTTGAATATGAGGAAAGATATATCAGCGATCTGGAAGCAGGCGGCATAAGCTTCAGGATGATATCCGCTCCCGAAAGGATAAGCAAGGCCTTTGTGACAGAGGGAAATGATATTTCCGCAGCAGGAGAGATCCTCATAAACAAGGAATTTGCAGAGAAAAATGATATCTCTGTATCTGATACCTATACCATAAACGGAAAATCATACAAGGTAGCAGGTCTGATGACAGTGCCGGACTATATCCGTATGCACGTCAGAAACGATTCCCTCAGCTACGATCCGGAAAAGGAAGCTCTTATAGCGGCTTCCGCAGAGGATGTAAAGGCTGTTGAGGGAGGAAAGATATCCCTGGTATACAAGGCAAAGTTCAAGGATATAAGCGATGATAAGATAAGCGATCACACATCTGAGCTGGTAAGAAGCAAGGAGCTGGCCTCAGTCACATTCAGGGATGACAATTCCGGACTGAATGCCCTCGGCGGCAAGATAAGCGTATACTTCCTGCTTACGATCATATCACTTTTCATCATGTCCGTGATAATCGCAGTAATGCTCATAATGTTCATATATATCCTGATCGGAGAGAACAAGAAGAGCGTGGGAGTGCTGGTGGCAAACGGCCTTCCGAGAAGAAGCGTATTTTTCAGCTATCTTAAGGCGGTTGTGCTCCTTCTTATACCGGCCGCAGCGGCAGGATATATGACAGGCTTTGCATTTGCCCCCACCTTCAACAAGCTTCTTGAGACTGACCTCAGCCTTCCTGAGATGAAATTCAGCTTTGAGCCTGTATTCCTCGGAATATTCATGTGGGTAGTGCTGCTGACAGGTATCATAGCAGCAGTATGCGGCACAAGAAGCATCCTCAGACTCAGCATTACAGAGATGCTCCGTGACGCAAAGACCACAGGCATCAGCAGATTCGAGAGATTCGTGAAGAAATTCACTAAGAAGAGCAGCATCGAAAAGAAGATAAAAACCTCATTTGCGATCCGCAGCAAGCTCCTTCTTGTACTGGTACTTTTCAGTGTTTTTGCAGCAGGAGTGGAATTCTTCCTAAGCTATGCCATATATCGCTTCCCGAAGAATATATGCGACGCTCAGGAGGAGTCTATGGACTTCGAGTCGCAGGTCTATTTCCGTCAGCCGGCAGAAAAGACTACCGACGGGGATCAGTATTTCTATGAACTCAAGGCCATGGGACATGGAAAAAAGGATGATATCATAGTTACTGTCACCGCTCTTGAAGAGGGCTCACTCATAGATATCGGAACACATCCCGCAGCAGGTGAAGCTGTTCTGAATAAGACATCCGCAGATGTTCTCAAGGCAAAGAAGGGCGATACCATAAAGCTTGATATCTATGACAAGGAAGTTGAAGTAAAAGTCGCAGGCATATCTGACCGTGTGGCCGGCAAGGAGATATTCGTAGACCATGCATGGCTCGCAGGAGAAAATGTCATCGATAATAAGTACAATGGTATGTTTACTTCTGATGCCTCTATAACCGCTGAAAGCAGCGACAATATCTCATCAGTGCTCAGCAGGAGCAGTATCCTGGAAGGCTATGAGAGCTCACAGCAGGTTATGAAGTACGGCTCGATAATACTTGGAGTGCTGGGAATAGTCATACCTGTTATACTCATAGCAGTAACGGTTTCAGTGCTTATCTCCCAGAATAAGAAGGAGATATATGTATTCAAGGCAAACGGCATAAAGAACAAGATAATGAACAGGATGGTATACGGCTCATATAACGGATTCCTCCTCATAGGCATCCTCATAAGCATACCCTACTCCTTCTTCATACTCAATCTGATATGCTCTATTGCAGTAAAGGCCTCCGGTGTGAGATACCCCTCAGACCCTGACGCTGTTGGCATCGCCTTTGCAGTCCTTATGACACTTATCGTATATTTCGGCACTATGCTGGTGCTTCGTTTCAGACATAACGGCAATATGGAGAAGATACTCAATGATTTTAGAGAACTTTAAACATACTCAGGGGAAATCCTGCCGTACAGAGCATAGTCAGAAAACGTGTGATATAAGAAAAAGCCCTTATGGAGCGATCCATAGGGGCTGTTTTTATTTGCTCAGGAGGCTCAGGGCCTGTGAGAAGGGGATACATTCCGCATATCTTCCGTTCCACATAAAATCGTTGTAATAATGGTAGGTCTGAGCGGCTGACATAAAATCATTATTGAAGGTTGAGTTAGTGCCTGCCGGTATTATCATGCGGAGACCGTGTTCAAAACCGGCTTTTACAGCTGCGTCCATGCAGTAGTCAGTCTGGAGTCCGGCCAGCATGATGGTATCCTCGTTTTTCTCCCGGAGGTATTCAAGGAGGCCGGAGTCCCGGAATGGACTGTTAACAGTCTTGTCGAATATCCTTTCATTTTCTGCGGGACTGAATCCCTCATATATTTCAAAGCCGTCAGAGCCCTTTTTCAGAGGGCCGCTGCAGCCGTCGTCATGGCGGACAAATACGACTTCCTTCCGGTTTTCACGGGCACAGGAGATGAGCTGCTTTATACGGCTTTCAAATTCCGTGAAATCATACAGGCTGCTGTTAGTAATAAGCTTCTGGGCATCGAGTATCAGCAGTATCATTTTTCTTTCTCCTTTGGTATCCTGACGTAGTATGTATCGCAGCCCTCATGGTGGATATATCCGCCGTTTTTCAGCATGACCTTCAGCGAAGCCGGGTTATCCTTATTTACACGGAGGTAGAATTCGTCCTCAGGTATCCGGTCACGGACCATGTCCATGAGCATTCTCAGTCCGGCGGAGGCGAAGCCCTTTCTCCTGAATCTGGGAGCGATATAATAGCCTATATGTCCTGCACCGACTATAAGAGATGTGCAGAGATAGTGCCGGAAGTGGAATTCTCCCACAATGGTATCATTATCCCACAGGAAATAATAAGTTGCGGGGACATAGCCTTCCGGAAGCTCTCTTCCCTCAGACTGAGCTATCATTGTGCTGAGAGCCTTATCGAATTTTCTGCGGGAAATACCCGGCCATTCATTGATGAACCCGTTCTCATCGGCAGGAACATCCTTTATGAACAGGTATTCTTCTTCAATATCATCAAAGTTTGCCGGTCTTAAAGTCAGCATATCATCACTCCTTGCTGCCTATGTACATTATGTATATCTGGCACGGATTTGCCTCATCCCATATGGGAAGGACTTCAAGCTCCTTGAAGCCGAGGCTTAGGTAGAAGCGGTTAGTGCGGTCATAGTCCTCATATACACCCATTTTCACAGTCTTTACCTGTATGAAGGAGTATCCCTGCTCTGAGGCAGCCTTTTTTGCGGCATTGAACAGCAGGGCGCCGGTGCCCCTGCGGTGATACTCTTTAAGCACACCCATAACAGCGATCTCTGCGGTATGAGGGCTTGTAGCTTTGAGAGCGATAAAGCCCACAGGGGAATCCTCCTCGTATGCGGCAAAGAAGAGCTGATCCGCACATTCTGAGATATACTGTTCACGGCCCTCCTCCATCTCGAACCATTCGTGAAGAGCTTCGAGGATCTGTCTTGCAATTGATCGTTTCTGTGATTTATCGTTTATCTGAACTGCGTTCATTTATGGAGCCTCCTCTGGATGATCGGAAGTAAATATTTCGGTCAAGCCGAGGCGTACAAATGCGTAGCGTCCGTCCGGATTTGCTTCGCTGTCCGGACTGCTTTTCAGGGAGGGCGCTGCCCTCCCTCTTACACCCACCTGCCAGAGGATTAACAACCCTCTGGACTCCCATTTCTTGCCGCCTTCGGCGTTTAATTTTTTCTGATGCTATTATAACACAGCTATCCCCCTATAGTAAAGGAAAAAACGGGATATTTTTTCAGTGTATAGTCAAAAATTCACAAAACTATCACATAACCATATTATAATACCCTTGTATCTTATCTGCAAGGCAGAAAGGTAACATCTTTTTAAGGAGTAAAATATATGAAAAACACAGTTTCTACACTTCTGAAGCAGAAGCAATCAGGCGACAAGATCACGATGCTTACTGCCTACGACTACACCACAGCAAAGATCATGGATGAGTGCGGAGTAAATGCCATACTCATCGGAGATTCGCTTGGAATGGTAATGCTCGGCTACGAGAATACTCTGCCTGTTACTATGGAGGATATGATCCACCATACAAAGGCTGTTGCAAGGGGAGCTGAAAATGCTTTCATCGTGGCTGATATGCCCTTCATGTCCTATCAGGTAAGCGTTCAGGACGCTGTTATCAACGCCGGACGACTCATCAAGGAAGGCAATGCAAATGCTGTAAAGCTTGAAGGCGGAGCAGAAGTATGCGAGCAGATAAGGGCGATAGTCAACGCCTCTATCCCTGTAGTCGCACATCTTGGCCTTACACCTCAGTCAGTAAACGCATTCGGCGGATTCAAGGTCCAGGGCAAGAGCATTGACAAGGCAAAGAAACTCATACAGGACGCACTTCTCATCCAGGAGGCAGGTGCCTGTGCAGTTGTACTGGAAGGTATCCCTGCAAAGCTGGCTGACATCATCACAAAGAAGCTTTTCATCCCTACGATCGGTATCGGTGCAAGCGCAGGCTGTGACGGTCAGGTGCTGGTA
>DFHF01000049.1 GCA_002371825.1 Ruminococcus flavefaciens | reverse complement strand
CCGCCCTTAGCCTTGATGTCCTCGTCGTAGTATCTTCTCATCTCAGCGATCTCCTTCTTCCACTCTTCCTTATCAACAGTGAGGAGCTTCTGGAGAGCAGAGGGAGAAACCTCATCCTCGATGCCCTTAAGGTTGATATCCTCAGCCTTGGGGAGGAATCCGATAGGAGTCTCAACAGCGTCAACTTCGCCTTCAACTCTCTTGATGATCCAGTCGAGGACTCTCATGTTGTCGCCGAAACCAGGCCAGAGGAAGTTACCCTCATCGTCTGTTCTGAACCAGTTAACGTTGAAGATCTTAGGAGCCTTGCTGCCGAGTCTTGCGCCCATTTCGAGCCAGTGAGCCCAGTAGTCACCAACATTGTAGCCGATGAAGGGCTTCATAGCCATAGGATCGTGACGGAGAACGCCTACTGCGCCTGTAGCAGCAGCAGTTGTCTCAGAAGAAACAGCAGAGCCGATGTATGTACCGTGAGTCCAGTCGAATGACTGATATACGAGGGGAGCAGTTGTAGCTCTTCTTCCGCCGAAGATGATAGCGGAGATCGGAACGCCCTCAGGATTGTTGAACTCAGGTGAGATGCAGGGGCAGTTCTGAGCGGGAGCAGTAAATCTTGAGTTGGGGTGAGCAAGCTTGTTGCCTGCAGCAGTATAAGCCTCACCGTCAACCTTCTCGCCCTTCCACTCTGTAGCGTCCTTAGGAGGATTCTTTGTGAGCTTCTCCCACCAAGGAGTATTATCGGAGTTATCAAGAGCAACGTTTGTGAAGATAGCGCCGTTCTTTGTGCAAGCGAGAGCGTTGTAGTTAGACTTCTCGTTTGTACCGGGAGCAACACCGAAGAAACCGTTCTCAGGGTTGATAGCGTAGAGTCTGCCGTCCTTGCCGGGCTTCATCCAAGCGATATCGTCGCCGACTGTGAATACCTCATAGCCGTCCTTCTTATATCCCTCCGGAGGAATGAGCATAGCCAGGTTTGTCTTACCGCAGGCAGATGGGAATGCAGCAGTGATGTACTTAACATCGCCGTTGGGCTTTTTAACGCCGAGGATGAGCATATGCTCAGCCATCCATGCCTCGTTCTTACCCTGGAATGAAGCGATACGGAGAGCGAAGCACTTCTTGCCGAGGAGAACGTTTCCGCCGTAAGCAGAGTTGATGGACCAGATTGTATTCTCCTCAGGGAACTGAACAATGTATCTCTTTTCAGGATCAACGTCAGCCTTGGAGTGGAGACCTCTTACGAAATCGTCGGAAGTATCACCGAGGTTCTCGAAGGCCTGCTTGCCCATTCTTGTCATGATGTTCATATTGAGAACAACGTAGATAGAGTCAGTTACCTCAACGCCTACCTTAGCGAGGGGAGAACCGATGGGTCCCATGGAGTAAGGGATAACATACATTGTTCTGCCCTTCATAACGCCGTCGTACATAGGAGTGAGGAGAGCCTTCATCTCATCGGGAGCCATCCAGTTGTTTGTAGGACCAGCGCCCTTCTTTTCCTTAGAGCAGATAAAAGTTCTGTCCTCAACACGAGCAACGTCGTTAGCACGAGTTCTGTGGTAGAGGCAGTTAGGATACTTTTCCTGGTTGAGCTTGTACATTTTGTCCCAGCTATCGTCGGGGAGAGAAGTTACCTCTTCGATAAGAGCGTCGATCTGCTCCTTTGAGCCGTCGATCCAAACAACCTTATCAGGCTTGCAGAGAGCGACCATTTCATCGACCCACTTTAATACGTTGGGGTTCTTTGTAAGTGACATTGTATTGTACCTCCTAATAAATAATCGATAAGAATATATCATCCGGAGAAACCGATGATATACCGCATACAACTGAAAAAATCAATTGTACCTCGAATACTATTATATATTATTTCTGTCAATGTGTCAATAGCAATAAGGGATAAAATCCCTTACGGATTCGGCATACCAGTATTACGCCAGCGGCATGACAGTTAGTCTTGTGCAACTTATAGGAGAGAAGTGCGGAGCAGACGCAATACCGGCTGTTTTGAGGAGAGGATAAGGAAGTCCGGCAGGCACCTCCCGGAGCATTAAGACATGGTGCAGACAGAGATCGTTATTCCTTTAACGAATGTAACTATATAGCACCTGCCCCTTGAGTTCAATGGTGCTCCTGCTGAAATCAGAGGAAGGAATCTGTATAAAATGCATAAAATTGAGTTGTGGGAATTGCACAACCTATTCAATATCGAATTGTTGAAAATATAGAATTTTGTGAAAATGACGATTTTGAGCAATAAATCGCTTGAAATATGTGCAAAACGTGGTATAATACTATTATAAAAGAAGATTGAAAAGTTTATTAAAATGAATCTTAATTGGGAGGTTACTACGTTGAAAAAGAAAATAATCACTATTGAGCGCCAGTTCGGAAGCGGAGGAAGCGTGATCGGAAAATTAACTGCAGAAAAGCTCGGACTCAGCTACTACAACAGACAGATACTTGAAATGACCGCAGAAAGATGCGGTATCTCTCCCGAATATCTTGAATCCGCAGAGGAAAATGTTCCTACGAGTTTCCTGTATTCACTGCTCCTTTCGGCAAATCCGGCAAGATCCATGGAGGACAGTCTGCCCCTTTCCGATAAGGTCTTTCTCATGGAGAGCAGGATAATAAATGAGATCGCCGAGAAGGAAGACAGTTTTATTCTCGTCGGACGCTGCGGAAGCTATATACTTGAGGAAAAAGGCTGTTTCAGTGTTTATATATACGCTAACCCCGAGGATAGGGTAAAGCGTGCGATACAGGAATATGGTATTCCGGAAAATAAGGCGGAATCCATAATGAAAAAGGCTGATAAGCGCCGTGAGACATTCTATAATGTCAATACCGGAAGACTGTGGCAGGACAAGGAGGGCTATTCCCTCTGCCTGAACAGCTCTGAGCTTGGAGATGAGCTCTGTGCAGAGCTTATCGTTAAGGCCTATATTGATTACAATTCCAGACAGAAGTAATTGTTCTATACCTCTAAGAAGAGCGCTCTGCCGTAAGGCGGGGCGCTCTTTGCATATCACGGCGAAAAACGGCAATAATCATCTTTGATGAAACGCCGCAGACTATCCGGCGGAGTCTGAGCAAGGAGCAAAAATATGTGCATTGTATTGATAAGATCTCTGATACTGTATCTTCTGGTCATATTTGCAGTACGTCTCATGGGCAAGCGTCAGCTGGGCGAGCTTCAGCCCTCGGAGCTGGTGATAACCATACTTGTATCAAATATAGCCACCCTTCCCATAGAAAATACCGGGATACCGGTAATAGTGGGAGTCACTCCCATACTTGCACTTGTCTGCTTTGAGGTTATAATGTCGTGGCTGAGCCTGCATTTTCCCGGCCTGAGAAGGCTTGTGTCGGGAAGTCCGAAAATAATAATCAGCGAAGGCAGGGTGGATACTGACGTAATGAGGGAGCTCCGCTTTTCAGTGGATGACCTTATGACAGCTCTGCGGGGACAGGATGTATTCGACATCAGTCAGGTGCAGTTTGCAATAGTTGAGACTACCGGAAGTATGTCTGTAATGAAGAAGCAGGGCAGTGATACTCCGGAGAGACAGGAGTTGGGCATTATCTGTGAAGACTCAGACCCGCCTCAGCTCATAGCTTCAGACGGTAAGCTGCTTCAGCCGGCAATAGCCTCTCTTGGGATGGAGACGGAAAAAGTGAAAAAACTGATATTCGGAGCAGGCCTCAGTATAGGACAGGTGCTGATGATGACGGCGGATAGCTCCGGAAACTGCTGTATTATTGGCAAGGACGGCGGCAGCCCATATATTATCCGGGGAGGAAAAAATGACAAGAGCAAGACTTAGTGCGGCTATATTATGTATGCTTATAGGGATAAGTATCTTTTCGGGGTCAGCTGTGGACCGAAGCTGCGGAAGGCTCATAAGCAGCTCGGACAGGGTATGGGAGCTCTATTCCGCAGGTGACCGTGAGGCTGCCTACCGCTGTGCACAGGAAATGGAGAAAGAGTGGGATGACTTCCGCATTATGGCATCAGTGCTGCTGGATAACGGAAAGCTTTCTGAAATAGACAGGGTGTGTGCAAGGATAGTTTATCTTGTTGAGAGCGGCAGTGAAGAACTCCATTCAGAGCTGACAGAGCTGCGGCATATGGCAGAGGCTCTCAGAGCTGGGGAGAGACTTTCGCTTCCAAGCGTACTGTAACGGGCAGGACTTTTCCGAAAATTTGATGAAAACCCTTGAAAAAAACACGGAATGGTGGTATGATGTAATGTGCAGCTTCTGCCTGGACAGGGCTGTGTGAAAAAACATCGAAAGGGAGATAAGATGGAAAAGCTAATAAAAGCCTGTGTATCCATACTGCCGGAACCTCTTCAGAAGATATATTATAAATATGAAGAGAAATGGCTTTATCTGGTATTTGGCTGTCTGACAACTCTCATATCCATTGTTACAAAGCTGATGCTCTTTGCACTTGTTCCCGGTGAACCGAAGTGGGAGAGTACCGCAGGAGTGGTTTTCTCGTGGATATGTGCAGTTACTTTTGCTTTCTTCACCAATAAAAAGTATGTATTTAAAAATGAGACCCATACAGCTCAGGAGTTCAGAAAGGTGTTCGTATCATTCTACGGCGCAAGACTGGCCACCCTTGCAATGGAAGAGGTGATATTCCTTATCTGCTGTGACCTTATGGGCATGAACAAGACTGTTATAACCTTCCTCAGCCAGGTGCTTATTTTTGTAGCAAACTATATTCTCAGCAAGGTATTCGTTTTCAGAAATAAGGAGACAGCTCCGGAGACGGAGAAGTGATATGGCTGATACATTAAAAATAGGAAATGTCTCCATTGAAAGGACTGCGGCTCTTGCTCCCATGGCAGGAGTTGCTGACCGGGCCTACAGGCTGATGTGCAAGGAGTACGGAGCAGCCTATACAGTCAGCGAAATGGTCTCTGCAAAGGGAATATGCTACAGTGACAGGAAAACTGCCGAGCTCTGTACAGTAACTGATGCTGAGCGCCCTATGGCTGTACAGCTCTTTGGAAACGAACCGGAGTTCATGGAAAAGGCTGTGGGGATAGTTCTTGGCTATGAGCCGGATATCATTGACATCAATATGGGTTGTCCGGTGCCGAAGGTAGTCAACACCGGAGCAGGTTCTGCGCTGATGAAGGACGTTGAGCTTGCGGCGAGGGTCACCGAGGCGGCGGTCAGGGCAGCCGGTACTGTACCGGTCACTATTAAAATAAGAAGCGGCTGGAATCATGACAGTATCAACGCAGTCGAAATGGCAAAGGCAGCAGAGGCTGCCGGCGCATCGGCAGTGGCAGTGCATGGCAGGACGAGAGATCAGTTCTACAGCGGCGAGGCTGATATCAGCATCATAAAAGCTGTCAAAGAGGCAGTGAAGATACCTGTTATCGGAAACGGCGATGTAAAGGATCTCGGAACGTGCCAGAAAATGTACGGCGAGACCGGATGTGATCTGGTAATGATCGGCAGGGGAAGCTACGGGAATCCCTTTGTGTTCCGGGAGATAGCTGCTCATTTCAGCGGCGAGGCTTACTCACCGCCTGATGTGGATGAGAAGATGAGAGTGATGCTGAAGCATATACGGCTAATAATCGAATTAAGTGAGAAAAACGAAGAGCTTGCCATGCACGAGGCGAGAAAACACGCAGCATGGTATATGAACGGATATTACGGTTCAGCTAAATTCAGAGGCCGCTGCTATCAGTTATCCTCATATAAAGAGGTCGAGGAGCTTGCCTCAGAATTTGCCGAATTACAACATTCGAGAGGGCTCTGAACATAAAAACAACACTTCTCGTCAAAATATACAAAAATGTGACGAAAACTTCGTTTAAATCGACAAAACTGCTTCCTGAATAAATCTTACGCCCGATAAATGCCGAAAAATAGCCATATTTCGAGATTAAAAGATTTTTGACTGACTAAACGTGATGTAATTATCGGGCAAATTCATACAATTTGTAATTGCAAAATGAAAATTAGTGTGGTATAATAGGTTTCAATGGGAAGTGGGATTTTTAATACATAAAGATCACACGAACAGGAGAAAAAAATGAGAACATTAAAATTCAGAAAACTCGCAGCCTTTACAGCTATGG
The DNA here is from genome assembly GCA_002371825.1 of Ruminococcus flavefaciens. Taxonomy (GTDB): domain Bacteria; phylum Bacillota; class Clostridia; order Oscillospirales; family Ruminococcaceae; genus Ruminococcus; species Ruminococcus flavefaciens_L. The sequence continues at coordinate 3,703 of DFHF01000049.1, read as the reverse complement.
CAATGCTGATGCTGTCAGGGACAGGCTGCGGAACAAGAACGGTCGGCAAGGACGGCGGAGAGCCATCCACTTCAGCACCTGCTTCTGAAGGCGATGCTGAGGCCGAAGCAGCAACAACTGCTGATACAGCTACTACAGAACCGGTCACAGAACCGGCTGCTGAGGACAAGGTGGTCCATGTTGCTGCTGCCGGGGACAATCTGATACACTATTCAGTATTCAAGGCTGCCGAGGCCAATGCGGGCCCCGGAGAAAGATATGACTTCGGACCGATATATGAGAATATGAGATATATCATCGAATCTGCTGATGTAGCTATAATCAACCAGGAAAACATCATCTCAGAGAGCAATCCGGTAAGAGGTGCAGACGGCGGCGCACTGCTGTTCAATTCTCCTCCGGAGGATGCTGATGCTGTTATAGACCTGGGATTCGATGTGTTCACAATGGCCAATAACCACCTGCTTGATTTCGGAGTTGATGCTCTTGAAGAATCCATCAATTTCTGGAACAAGAAGGCAGAGGAAAATGACCTTACAGTTCTTGGTGCATACCTCAATGAGGAGGATGCAAACAATATCCGCATAAGAGAAGTAAACGGTGTGAAAATAGCTTTCCTCGCTTACGCTGAACATCTTAACGGATTTTCAATACCCGATGACTCTCCGCTCAGAGTAGTCATGAACCATGAAGAGGACGTAATCGAAAGACAGATAAAAGAGGCAAAGGAAAAAGCAGACGCTGTTATAGTTTCAGCACACTGGGGCGTCGAGGATACGGACCTTGTATCCGAGGACAGAATTGAGCTGGCAAAGAAAATGGTCAACTGGGGAGCAGATGTTATCCTCGGCTGCCATACTCATACAGCAGAGACAATGGAGTGGATCGACAGACCCGACGGCACAAGAGGCTTTGTCTATTACTCAATGGGCAATTTCGTATGTGCACAGACCGATAACTTCAATCTCGTGGGAGAGATCCCCGAGTTTGATATAGTTCTTGACGGTGCTACCGGCAAGACACACCTGGACAATGTAAGCTGCAGCCCGAGCATTGTTCACTATGACGACGGAAATTTCTCAAACCTGAGGATATACCCCTACAGCAAGTATACACCTGAGCTTGCGGCCAGCCACGGTATCCCGTATGCGGTGCCGAGAGGCAACTATCCCGAGTTCAGCTGGGACATCATAAACGACATAATCGAGCGGAATTTTCCTGCCGAATTCAGACGTTTAGATAGATAATGAAAGTTGTTCATAATTTGTTCACAAAAGAGGTTTACAGGGAGTTTTAAGAGAAAATTGCTATTGTGCAATCCGTTCAAAAATGGAATATAGTGTTTATATAAAATACCAAAAAGATTACAAACCTATTTACTTTTTTTAAGGGCTGATATATAATGAATTCAAGAATAAATATAGATTTGGGATTAAGTCTATCATCACGGCAGTGTGATGCGTCTTATGCGGAAAACACTGTGCAAAATGATGTTTCCAGCCCAGTATAACACCTTTTTAGGCGGATGCGGGAGGTATGTACATATACTTCACGGCACATAGGCCTGTTTCCGGTGCCTGCGGGCTGCTTAAGCCATGTCTGTATGACACAGCAGAAGCAAACATCAGAGCACCGTGGATCAATGCGGCGGTATGTTCTGCTGCATTCTTAAAAAGACAAGATATAATAAAAGGGGCACCCCGTTCCTTTGTTATATAACATTAATGAAGAAGGAGGAAAAATTAATGAAGACAAAAAAGGTAGTCGTGGGAGCTATTGCCGCGACAATGCTTTCACTTTCCGTATGCCCGATCGCTCCGGCCGTAGCTGCTGGCGAAACAGTGCAGATATCCGTTAGTTCAGCTGAGGTCAAGGCAGGAGAGCAGTTCACAGTGAATGTATCATTGGCAGATGTGCCTTCAAACGGTATCCAGACTCTGGATTTCGCAATTTCTTACGATCCCAAGATCGTGACCATCGATAGCGTAAAAGCAGGAGAGGTTACAAATACCGGAGCAGGAAGCGCAGATGCTACAGGTTCATCTTCAGGCGCAGCTCTTTTCGAGAGCTCGATCCACAAGGATCTTGGCGAGATAGATCTCGTCTGGACAACTGGACTTAAGGATTCATCTTACTGGATCTCAAAGGATGGTGTGTTCTGTACAATCACAGGAACAGTTGCAAGCACAGCAGCTGAAGGTGCTTATACAGATCTTAAGGTCATTCCTGCTACAAGAAATGCCACTGATGAAGATGGCGCAGCAAAGAATGACAGCATTGCCTGCGGTTATTTCAAGGATAAGGTTAAATACTCCTATGAAGTTAAGGCAAACAACGGCAAGGTTTCAGTGAAGCCTGCTAAGATTCAGCCTACACTTCGCGGCGACGCAGATTGCGATGGCCAGGTTAAGATGAACGACGCTGTTCTTATCATGCAGTCTCTGTCTAATGGCGACAGATTCGGCGAAGATGGCACAGAGTCAACTCATATCAAGGCTCTCGGAGTCGCTAACGGCGATGTAGCCGGCGATCCTTCCAGCGCAACTGTTAAGCGTGACAAGGGCGGCGATGGTCTTTCACCATTAGATGCTCTTCGTATTCAGGAATATCTTATCCACAAGATAGAAGAGCTTTAATTCCCTGATTATCTGATTTGTCCCCCTTACAAAGGAATACAAACCCATTCTAAAGTTAGTAATAGGCTAAAAACCTAAAGAAAGGAATTATTACAAATGAGAAAGTTAATTTCTGCAGTTACATCCCTTGCGATGGCTGCAACAATGGTAAGCGTAATTGCGCCTACTGCTGCAAGCGCTGCTGAAACAAAGGGTTTTGCAATCAGAACCTTTGCAGAAGCTGATTCTCCTTATGCTGCATCCGGCAGTACAGTAAAGATCTCGTCAGATGATGTCGCAAAGGGCGATGTAGTTGTTCCTTGTGCAGTATATCTCAACGAGGCTACACCTACATCACAGACATATTCTGTTCAGCTCACAGTAAAGGATACTAATGAGGCTGCAAAGAATATCAAATTTGATTATAAGAGCTTTAAGAAGAACTATTTTTCTTCTGCAAAAACATACACAATCGGCGGCGTAACAGGCTACACAAAGCAGCCCCTTACATTCGCTGGTATGTGGAGCACTGATGAGGCTGATATGGACGGCGATCAGTCTACATACTTCATCGCTCACGGTGAGCACTCACCTACATGCGCAGAGGGACAGAGAACTGCAGGTACATCCAACTGGTACATGGGTTACGTTTGGACATGCGGCGGTTCCGACTATGAGTGGGTCGACGGAAAGTCCGACGCACATCCTATGTTCGTATTCGATGTAACAATCCCGAAGGGTACACCTGATGGTGACTACGAGCTTGTTTACTGCGATTACAACACAGATAAGACTGGCAGCAGCTACAATCCTTCTTGTGTTATTGAGACAAAGGAAGGCAGATGCACAAGCAAGGATAATACTCTCAATCTTGAGACAATGAAGATCACTGTAGGCGGCGGTTCACCAGATCCTGGAACCACAACAACTACAGTTCCTGACCCGACAACAACAACCACAACTACAACTAAGCCTATTCAGGATCCTGATCCTCAGCCCGAGGGCGACATCACATTCGACTTCGGTAACTGGAATGCAAAGCCCGGCGACGAGGTAAAGGTTCCCGTTAAGCTCAATGCAAACGGCAA
>DFHF01000064.1 GCA_002371825.1 Ruminococcus flavefaciens | reverse complement strand
TCTTTCAGTATAACACTTCAATATATACCGATACCACAAAAACTAAAAAGTCCCAACGCATTTCCAAATTTCCAGAAACTGTAATAGAACTGCTGAAAAGATTTCAACAGGAACAGTCAAAAGAAGCGGAGAGACTTGGTAGTAAGTGGGAGAATCACGACAGGCTGTTCACCAAATGGAACGGCGCTCCGATGCATCCACAAACGCCATACAAGTGGCTGAGGGATTATTGCGAAAAGATCAACATCCCTTTCCGTGGGCTCCACACTCTGCGACACTTACACGCTTCGCTCCTCATCTATGAGGGAATGGACGTTGTTGCCGTATCAGCGGATATGGGACACAGCGTCGTAGGAACGACTTTGAACCTGTATTCCCATATGTTTCAGGAAGCTAGAGCACGCAACTGCGAGGCGATAACAAAGGCTTTGAGCTTCACAAACGAAGTAAGCACGGAAGAAAAATCAAGTGATGTAACAGAGTCCTCAAACGAAGATGAGGTCGAGCAGGAGGAAGAAAGCATATGTCTGACAATTGGCTAAAAATAATTCCGCAGGGCGAAAGCTCTGCGGATAACATAGAAATAGTTAAATTGTAAAACAAGTGGTCAATAAGTGGTTACGGACATTTTCAGAAAAAACGAAACTCGGAAACGACCTGTTATAGCCATTTCCGAGCCCTAAATCTGGTGGAGCATAGGGGATTCGAACCCCTGACCCCCACACTGCCAGTGTGATGCGCTCCCAGCTGCGCTAATGCCCCGTTAACAGGGATATTATAACACAAAAGTGAATTTAAGTCAATAGACAGCAGAATAATTATATTTATTAAACTTAATACCGGATTTAGAAAGCTGGAATATAATGCCGGTTTGGGGTTCGGATAATGCTTCATGTGCATAAAAAATTGCGTCCCAGCTTTACTGAGACGCAAATTTACCCGCGGATTATCCGCTGGAGCTGATGATCGGACTTGAACCGACGACCTACGCCTTACCAAGGCGTTGCGCTACCGACTGTGCCACATCAGCAATTAACATATAATATTATACTACGCAGGGGAACAAAAGTCAATAGGCGGATGATAAAATTTATTTATTAACAATATCCCCGCCACTTGACAGATGGTTGTGATTGTGGTATCATATAAAAAACGATGAACGAATCAAACCTGAAAGATGTGGCATATTCAGAGATTTTCCGGTAGGTGCGAGGAAAAATGCTGTTTCAGGGACTTACCTTCGGGAGTTGCCGTGCTGAAAAAGCAGTAGGTGCGGACGGGTGTGCCCGTTACAGCTTATGAGGCCGGAGAGATGCCGGCGAACCGGGGTGGTACCACGAGTAATTTCGTCCTCGTACAGTATTTGCTGTACGAGGATTTTTAATTCATAATCATGGTGTCATGCCGCTTATGAATTTGTAGGGGCGGTCATTGGCCGCCCGGCAAAGGGAGCGAAGTTTTTGATTTAGCATTACAGTTTGTAGCATTTAAAATGCAGGGGCCGCCTGAGGCAGTCCACATGGTACTAATCAAGAACTAAGTGTAGGGGCGGTCATTGGCCGCCCGGCAAAGGGAGTGCAGTTTTTGATTTAGCATTACAGTTTGTAGCATTTAAAATGCAGGGGCCGCCTGAGGCAGTCCACATGGCACTAATCAAGAACTAAATGTAGGGGCGGCATTTGGCCGTCCGCATTAAGACTTATTATATTACGGAATAAACTGAAAACAAATATAAGGAGGGCTTGGGATGATACTGTCCGATAAGACAATAACACAGATGCTAGCTGACGGAACGCTGAAAATCAGTCCGATGACAGAAGAGCAGATACAGCCTGCAAGCTTTGATATAAGGCTCGGGAACACTTTCAGCGTGGTTGAGGACACTCCATCCGGTATCATCACTCTCGGTGAGGAGATAAAGTACCGGAAAATAACAGCGGACAAATATCTCATCCTGCCGGGACAGTTCGTGCTTGCCACAACTATGGAGTATTTTGAACTGCCTGATGACCTGACCGCCTTTGTAGAGGGAAGGAGCTCCCTTGGCCGAATGGGTCTGTTCATACAGAATGCCGGGTGGGTAGACCCCGGATTCAAGGGAGAGATAACCCTTGAACTCTACAATGCCAACCGCTGTGCCATAGAGCTTACAGCAGGCCGGAGAGTGGGACAGCTCGTTTTCGCAAAAATGGACGCTCCTGCCATTGCCCCATATAACGGGAAATATCAAGGGCAGACCGGTGCTACAGGGTCAAGAGTTTTCCTTGACAAAGACGCATGAGTTTGAGCGATAGATAAGGGTGCTGTAGGGGCGGTCATTGGCCGCCCGGCAACAAGAGTGCAGTTTTTGATTTAGGATTACAGTTTGTAGCATTTAAAATGTAGGGGCTGCCTGAGGCAGTCCACATGGTACTGACTAAGAACTAAATGTAGGGGCGGTCAGTAGCCGCCCGGCAAAGGGAGCAACAGCTTCCATGAAAGGTCGTGATAGCAATGAGATCGGTGAACGAGCTCATTCTTTATACAGATTATTTCTGCAAATCAACACAGAAGAAAAATCTTTTCGATAATAAATCAATAAAGGAGAAAAAACTATGACCACTTTTGAAGAACTCAAACGCAGAGGACTCCTCGCTCAGCTCACTGACGAGAAGGAGATAGAGGAGCTCGTAAACGCAGGTAAGGCCACCTTCTACATCGGCTTTGACCCCACCGCAGACTCACTCCATGTAGGACACTTCATGGCGCTCTGCCTTATGAAGAGACTCCAGATGGCCGGAAATAAGCCTATAGTGCTTATCGGCGGCGGTACAGCCATGATAGGAGACCCCTCCGGAAAGACAGATATGCGTAAAATGATGACTGCTGAGACTATCCAGCACAACGTTGACTGCTTCAAGAAGCAGATGAGCCGCTTCATCGACTTCTCTGATGGCAAGGCTATCATCGTAAACAACGCTGACTGGCTCATGAAGCTGAATTATATCGAGCTTCTCCGTGACGTGGGAGCACATTTCAGCGTAAACCGTATGCTCTCCCATGAGTGCTACAAGCAGAGAATGGAGAGAGGTCTCACCTTCCTTGAATTCAACTACATGATAATGCAGAGCTATGACTTCCTTGAGCTCTTCCAGAAATACGGCTGCAATATGCAGTTCGGCGGTGATGACCAGTGGGCAAATATGCTGGGCGGCACAGAGCTTATCCGCCGCAAGCTTGGCAAGGATGCTTACGCTATGACTATAACCCTTCTCCTCAACTCCGAGGGCAAGAAGATGGGCAAGACTGAAAAGGGTGCAGTATGGCTTGACCCTGAGAAGACCTCTCCCTACGAGTTCTTCCAGTACTGGAGAAACGTGGCTGATGCTGACGTTATCAAGTGCCTTAAGATGCTGACATTTGTGCCGGTAGAACAGATAGAGGAAATGGAAAAGACTATGGAGGGCGCTCAGTTCAATGCTGCTAAGGAGCTTCTCGCTTACGAGCTCACAAAGCTTGTACACGGCGAGGAAGAGGCTGAAAAGGCAAAGGCTGCTGCAAAGGCACTCTTCGGCGGAAGCGGAAACGATGCAAATATGCCTGTAGCAGAGATAGACTCCGCAGACCTTACAGACGGTGCTATCGGACTGCTCAATCTCCTTGTAAAGTCCGGACTTGCCCCCTCTGTTTCTGAGGCAAGACGACTTGTTCAGCAGGGCGGAATAACTGTAAACGATGAGAAGATGACAGACCCCAAGGCTATGATAAAGCTTGAAGGCGAGACTATCGTCCGCAAGGGTAAAAAGGCATTCAAAAAAGTTGTTATAAAATAATTGTAGGGGCGGCCTGCGGCGGTCCGCATGGTACTAATTAAAAGCTAAGTGTAGGGGCGGCCATTGGCCGCCCGCTCTTTTTCGTATAGACAATGTATGCCGAGCCAAGGGAGGCCGAGGGCGGCCTCCCCTGCATTCGATAAATTCCAACACACCATGATATAAACCAAGGACGCTCAATGAACGTCCCTGCTGTTTGCATATTTTAATAGAAGGATGTGTAGGGGCCGCCTGCGACGGTCCGCATGGTACTAATTAAGAGCAAAGTGTAGGGGCGGCCATTGGCCGCCCGCTTTTTTTCGTATAGATAAGGTATGCCGAGACAAGGGAGGCCGAGGGCGGCCTCCCCTGCATTCGATAAATTCCAACACACCATGATATAAACCAAGGGCACCGATGGACGTCCCTGCTTATTGCTCATTTTAATAGAAAGGATGTGTAGGGGCGGCCATTGGCCGCCCGCTCTTTTTTTCGTATAGACAATGTATGCCGAGACAAGGGAGGCCGAGGGCGGCCTCCCCTGCATTTATTCCCATAAGGTGTACGGAATATCAAAGGCGGCCTCCCCTACTCACTGCGGAGACCTGCTTTTATGCCTCGCAGGATAGTTTCCCGGGCAGCTACAGCCTGCTCTTTTGTGAGAGGCGGTGTGTCGCCAAGAGGATATTCAATACCCAGCTCAGCATATTTCGGCTTTGCCATATCGTGATAGGGTAGAACGTCCAGCGCTTTCAGATTCTTAAGTGTTGCAAGTAACTTTCCGAGGCGGAAGAGCTCATCCTCATCGTCGGTTATCCCCGGCACTACAACGTGCCTTATCCAGACCGGTATCCCAAGGTCACGGATATGCTCCGCAAAGGCAATGATATTCCGGTTCGTATGACCGGTAAGCTTTTTGTGTTCGCTGTCATCGATATGCTTTATATCCAGCATTACAAGGTCGGTATTTTCGAGCACCTTATCTGTTTTTGAAGTGTCTGAAGGGTCAAAGCAGCCCGCAGAGGTATCAAGGCAGGTATGTATCCCCTTTGCCTTAGCCATGCGGAAAAGCTCAGCAAGGAACTCAGGCTGTGCGAGAGGCTCTCCTCCGGTAGCGGTTATTCCTCCGGACTTCAGAAATTCCTTATAGGAATCGTACTCCTTCAGCAGCTCCTCCGCAGTGACCTCACGGCCGCCGGAAAAGTCCCATGTATCAGGGTTATGGCAGTACCTGCACCTGAGTGGACAGCCCTGAAAGAATACCACGAAGCGCACTCCCGGACCGTCTACTGTACCGAAGCTTTCTGTTGAATGGATACGTCCTTTAAGCATTTATTTTCCTCCTTATATGCTCCATGAGCACTTCCCTGTCATTGGGGAGCGCTTCTGTTATTACCAGCTCCAGAAGCTCCTCCAGAGCCTTGCCGACTTCCTCTCCGGAGAGACCTGCCGACATAATATCCCTTCCGCTGACTGCAAGCCCACTGATGGAGCGGCACTCATCGGCCTCAGCTATACGCTTTCCCTCAGCAATGAGGCTGTCGAAGAACACATTTTCCTCAGCCACAAAGGCGTTCTTGCCGAGGTTATCGCACTTTTTCATCTCCATGAGAAGGAAGAAAAGCTCATCTCCTATTGCTGACATCATGCGTCTGACATCAGCTTTTGTTTTCAGCTTATAGCTGTGGTTTGCGATAAGAGTTACTGCTGTATCTACAGACCGGCTGTCCCAGCGGAGACGTTTCATTATCTCTCTTGTAAGCTCTGCGCCGGCCTTGTCATGTCCTTTGAAATGTCCCCGTCCGGTGCTGTCGAAGGTGGCACAGGCAGGCTTGCTGATATCGTGGAAGAAAAGTGCCCGCCGGAGAGTAAGGTTCTCTGCCGGAGCGGAATCCATAGCTCTGATGATATGCTCCCAGACTGTGTACCTGTGGTACGGAGAGCGCTGGTCGAAGCCTATACACGGGCTGAATTCCGGTATCACCGCAGTTATCACATCACTGAAATCCAGAAGCACATTAACGCAGTTCCTGCCGCAGATAAGCTTATCCAGCTCATCCCTGACTCTCTCGTGAGAGATATTCCGGAGGCTGTCCCGCATTTTATGTACGGCCTCCGCAGTTTTCTCCTCTATCTGAAATCCAAGCTGTGAGGCAAAGCGGACTGCCCGGAGTATCCTCAGTGCATCCTCGGAAAAGCGTTTTTCCGGGTCTCCGACGCACCTTATGAGTCTGCGCTCTATATCCTCACAGCCGCCGAAGGGGTCTTTTATTCTGCCGTAGCGGTCCATTGCTATGGCATTTACAGTAAAATCCCGCCGGGCAAGGTCTTCTTCAAGACTTCTTGTAAAGGAGACGCTCTCAGGCCGACGGGAATCCTTGTATTCGCCGTCGATACGGTATGTAGTCACCTCATATTCCCTGAAGACCGTTACAGTTCCGTGCTTTATGCCTGTGGGGATAATATTTTCCCTGCCGAAGACCCTTTCCACTTCCTCAGGAAGTGCGCTTGTGGTTATATCCATATCGTTGACCTTACGGCCGATGATACTGTCCCGGACACAGCCTCCCACAAGATAGGCTTCATATCCGGCTTCTTCAAGCTTCATCAGAACATCTCTGTAGTCTTTTCCCATAATATCACCTGCCCTCAGTCCTTATCTCCCAGAAATAGCGCCTGCCGGATTCGGGGAAATCATCCATAACTCCGTGTTCCGGGTCATAGAAGGTCCCGTCAGCGTAGAGAGACCAGTGCCAGCACCGGGGAGTCTCCAGGCTGAGCATACAAAGCGGCGGGAGCTCCTCCTTCTCAGATACCTGCACTCTCACATCTGATACCCATGCGCCGTGGTCCATCAGAAATGATCTCATTTCTTTAAGAGTGGTCTCCCTGTAGTTATCAAGCAGCCGGCAGACCTCCTCAGCCGACATTCCCAGCACCATTGCCAGTACAGCCTGTCCGCACTGAAGGTCAGTGGGCTCATGTATGTAGATTATCTCTTTCATTCCGCTCCGCCTCTCTGTTATATAGATATATTATAACACATAGAGGGCAAAATATCAATAAGCAGGGTATCAGGATGCTCCGGAGCTGCAGGATCAGTCTTTCAGTCTTTGATTTATCGATAAACGATAAAAAATTATCGTTTATTTCGCACAAGCGGAGCCCTTGCGGCTATATGGTTTTATGTAAGAAATGTAAAATTTAACGATAAACGATAAATTTTAGTTGACAAACGCTAATGCCTGTGATATACTAAGATCACAGAAAGGGAACAGACAGTTCCGGAACAAAAAATCGTAAAGGAGTTTTCACTATGAAAGACCAGACTATCAGAAACATCAATGACTTAGGCAAGGTAAGCCGCATCATCATCATCTTCTTTAAAATATTCGCTATTGTAGGTATCGTTTGCTCTCTTACGGGAGGCATAATCGCAGCAGTCATTCCCGGAGATTCCATTCAGATGAGGGGCTCTGCTGAAGCAGACGTTATAGTGGATCTCGATAAGCTCCCGGGAAAAGTATTCAGTGTTGACGAGGGTTCAGATTCCATAAATCTCTTTGGCACAGATCTCTCTATCTCATTCAAAGAGAACGAGAAAACAGATGAGGGCACAGTCTACAAAATGAATGCATCCGCAGGAAAAATGAAGTACAGCCATTTAAAGCCCCTGATAGTTCTCGGACTTTTCGGCATGGCAGTTTTCTGCACACTTGTTCTTATTGCTCTTATCTTCGGCCAGAAGCTCGCAAAGGCACTTTCAGTATGCGATTCCCCCTTTGAGGAAAAGGTCATCAAAGCAATGATGAACTTCGGAAAATCTCTTATTCCAATGGCAGTATTCTTCGTTCTGCTCTACGGACTTTCCGGTGTGGGAACAGCTCTTGCAGTATTAGTTGTAATACTCTTCATCCAGATATTCAAGTACGGCGCTAAGCTCCAGCAGGAATCAGACGAGACATTATAAGGAGAGATCAGATATGAAAAAAGTTACCGCTATTTCAAAGATAAAAGAAAACAGCACCGCCATGTCAGTATTAATGGCTGTTCTCGGACTTCTCTGTCTGGGAGCCTGCGCTATGGGATTGGGAGATTCCCTGTATCACTCCACATTCACAGAGAAAAAAGAAGAGATGGCAAGCCTTCTCGGAACAGGACTTATCTTTGCAGCCTGTGCATTTATTGCTGCATATTTATTCATCAGAATATCCCGCACAGGTACTCCCTTCTCAGATACCTCAGTCAAGTGTCTGAAAAATATCGCCTTCCTTCTCTTCATAGGTTCCTTCCTTCCCAATATCCTGCTTTCATTATTCAGCGGAAAGTATGAGACCATAAACGATTCATTCATCGAGATATCAATGCTTGTCCCCTCCGTCATAGTTTTCTGTGCTGCTGAGGCCTTCAATTACGGCGTCATTCTCCAGCAGGAATCAGACGAGACTGTGTGAGGTGATATCATGTCGATAATCCTCAGACTTGACCGTGTAATGGCAGACAGAAAAATGAGCCTTAATGAACTGAGTGAACGGGTGGGAGTGAGCAACGTCAATCTTTCAAAGCTTAAAACAGGCAAGGTAAGCGCTATCCGTTTCTCTACTCTCGATGCAATATGCAGTGTTCTTGACTGTCAGCCCGGTGATATCCTGGAATACATCCGTGACAACGAGCCTCAGCCATAAAATTTTTTTCAGAAACTATTGACATCTGCGGACCTTTGTTGTATAATACCCTTGGCGGTACGATGTACCGACTATTTCACTGAAGAGTAAGAATATGTTCGTCAAGTGTTGGCCGGACGGGGAGTTGCCGGCTGAACGAAAAGTCCTCGGACTTGCGGTTCATATTCTGCATCCCGCTTCATAGGACATAGTGAAAAAGAATCAATACCTTCTTTTCTTGTCGTATGAGTGAGGAAAAGGAGGTATTTTTTATGACTGCAAACAACAAAAAGAATTCAGCCGTTATGACCAATGTAAAGCTTTTCGGAAATATCCGTGTCATGGTCATATCCGCCCTTTTCATCGCCATGAGCATCGTACTGGGCAAGATGCTGGCTGTCAACGTAGGTTCAAGCATCCGCATCAGCTTCGAGAATCTTCCCATTCTCATGGCAGGAATATTTTTCGGACCTCTTGTAGGGGCAGCTGTTGGTGCGGGAGCCGATATCATCGGCTGTCTTATCGTGGGATATTCAATCAATCCCGTCATAACCCTGGGCGCTGCTTCCGTGGGACTCTTTGCAGGACTCGCCGCAGGTGCTTTCAGGAAAAAGCATACATTTTCCCATACTCTCAGCTCCGTAATGTCCGGTCATGCTATCGGCTCCATGCTCATTAAATCAATAGGTATGTTCATATACTTCCATACTCCGATACAGGTCCTGGTGCTCCGTGTGCCGCTGTATGTGGGAATAGGCCTTTTTGAGACATATATCATCACGCTTCTGCTGAAGAACCGCTCGTTCTCAGCTCAGCTGGAAAGGATGTGCGGCAAATGACCGTTACTGAAACAGCAGAAGAACTGCTTAAAGGTGCTGCTGCTCAGGGCAGTGTGCTGGGACTTTCCCGTATCAGGGCTCTTCTTGAAAGAATGGGAGACCCTCAGGAAAAGCTCCGTATAATACATATATCCGGAACCAACGGCAAGGGCAGCTTCGGGGCTATGCTCGGTTCTGTGCTTTGCAGTGCAGGCTATACCGTGGGCAGCTTCTCGTCTCCGGCCATAACCTCCGTCACGGACTGCTTCCGCATAAACGGTGAGGAGATATCCTATGAGGAGCTTTGCTCCGTCCTCGCTGACATAGCTCCTGTGTGGGAAGGCCTTGAGGAAAAGCCCACTGAATTTGAAGTCCTTACCGCAGCAGCTTTTGAGCTGTTTCTGCGAAAGGGATGCAGTCTTGCTCTCGTGGAGTGCGGAATGGGCGGTGACCTTGATTCAACTAACGTCATCACCTCTCCGCTGCTTTCCGTTATCACCAATATCCAGCGTGACCATATGGGCTTCCTCGGCAATACTGCCGCAGAGATAGCCTCCCATAAAGCAGGCATAATCAAACAGGGAAGACCTGTTGTCTTCGGCGGCAGCAGTGATGATGAGGCTGTAAAAGTGATAAGCACCGCCGCCGCAGGAATGTCCTCTGAACTGACGCTCACTGATATCTCACGGCTCTCGGATATAAGTTTCGGACTGTCCGGTACATCATTCAGCTTTGCAGGCTTCGGCAGGCTGGAGCTTTCTCTCATAGGCGAATATCAGCCGTATAATGCCGCAAATGTTCTCACTGCCGTGGAGGTACTGAGAAAAGAAGGAGTCACTATACCCGATGATGCTGTCAGACTGGGACTTGCTTCGGTCAAGTGGCACGGACGCTTTGAGCTGCTTAAAAGCTCCCCGCTTGTACTCTTCGACGGTTCTCATAATCCTGACGGCATACGCTCTGCCGCAAAAACTATAGCCGCAATTTTCCCGGACACAAAGCCTGCACTTGTCATAGGAGTCATGGCCGATAAGGAATACGACCTGTATGCGGATATCCTGGGCGGACTTATCGACTGCGTATTCACAGTCACTCCGGATAACCCTCGCTCACTTGACTGCCGTAAGCTGGCTGAGACCTTCGCTCAGAAGGGAATATCCGCCAATGCATATCCTGTGCTCGCTGAGGGAGTAGCTGCGGCTTACAGCTATGCTGCCAAAAGAAAAATCCCTCTTATCGGCCTTGGGTCACTGTATATGTACAGGGAATTTGTCTCGGCACTCGGTTCTGTCGGACAGCAGAAAGATGTGTCATAATACCATCTGACACTCCTGCTGCTTCCTTATTTTAATAGAAGAACGTGTAGGGGCGGCCTGAGGCGGTCCGCTTGGTAATAACTAAAAACTAAGTGTAGGGGCGGCCATTGGCCGCCCGTTTTTTTATTCGTATAGACAAGATATGCCAAAACAAGGGAGGCCGAGGGCGGCCTCCCCTACATTTAGCGTCCCATATAGTATACGGAATGCAGAGTGCAGTCTCCCCTACATTCATCATAGCATACACGCAAAAAAGCTGTCCCGAGGGGAGCCCACCTCTGACGGATCACAGGTTATATTTACGAGACTGTAATTTCAGGCTCGGTAACCATATTTTCCGCTAAGGGAGCAGCCTTTTCAAGGACAGCTTTTATTTTTTTATTCTGTTCCTCCTGCACCGGGATCAGGTGTCACTCCGGGGTCGGGTGGGACTACGGGATCAGGTGTTACTCCGGGGTCTGGTGTTACTCCGGGATCAGGTGTTACTCCGGGGTCTGGTGTTACTCCGGGATCGGGTGTTACTCCGGGATCAGGTGTTACTCCGGGATCGGGTGTTACTCCGGGGTCAGGTGTTACTCCGGGATCAACACCGGGATAGTAGGGCTGTCCGCCCTGAGTAGGAGTCTCTGTAGGGAGACCGTTGGGGTAATCCGGGTCATAATTTGCTGAAGTTGTTGTAGTAGGAGACCATGTCCAGTTGGGGTCATAATTTCCTGTGAGGATATTGCCGCCGGAATAGAATCCGGAACCGGTAGTAACATCCATTTCAAAGCGCTTGCGGCGGGTAGTTGTCTGTATAGTTGATTTTGACACGCTTGTATATGTGGTGCCCTTTGAAAGCTCAACTGAGCTGTCGCTTGCTGTAGTAGTTACAGTGCTCTGCACCTCTGAGCTGTTTTTTCTGACAACGCTCTCACGTCCGAAGCTTGCGATCACCTTCTCCGAAGGAGTTATGGGGAAAAGGATGAAAAATCCAAGTATAAGGGCTGTCATAGCAATAAAGCAGCCGCAGGAAACAAGGGTTATTTTAGTAGATTTATTCAGATTGACAAAAAAGTCTCTGATCTTACTCATTAAGAACACTCTCCTGATAAAGAATTATACTACTATATTTTAGAGCATATCTCAAAGAATGTCAAGTGAAATCTCTGTGAAAACAGTATGGGGAGAGGGATTTTGTATAAAATAGACAATGACCAAAGGTCAGATACTTTCCTTTATCCTCTTTATAGCGCCTTTTTCAAGACGTGATACCTGTGCCTGAGAGATACCTATCTCACCGGCGACCTCTGTCTGCGTAAGGCCTTTCAGGAAGCGCAGGGACAGTATCCGCCGCTCACGCTCTCCCAGCTCACTGATAGCGTCCCGTATGGAAATCTCATCCATTTTGCTTTCAACATCATATCTGTCGCCTATCTGGTCAAGGATATACACCGTATCATCGGAATCAGAATAGACCGGCTCATAAAGCGATACAGGGTCACTTATGCTCTCAAGAGCTATGACAACATCTGCTCGCTTTGCACCTATATCAGCGGCTATCTCGTCCATATCCGGCTCCCGCTGGAGCTGTATGGTCAGTCTTTCTCTTGACTGTATCGCCTTGTATGCCATATCCCTGAGGGAGCGGCTGACCTTGACCGGCGAATAGTCCCTGAGGTGCCGCCGGAGCTCTCCGCTTATCATCGGCACACAATAGGTGGAGAATCGTACCTCCTTCGTAAGGTCAAAGTTATTTATAGCCTTGATAAGTCCCACAACACCTATCTGAAAAAGGTCGTCAACATCCTCTCCCCTGCCTGTGAATCTCTGTATCACACTCAGTACAAGTCGGAGATTCCCCTTTATCAGCTTATCCTTTGCCTCACGGCTGCCGGTAGCCCGTATCTCCCTGAGAAGTGCTATCTTCTCCTCCTCCCTGAGAACGGTCAGCTCAGAGGTATTTATCCCTGCGATAACGACTTTGTTGTATGCCATAAGAGAAACAGCTCCTTTTCGTTTTGCTGAGGATATTATTGCCGGTGAAGGGAAATATAATCACAGGAAAATTATTCCGTGGAATACTTGTACCCATTGCTGAATATTATATATCAAAGCAAAATTCAAGGAGGTAGCTATGGAATTCAAGATAAACCGAGAGACTGTGCCTGCGGCGGAGTGTATCTACGAGGGTGTGCAGGAGCAGACTGTGGAGCTGGACTACATACTTCCGGACTACTATCCGGACATTTTCAGACTGATACGCTGCCGTGTCACTCCGGTGATAACCGGCTGTACATTCAGCGGTGACCGTATCAATTATGAGCTTAAATGCGATATAAGGATACTCTACTGCGGTGAGGAGGACTCTGTGATACGCTGTGTAAGTCAGCGGCAGAGCTTTTCAAGAAGTGTTGAGCTGGGACGCTCATGCAGCTCCCCTGTATACACCCTTACCCCTAAGACTGACCATGTCAATTTCCGTGCTGTCAACAAGCGCCGCCTCGATATGAGGGGAGCGGTATCCGTAAGGATAAAGGTGACAGGAGAAAAAGAACAGGAGGTCATCACTGATGCCTTCGGTATGAACATCCAGCTCAGAAAAGAGGCTGTGAGATTCGCCTCAGACAGGATAACTGAGGATAAGACCATTCAGATAAGCGAGGAGACCGAACTCTCCCCCACTCAGCCCTCTGTACTCAGTGTTATAGGCGTGCGCTGCACTGCCGGTGAATGTGAGAAAAAGCTGATATCAGGAAAGCTCCTCGCCAAAGGAGAGGCGGAGATAGAGCTGCTGTATGCCTGCGAGCGTGACGGTGCGGGAGAGGTGGAGCCAATGAGCTTTACCCTGCCCTACAGCCAGATAATCGAGGCGGAAGGTATCGATGACAGCTTTGAGTGCAGCATCGTCCCGGAGGTGATAAGCTGCGACATTGTCCCTGCCGCCGGGAAAAACGGCGAGAACAGAGTGCTTAAATGCGAGACTGAGATAGTCCTTCACTGTCAGGGAATAAAAACAAAGTCGGCTATGCTGGTCACTGATGCCTATTCTACAGTTTATCCCTGCCGGACGGAGACATCTGAGATACGAACTGAACAGATACCTGTCATATACGATGAGAGCTTCAGAAGCACCGTTAAAATTGCCGAGGGAGACTCTGTCCCCCAGACTATCTATGCCATGTGGTGCGCTCCTAAAAATATAAATACCCGTCTTTCCGAGGATGGCCGGGGACTGGTCGTTACCGGTATGCTGACCTATTCTATGGCCGCAAAGGACAGCAGCGGCATGATAACCATGCCCGATAAGGATGAGGCCTTCGAGGAGACTATCCCCCTCGGTGATGATCTTTCCGGCAGCAGTGTCAGTGCTGATATAACTGTTCGGGAGGTATCCTACAATATCTCCCCGGAGGGTGTCCTGACTGCAAAAGCAGATATAGGTGCAAGAGTTTCCGTCACAGGCACCTCCTCAGTTACAGCCCTTACATCGATCGAGGTGGACGATTCCGTAAAAAAAGAGCGTGACGGAGATTACTCCATAAAGCTGTATTTTGGTGTGGAAAACGAGGCTGTCTGGGACATTGCCAAACGCTACAGCACCAGCGTTTCAGCTGTAATGGAGGAGAATGAGCTCCCCGGAGAAAAGCTCGAAAGCGGCGGAATGCTGCTGATACCTATAGTCACCTGAAAGGAGCGTATAAATGGTAAAAGACATATACAGCAGTATCGCCGAGCGTACAGGCGGCGACATTTACATCGGTGTGGTCGGTCCCGTCCGGACAGGAAAATCCACCTTCATCAAGCGTTTTATGGAGACTCTGGTCATACCCAATATATCCGGCGAATTCAAACGTGAAAGAGCTCTGGATGAGCTTCCCCAGTCAGCTGCCGGCAAGACTATCATGACTACCGAGCCCAAGTTCATCCCTGAGGACGCTGTAGAGATCGATCTGGGCGGAGGTGCGGTTTTCAGTGTCAGGCTCATTGACTGTGTGGGGTATATAGTACCCAGCTCCATAGGATATATCGAGAACGAACAGCCGAGAATGGTGATGACCTCCTGGTTCGATGAGGAGATACCCTTCAATATGGCGGCAGAGATCGGTACTCAGAAGGTCATCACCGACCACTCCACCATAGGTCTTGTTGTCACAACAGACGGCTCTGTCTCTGATATTCCAAGAGAGGAGTACGAGGAGTGCGAGGAAAGAGTCATCAGAGAGCTGAAGGAGCTGGGAAAGCCCTTCGTTGTCATCCTCAACACCACTGCTCCGGACTCACCTGAGGCCATTGCCCTTGCAGAAGCTCTCACTGAGCGATATGATGCAAAGGTCATCCCCGTAAGCTGCCTTGACCTGACTGAGGAGGATATAAGGGACATAATCCGTGAGATACTCTATTCATTCCCCGTCAAGGAGATAAATATCCGCACTGCACAGTGGATAAATACCCTCGGGAAAGGCCACTGGCTCAAAACAGCGATACTGGACTGTATTAGAAATGCGGCAAAGGATATAAGACTTGTCCGGGAGGTCTCCGGGGCGGCAGAGGCAATGGGTGACTGTCCTTACATAGTGAAAGCGGAGATATCCTCCATAGACCTGGGAAAGGGCTCTGTTACCATTGATGCCGCTCTCGACAGCAGTCTCTTCTACAAGATACTCGGCGAGGCCACCGGAATTGAAATAGAAAATGAAGGCGACCTTATGCCGCTGCTCACCGAGCTCAGCGATATCCGCAGGAAATACCAGCGTATCGAGCCTGCTCTTGCAGAGGTGGAGGCCACCGGCTACGGTATCGTCATGCCTGAGCTTGACGAGCTCACTCTTGAGGAGCCGAAGATAATCCGTCAGGGCGGAAAATACGGAGTAAAGCTGAAGGCTTCAGCTCCCTCCATACACCTTATGAAGGCCAATATCAATACCACTGTCAGCCCCATAGTGGGTACGGAAAAGCAGTCCGAGGAGCTTGTGATGTACCTTCTTGACGGCTTCGACGATGATCCCAAAAAGATCTGGGAATCAAATATATTCGGAAAATCCCTTCACGAGCTGGTAAATGAAGGCCTCCACAGCAAGCTCTACAAAATGCCGGCAGATGCCCGCATGAAGCTTCAGGAGACACTTGAACGTGTGATAAACGACGGCTGCTCCGGACTTATCTGCTTTATCCTTTAAAAACAAAAACCGGTATATGTCCATTATGAACATATACCGGTAATTTTTTATTCCTGTCTGCCGCTTATTCCCCCATTATGACGGGTTCGGCATTTTATTCCTGCTCTCCGAAAATACGGATAGCCTTCATCATTATTGCACATTCAAGGCGCTTCTTTTCAAGCTGACATGAGATCTTGTGAGCTGTATGGATATCGCCCATATACTGATAGTTATTGGCATTGCATCCGCCGCTGCAGTAGAATTTTGCCCAGCACTTCTTGCAGTCGGGCTTTGAATATACATGGGCAGAAGCAAACTCCTTCTTCATATCCTGGTTGAAGGTTCCCTCATCGATGTTGCCCATTTTGTACTCGTCGATACCTACGAACTGATGACATGGGTAGATATCTCCGTCAGGAGTGATAGCAATATAGTCGTTTCCGCAGCCGCAGCCACGAAGTCTCTTTATAGCGCAGGGACCCTGATCGAGGTCAAGCATGAAGTGGAAGAAGTTGAACTTCTTTCCGGTCTTTTCGTTGTCGATTATCTTCTTTGAAAGTATCTCGTACTCCTTGAATACAGCGGGAAGGTCCTTCTCGGTAAGAGCGTATTCATCGGAATCTCCCACAACGGGCTCAACAGATATCTGGTCAAAGCCTGCATCATAGAGTGCAAATACATCATTGGAGAAATCCAGGTTCTTGTTGGTGAAGGTTCCTCTTACATAGTACTCCTTATCGCCTCTTCCCTCTACGAGCTTCTTGTACTTGGGGAGTATCATGTCATAGCAGCCCTGTCCGTTGGGAAGGACACGGAAATAATCGTTGACTTCCTTTCGGCCGTCTATGGAGAGGACCACGTTTGACATCTCCTTATTGATGAAATCTATCTTCTCATCGTCAAGGAGGAGTCCGTTCGTAGTTATAGTGAAGCGGAATTTCTTTCCGTACTCAGCCTCACGGGAGCGGGCATACTCGACTATCTGCTTTACCACCTTGAAATTCATCAGAGGCTCACCGCCGAAGAAATCCAGTTCAAGGTTAGGTCTGTCGCCGGAGTTTTCAAGCAGGAAGTCTATAGCGTGTTTACCGGTCTCATAGGACATGAGCTTTCTGCCCTTGCCGAAGTCGCCTGTAGAGGCAAAGCAGTACTTGCAGCGAAGCTGACAGTCATGAGCGATATTAAGGCACATTGCCTTTACCGGTGAAGCAACTGAATACTTGGCGTATTTCTCATAGTCGTCATCGGAGAAGAGTATCTTATCGTTATAGAGCTCAACTATCTCATCGTAGCAGCTCTCGATATCCTCTCTTGAATAGGAACGTGAGAGCTTCTCTATCACCTTTTCAGGACATTTTTCATCAAATGGCGGCTCAACGTTATCGAGTAGGTCGTATGTGAGCTCGTCCACGATATGAACGCCGCCGCTGTTTACATCGAGAACGATGTTGAATCCGTTCAGTTTATATTTATGTATCATACATCTGCACCCTTTCAATGCTCCGCATTACGGTTTCTAAAAAAATATGAGGCAGTTCATACCGCCTCAGAAGAATTTTTAAACTTTTCCGCCGATTATCTTTCGCACTTCTGGTTAGCAACTGTG
>DFHF01000038.1 GCA_002371825.1 Ruminococcus flavefaciens | reverse complement strand
CATAGCCCATACGGTAACTCCGTCGGCAACACAGGGCTTCTATTCGGTAAAATGTATCGATATGAATCCCGAGCCTCAGATCACCGACCTTGCAAGGTGTATAACTGCAAGGCAGGATAACGGCATAGGACACCATAAAGGTGAAAAATCAGCGGCTCTCTTCATCGACAAGCCGATACCCGTGCTTACTCCTGCCAAAGAAAAGGTACGGCAGCAAGGGAGAAGATTCAAGAGCCCGGACGAGCCGATGTTTACTATTACAGTAACAGACCGGAACGGCGTTATGTATAACGGACTTATCAGAAAACTGATGCCCCTTGAATGCTGGCGATTGCAGGGATTTACGGACGAGCAGTTCAATAAGGTCAAAGAGACAGGAATGTCAAATGCACAGCTATACAAGCAAGCCGGAAACGCTGTGACAGTCAATGTCATAGAAGCACTGGCGAGATTTATAAAGGAAATTGATGTGGAGGTAAACAAAAATGAATGAAATCACGATATTTAATAATCCCGAGTTCGGCTCGGTAAGAACAGTCTGCATCGACGGCGAGCCTTGGCTCGTGGGTAAGGATGTTGCCTTAATCTTAGGCTAAAGCAGAACAACTAATATACAAACTTTGCAATGACCTTGAGACAACCATGTTTTCAATGATGGTAGAAAGGGGCAGGTACGCATATCAGTTGAATTGCTATCCCGAAAAAACAAATGATCTTCAAGAGCAATTCAATCAAATCAATAAAGCATCACTATCTCAGAAATTTCTGCTGGAATACATATCAGCTCAGCCTCCAAAAGGAGATATAAACCTGGGTGAAATGGATTATGAGGAAATGTTGTCAATCTGTTCTGCAATTATTGATTGGGCAAATACCAGTGATTACTATAGATATAAAATTATCGATAGTGATATGTCTATCTTAAATTCAGGACGTATAGGTATAGATAAGACTGATATTGACAAACTTGCAACTTTAAACGGAACGGCTGCAATAAAGCGAATAAATGACCACTCAAATCCATATATTGATACTTATCATGCTGATATCTTAGCTTTACAACCACCTCAAGAATTAAATATTGCTTATCTTGAAGAATTTGGATTTACTTTCACAGATTTTATTAACTTCACTTATGCAATGTTAGAAATTGGAGATGAAATAGAGAGCAATGTAAAAACTATTACACAAGACGAACTGCCTGATAGAATCAAAAAATATGTTAAATTAGATGTAAAGGTCATTTGGCAAATAATAGATAGTTTATCACTAAGTCAAAGAAACGACTATCTAACACCACCTTCAGGATTCTCGAAAAATGATATTTGGCCTTGGAAATTTAATAGGAGATTATCGGTTACAAGAAGACCTATTGTAAATTATGACAACAAGTTTATATGGGGAAATAGGCAGTTATATCATTGTATGCTTTTTACAATTGATTTGATAAATGATGCAAAATTACCTGTGTTTAATGAAAAAGGAAAACTAAAATCACTGCTTGGAAGAATAGCAAATTCAGGTGGAAATCATTTCAACGATGCTGTTGCCGATAAACTAAAAAAAATTGATGGGTTAATTATCGATTCCAAAGTCAAAAAAATCAATGGAATAAAAATAACGGATGATAAAAATCAAGATATAGGCGATATTGATGTCTTAATTATTTATCCCAAAAAGAAAAAAATAATTGTTGCCGAGGTGAAGGACTTTTCATTCACCAAATCTCCTTATGAAATGCATCAGGAGTATTTACGGGTTTTCTGTGATCAAAAAGGCGAATTGTGTTATATTTCAAAGCATAAACGTAGGGTTGCTTGGATTAAAAATCATATAGATGATATAATAAAGCATTATAATCTTGCACATGGAAAATGGAAAATTGATGACGTTTTAATTTTGAACGAACAGATTATAAGCAATGAATATTATCACATAAATCAAAAAACCATATTGTATGCTGATATTTCAAAGGAATCTATAAATAATATATAAGTCTTATTAACTATAGCTATGGAAGTAAATCCTATCGCTCTTGATGTTACTGAAGACGTCATCAAGGGCAATGTATCTATATTCAAAAACGGATAAAGATCATTTGCTCAAAGATATAGCTAATAGTTAATATAGCTATCGCTATTGCCTTAAGGTGATGTTTTTATGTCCTGAAAAGAATTGATTATACAAGTTTGATATGATATAATATAAAAGTAGTGTTACCTAAGTTATCGTTGCATACTTGAATATAGCACTTTCGTTGAACACCAATGATCTGCGAAGTTGGACAGTAGCGTCGGTGAAAAAATACAGTGTTGTCGTAACAGTTGTTGTACCTTGATATTGAAGAACTTATATTATAAATAAATTCTGTTTTACTCGAAGGAATACTAGGATAATGCAAAACAGTTAAAATTCTTTATATAATTAAGCAATATTATAAAAACAAATAATGAGGAGAGATATAAATGGCATATCATAACAAGGTTTATGTATCAATGGATGCGGATAATGATTTGAGATATTACCGCCTTATGCAAGCATGGAAGCAAAATGATGATATTGGCTTTAATTTTTATGATGCTCATGATATTAACAATATATATGATAAGAGTGAAGCGTCAATAAAAGCAGGATTAGAGGAACGTTTTAGACATACGAAAATATTTGTACTTCTTGTAGGAGAACATACAAAATATTTATTTAAGTATGTTAGATGGGAAATAGAACAAGCTATAAAAAGAGATATTCCATGTATTGTGGTTAACATTAATGGGAAACGTTCTTGTGATAGAAGTTTATGTCCTGCTATAATGCGTGATCATCTTGCTATTCATATTAGCTTTAATGCTAAAATCCTACAATATGCACTAGAAAACTGGCCAGAATCAGCATATAGATATACAAAAGAAGGGAAAACAGGACCATTTTATTATGATGAAGCGGTATATAAAAAGCTTGGCCTCTAAACTAATTATAAAAATCAAGAGAATTCCAAGCAAAATAAAAGAAATCTTGAAAATGATTTTTGCAATAATTGGTTGTTTGGTGACTATTGAGGAGCTTGCTGAAATAATCAATATAAAAGGTGTTGGAGACTTATATAAGAAGCATTGGGTGTTGGGGCTGTTCGCTATAATTATTGTTTCTATTCTGTATAATATGGATAAACTTGAAATGAAAGTTGTTATTGCTGGCTCATCAGACGTTACGATTACATTAAAGGTATGCGATGCATTGAAGAATAAAGGAGCAGTAATTATTCCAACAAATACTACTTTTGATACATTAATGAAAGATGATTTTATTAGTGAGGGAAGTATACAGGGGCAATATCAATTAAAATATTTTAGGGAACAAATTCCAGAGTTGGATAAGATTATAGAAGATGAACTTAGAAATAAAAAATACATTTTACTTAATGATAGACATGAAACAAAGATTAAACGTTATCCTATAGGAACAGTATGTAGGATAAGTAAAAAGAATAAAAGAGCATATTTTTTAGCTGATTCTGACATTAATGCTAAAGGAATACCTTACAATGTAGATATAACAAGTATTGCACAATCTTTAGATGGACTGTGGGCGTCATTAGCAGAAATAGGAAATCATGAACCATACTCTATACCGCTACTAGGTACGGGAAAAGCAAGAGCAAAAGATGCCTCACGTGATGAAGTTGTTAGAACAATTATACTGTCTTTTCTTGCGAGTGTTAAAGAACATAAAGTTACAGAGAGTCTTATAATATGTATTCATACGAATGACTATGAGAAAATTCATTGGGATGATCTCTGTGAATTTTTAAACTATCATAGCCGATATACTAATCTTAAACCAATAAGTGCTGTGCCTGATGGAGCGGCAGAAATAACGCCTGCAATTATAGAGTTAAAAAATGAACGTCCGGAAGATGAAACAAAATATGAAAGCGATTTGATGCCAATAAATGAATATGAACTGTCCGAAAAAGAAAAAATCATGATTTCCTTGCTTAAAGGCAATGAAATGAAAATGTCAGAAATTGCTGCTGCAATGGGACTATCCATGCGTACAACGTTATATTTATTAAACAAACTGACAATTTTAGGAGTTGTGAAATGGAAAGTAACAAAAATCGGAAAAGTTTATTATGTCTCTAAATAAAATGATAATACTTTATTACATAATATATGAGTATATATGGATGTTTGATATAAGCTGAATGAAGAAATTGCAAACACATTGATAGGGGAGAGCTTCTACTCTCCGGAGCAATTATCCACTGCAATGACAACCGTTCAGCAGAGAATAACCGCCATAAACCAACAGCTTGAGAAGATAGGCAATGAAATGGGGCAAAAGAAGGCTTCGATGGAAAAGGTGCGACCGATGTATGAAATGTTCAAAGGCTGGGCAGAGGAATTCAGGATGGCTACCATAGAACAGAAGAAAATGATAATATCTCAGGTTATCAGTCGGATTGAGATAGGCAAAGGATATAAGATAAATATAACGCTTAATATGGAGTATGAGCAGTTTTGTGAGGGATGGAATGGACTTAATTCTGTCGATGAAAATGACCTAAAATAGCTGAAAATCAGGTGACTCAGAGAAAATACTGTAATAATAAGTCTGATAAAAAGGGTAAAACACCGTCGATGATTTATATGATGCTTTGAAGTGTTAAAATATGGCGATGATTCGCACGATTTAGAGCATCGAGCGAAAATCATCGACGGTGTTTTTGGCTTGACAAGAGCCGCTTTTAGTGTTAAACTAAAAGAAAACAACGGAATTACCGTTGTAAAAGCCTTACCATTATGGGATTGAAACAAAATCTTTTCCCTGGTATAGTTAGATATTGATTGTTGAGTGACCTGCTTTTGAGTTAGAAACTCAATGTATGAAAAGACACTTTACCTATTAATAACAAACTATGAAATTATGCGTAAATTCAAATATAAAAAACAGGAATAATATAATCACTTGAAGGAAAGTTTTACTATAAAATACAATAATACATTCATTATCATTAACGGAGGAGGATAAAATGCGACGAATTATTTTAAAAACTATTTCATTTATTACCACCATTGCTTTTTCGCTTTTGTGCATTACAACAAATATGGAAGACATTATTCAATCAAAATCTGCCAAAGCCGTAGATGCGGAAGTTATATTAGGTGACTTAGATGGCGATTGCATAGTCAATACCTTTGATATGGTTCTGCTTCGTCAAATTGTTGGATACGACAAACCTTATGATAGAGCTGGAGACTTGGATAGTAACGGAAGGATTGATTATTATGACTTATACTTGTTAAATCAGTTCCTTCTTGGCGTAATTAAGCAATTTCCAGGTAGCACATACGATGATATAATTTCCCATGATAGAACGGTGCTTGGTGGTGCACAGACAGAACTTTCCCTAACACAAGAAATGGCGGACATAACTGAAAGTTTAGCAACTCCAGTTAATATTTACAATTATATTTCAAATAATATAAATTTTGAGTTCTATCCTGATTCTAGAAAAGGTGCAATTGGCACATTTGAACAATACGGCGGCAACGATTATGATATTGCGAGTTTGTTCATAGCTATGCTTGAACATTTGAATTATGAAGCTTCATATATAAATGGTACTATAGAGTTGACAGAACAGCAGGCTATTAATTATACTGGGGCAAAAGATATAGATTCGGCATTAAATATTATTAGGTTGAGAGATCTGGAGGCTACATATAATCAGCAGTTAAATACTATATCATTTAATCATGTTTGGGTGAAACTGATTTATGATTCAAATGAATTCTACCTTGATCCAAGTTTCAAGGAATATATGTCTGTTGATTCGATATTTGATGAATATGATAGTAATCTTGACGAATGGGTTGCGGATGCTGATTATTTTAAGTACTCAATGAAGGAAAACTATAAAAGTGAGTCGAATGTAAAATCGGGATATCTCACTAATCGAAAAATAAAACTTATTGAATACAATGCACTTCCTACTGGATTGCCTTATGAAGCTACTATTGAAACAGAATTTGATAATGTGGCATCGGATGATTCAGATAAGATATCCTTTTACTTCGGCGGAGAGTTTCATGAATTTAGAAGTGCAGAATTATATAACAAAAGAATAACAATAGAGTTTGCTGTAAATGAGGATGAAAATGAAGGATACGATATATACCCTAATAATGTATATGGTTTGATTAAGAGTGGGTGGTCAAACTATGTAAAGTTGCATCCAATACTAAAAATAGACGGAGAGGAATATTTTGAAGGAAATGGAGTTAAGGTGGGCTCATATCAAACAACCGCTATAAAGCTACATACAAATAGTCAAGATTATATTTTTACGAAAGATATGTGCGTAGGCTCCATATATTCCATTGTGTTTGACTATCAAAATGTTGCGGCATATAAGACAGCTACATCTATAAATGACGTTTATTCTTTAAATGATTCAATAAGTAAAAGTAATTTGTATTCAGATGAATACATGGGCAAAATTTTAGATCTTGTAGGATATAATTATTTTACACAATTAGACATTGCAACACGGACAATTTCAGAGGAAACTGATACATATTATTCTCATAATTTAAGCGTAGCGTTTTTTGGATATGAACCGAAAATAACAGAAACGACATCTTTTGGGGTATCTATCGGATACACGATTCAACAATCGGGTGATTTTGCGATTGACGTTATAGGAAATACTTATAGTTGTTCTGCAAAAGACTCAAATAATAACAACGAACTTATTTTTAAGTCGTCATCGGGAATGATGTCGTCATATATGGAAAGTAATGTACTCAAGGAACTATTTGACGTTGATAGCGTTTCAACTATGGAAGTTATCAAATATGCTGAGAATAATGATATAGATATCTATACTTTATATAGTGGAAGCGAACATGATCTTTCGGAGTTGAACGTTAATTCAAATGCAAATAAAATCATTGGAAAAGCTTTAGATGCGGGATACATTG
Source organism: Ruminococcus flavefaciens (assembly GCA_002371825.1). Classification (GTDB taxonomy): domain Bacteria; phylum Bacillota; class Clostridia; order Oscillospirales; family Ruminococcaceae; genus Ruminococcus; species Ruminococcus flavefaciens_L. The sequence goes on along the minus strand of DFHF01000038.1, from coordinate 92,205 downwards.
TAACTGTACCGCAAAGGGATATTACAATTAATAGTTGGACTGGCTCGGGGTACATAATGTATGATCCTAATAGCGGATACTCTATTTATATGCTTTCCAGAAACGTTGGTATATCGGGAGGAGCGACAACAACAGGCATATCGTTTGATCAGATTATCGCTATGGTTGCGACAAGTTTGGATTTGGCAATTTCTGCAGCTGCATTTTATAGTATAGTGAATGCATATGTAATGCTGTCAGTAGTAACATTGCCTATGTTTATTTTAGCGGCAGCCGCTACATTTGCACTTGTTACAGCTGTGTTTAATTATGTTTATACTTTGGCTATTGTAAATGAGGCTTGCAATGGCGATGCTGCTTGTCAAGAATATCTACAAGACGAACGAGCATGGTATCTTTTGGATATTGGACTTATAGTGGGAGTAACAGCACTATCCAAAATAGGAAGGATAGCTAAAAGTAACTATTATAAAAATAGAGTGCCAAATCCATCTAACAGGACTGTCCCTGAAGGATCAGCGAAAGTTCCAGAAGATATGTATATAACAATGAATGACGAGGCTCCGAATTTTACTGAATATAATAATTTCGCCGGAAATACTGTAAAAGTACCGAAGCAAAGTGCAGGCTCAATACCTGGAGCTATTGATAGTGCTGTTTCAAGTGCTGATGTTGGAAAGTCAACCGAAGGAAAAGTTGCAAAGTATATTAAAGATCAAGGCATTGAGGTTATTGATTTTGGAAATAAGGTCAAGGGACCAGGCGGAAATCTTATCGGAGATATTGATGTATCAACAAGCGAACAACTTATAGAGGTAAAACATTCTATTTCCTCAGTAAAAGTGGAACAAATGGATAAATATATTAATCCTTATTGTGACAAATTCTTTAATTTTGGTAATAAGGAAGTTGTTCTATATGTTGACGAAGCAATTGATATGAGCAATGCTTATAATGTTTCTAAGATAGAAGAACTAAGGGAAAATGGAGTAATAGTTGTTAATGGATTAGATGAGTTGGGAGAAGTATTAAAATAATGGGATTATCAGGAATGATTTTACGTAAAAAAGCTGATATTAATTTGCCAAAATTAAAAAGCGAATTATTTGGAATATTCGACTCGTTGGCATATGAATATTATGATTGGGATGAGGCGTCGAAAGGAAAACATTATAATTCTATAAGCGTGAGGAAGAAAGAATCCTCAATAGATGATGAAAGCTTAATTATTTATATGTACAATACTTTTGATCCTAAAGAATCTATTCAATTTAATTGGATCGGTGAGGAACTAAATCTAATCATACTAATTGAGAGTATTTCTGAATGTGAGGACATGGTGCTTGAGATACTGTTTAAGTATCTTAAGTTCCATCAGGATGATATTTTTTACAATGAAATGGAGTGGTATTATACTAAAAAGGATATTGATGAAATATACTTAAAGCCGTCAAAAATGGATTGGTGTTATCACGCAAATGACTGACATAACTTATTAAAGAGCAAAGTATAAAAACTATGAAGATGACTTGAAATACTGTCGATGATCTGTAAAGTGATTTTTAATAGAAAAACTTTGAAATATACATTGTTTTTAATACTCACTCTAAAATCATCGACGGTGTTTTGCTTGACACAAGTTGTGCTTGATGATATAATAAAAACGGCGAAATTACCGTTGTAATGCTGCTCCAACAGTTACGGCTGAAAGAGGAGAGTTTAAAAACGAGACAGCAAGGAAACTCTTGAAAGTGGCTTTGGAGCAAGGATTTGAAGCGAAAACATTTTCTTCATTTGGAATTGACAAAAAAGCAGGATGTGGTATGCTTAAGTCTGAATATTATGACGCAACTGAAGATGGTGAAAAAACGTTAGATTACCTTGAGAAAGCATATGAGTTGTTGCATTATTCTATACAAAAATTAAAAGAAGAAAATAGCAATTAGTTTTAACATAAATATTATGCGTATATATTTATTTCTAGGTGATATTTGGAGCTATATTGTTGTTTATAAGGAGAAATAAAAGTGATAAATAAATTGTGTTACATAATTAGCACAGTTTCAAAAATATTTTGAATTTTATATAAACAATATATGAATCAAGGGTTGTATATTTTAGAAGAAAAGTAATAATTCCTAATCATTCGGAGGGAAGGTGAAGATATATGAATACTAATGATATGTTATGTTTGGATGGTAGTAATCAGAAAGTCTATACTGAGTTGTGCTCTTATGGGTTTGAATGTTCGGATGACGTTGAAAGAATCTTAACATTTCTGAATCAGAATAAACAGATTTTGAAAGATGGTGAAGAAATAAAGTACTATCAGGTGATGCCTAAAAAGACTCAAGGCATGATTGGATTAGTAATCATTAATCATAATATCTATGTGAATTTGAAGTGTTCAACTATACTTTTAACAGCATTATTTCTAGACATAAAGGTTGCTAATGGTTTTGCAGCACTACTGGTTAATATGATGGGAATACCTGAGAATGTTATTGTTAAATTTGACGAATATCACGGGGAAAAATGCATTATTCACGAAGCAATGATAAAGAAAACAATATCTGTAAATGTATTAGATAGATATAACGGAGAATGTTGTAATAATCATTATAAATGCAGATATAATATTGAGGGAAAATGTAAATGTACACATGCAAAGATACAGGAAATTCTTGACCAATTCACAAAAGTTAATATGTTTAAAGAGGGAGATGGTTTATATACTCTTCAGTGGTAAAAAAGAGGAATATGAACTTAATGCAGAAGAAATAGCGAACTATAATAAAATAATTGCCAATACTGAATTCAGCTTTTTTCAAAGTCTTGTTAAACCAGTTGTCATATTTGATTATTATGAAGACTATGCATTAAAACTAATAAGTGAGTTATGTGCTGCTTGTGGTATGCAATATAATTGTTCTGTTGAGTATTCATCTAATGCTATTGTAGATGCTTTTTGTGTTTACGAAGGTGAAAAAAGGAAGATTGTTATTTGTGAGGGAACAGTTTTATCTGTTTATAGATATTCCTCCATATTGTCCTGCTTATATAACGTAGTTAAACTAAAAGATGATAAAAAAGATATTCAAAGACATAGTTTTATTATCCATTCAACTACGTCAAATGGGGAAATAATTGATACATCTATTATTATTTCAGATTCACTAAAGGAAAATATGCTGACTGATTATATAGCTATGATTGCTTTGAAATGCATTATTTCACATGAGATAGGTCATCTTTTAAGCGGACATATTGAATACCGTAAAAATGCGGGTGAAAATAGCGTAGCTTTTTCAATGGCTGAGACTATATCCAAAATTGACAATACAACGCTTCAAGTTATGGAAATGGATGCTGATCAATTTTCGGCATGTCAAATTGTATCAATTTTAGAAAGTGAATTATTGAAAGATGAACGGTTAATCGGTATTGTGGAAGATATAGCACAAGTTTTTCAATTGATAGGTGCTGCAGTTCAATGTGTTTTTTACCTAATTGGGATTAAAAATAATTTTTGGAAAACAGATAATCCGCAAAAGTATACACATCCACCAGCAGCGACAAGGGTGAATATGTATTTAGACGTAATGAGAAATCTACTAGGAAAAGATAAGAATAAAGATTGGGGGTATATTGTTAAAGGAGTAATAAATGCTCAGAAAAGCATTTATTCTTATTATGAAAGCGATTTTAACAATCCTGAGGAATTCGTTATGGATATTTTGAATGTAGATAATCATATTAAGTACTTAGAAGATGAATGGAAAAAAATCAAGCCGATTTTTGCATCATTTACAAAGTTGCCGTTTATTGATTGCGAATAGTTTGTACTTTTATGAGAAAGGTTGGCTATTTAATGTTGCAACTAATATCATAATGGAACTGTTCAAAAGAGGCGATGATTATAATCCTGTATTATGGCAATAACAGCCGACTTGCGCGCCCGTCCGTACCAGCGGCTCTGACTCCGTATACAAGGGTGAAGAATGGTAGTAAGAAATCAATTAATTGTCAAGCTGAAGCAGTAGCGATATATGTTTCGCTCTGCAGACAGAATGTATTAAAAGAAGCTTTAGCAAGTGAAGAAGCTTTTTTAAAAACTGTTTATAAGAATAAAGTAACAAAGCAAATTATTTACAAATTTAATCATAAACTGCTATCTCATAAAATTTAGTTTTTATGGAAGATATAGATTCTCGTCTTGACTTTTTGATGATAGTGTGATATAATTATTTAATCTTTATTTTAGTAAAAGAACGGAAGATTAATATCATGAGTACCTCAAGTGATAAAAAAGAAAAGACAGAAAAAGTCAGTACTTTTATTGCAAAGGAATGGTTTGGTTATTGGATTGGACTCATATCTGGACTTTTAGCAATAGTAGAAGCAATTGCCAAAATATTTGTCTCAGACTTGAAATGGTTTGATGTGGTTTTTGCTTGTACATGTGCAATTGCATTAATAGCGTTTATTGTAAAAGTATGTAAAGACATTGAATCTATCAAAAATCTGATTTTTTCTGACTACAGTAAGAAAATGCTGAATGCAGATAAGCAGCATAAGGATGTTTCGGAAAAATTGGAGAAATATCTAAAGTCAATAAATGCAGAGGAAGATGTTGATTACAATGTTTTATGTGGCACAATAAAAGATTTTTTTGATAGCTTATGGTATAGTGATACTTGTAGATATACTATTTCGGTTTCAATCAAAGGGTTTAATCCGTCTTCACTTGATAAGAATATCGAACGTTGGGAGATTATTACTTTAGGCAGAAGTAATGGATATGGTGATTCAAGATGTGAAAATGATAGAAAAAAAGATATTATCACTGTAGAGCAAAATAGTGATTTTTTAGTTCTTTTATCCTCCAAATATAAAGATACCAAATTTGTAGTAGCAGATTTAAATGATCCGAATTTTAAAGCTGAGTTTCTTGAAGAGTATGGAATGGACTATAGAAATAGTACTGAACGATATTGGGAAAAATATAGATCTACTATTGTTGTTCCAATTAGAAAGCAACGTGCAAATGATGGCTGTTTTGAAATTTTAGGCTTTCTTTGTGTAGATACCAAAGAGCCATTTCAAGACAGTAGTTCAGTTTTTGATGCGGGATCTTTTTATTTGTCAGGTTTTTCAGAAGTGTTATATTCTTTAATTAAGAAAATGATAAATGGAGAAAATAGTAATGAATAAAATTGTTAAGTTAATTGCACACTCAGTTAAGAGTACAGCAGAACAAGAAAGGAAAAAGGCATTTACAGTGTATTATAGTAATTCTGAATTGAACTCTTTAATAATTAGAACTTGTTCCGATCAGCCAAACAGGAAATATACTACTCCAGCAAATTATAAAAAAATAATGGCTGGACTATCGGGAAAATAATATTAATACATTTGAAAAAAATCAGTCAATTGTGGTGAAATAGGAATAACATGGCGACTGTTTTTTGCGTTTATGTGTTAGAGTTTGACGTTTTTTGATTAGAATAGGCAAAACCGTCTAAGATGCACATGGTTGATTGAAAACTAATAATAGTTTATGCTATTTTGTGGTGGAAGCTGTTGTTTTAGAACTTAAAGTAAGAATATATATGGTACAATAATATTTATATCTTTTTTAGTAGCTTTTATATGGCGTTCTCTTCAAACATATCAGTTGACAAAAGGAATTAATATAAAAATATATTGATAGTTTTGCTATGAAGTAAGGCGATACAATTATTCGACTGAAACTATAGAATAATTGGTATAAATCTCTTACAGTGGTAGAGCACTCGGCTGTTAACCGAGTTGTCGCCCGTTCGAGCCGGGCAGTGGGAGCCAAGCAAAGGTCAATGTTTACATTGACCTTTTTTTGTTTTATCAGAAGGTGAGTAATATGAAATTAAGATATCTTTTTGTATGTATCGTTTTGTGCATCGTCTTTGCCGGATGCAGCGGCAATAACAGTTCAAGGACTCAGAAGGACGACTACAAGGCAATTGAAACGCTCAATAACGAAATGAAAAAGATATCCTCTTCTTCAGTTGTTTCTGCGGCAGGTGACAATGGTTCCTGGAATATTTTTGAATTGGGGCTTATGTACGAGAAGGATGACGCTTTTTTTAAACAGCTGAGAAGTGATCTGGGAGAGGATTTTGAATGGAAGCTCTCGAATGGGGATTCACTTTTTATAGGTGTGCTCCCACACAGACACAGTTATCGGATATATGCCGGCTCGCCTGATAAGGAGCATATGCTGTATCCTGACTGGAATTACGATAAGCTCAAAAAGCAATAATTACTGCATTATGCAGATCAGTGCACAGCTTGCTCAGAATAATGGTATCCATGTTCTTATGGATACCATTTTTTGAATTAAGGATTAGTTAATAATTCCTGTGCTATAATCTTAACATAAAAGATATCCCTGATGAAAAGGAGGCATTTTATGTTTTTCAGGATCCTCAGAAAAGATATGAAGCGCAAGCGGACATCAAACGTAATAATTATGATATTCGTTATTATTGCGACTATGTTTGTCTCAAGCAGCGTACATAATATCATAAGCGTACTGAGTGGTATCGACGGTTTTTTTGACAAGGCAGGCCTTGACTGTGATTACATAGCCATTGCCCGTATAAACGGTGAGGATGATCTCAGCGAAACATTGAAAAATTCAGAGTGTGTTACAGATTTCAAAGAGGAGAATATGCTTATCTGCAAGAATTCAGATATCTCCGGAGATAATGAAGAAGCTTGTAAGATCGGCGATAACTGCTTCATAATGTCCATCGGCAATACAAAGCTAAATTATTTTGATAAGAATAACGACAGGATCTCTGATGTCAGAGAAGGTGAGGTCTATGTTCATGTAAATCTGATGGATAAAAACGACATTAAAGAAGGCGATATCCTCCATGTGAATATGGAAGGGACACAACTTGATCTGAAAGTGGCCGGTGCTCTTAAAGATGCTCTCCTTGGAACAGCATTTCTTCAGGATTATCGTTTCATTATCAGCGATGCTGACTATCAGAAGCTTATCTCTTCTCCTGAAACCAGTGAAAAAAGGCTCTGTGGAGCGTATTACGTCTACACCGACAATATGACGGATCTTAAGGATCAGTTCACTGAGATACAGGGAGTTATGTTCGATGCGCCTATAAGCACTATACGCATATGCTATGTAATGAATATGATCGTTGCAGCGGTTTTCCTTATCGTCAGTGTGGGACTTATCCTGGTATCGTTTGCAGTTCTCCGCTTTGCCATAGCCTCTACGATATCAGAGGAGATAAGGGAGATCGGTGTTATGAAGGCTGTAGGTGTCCCTGACGGAGCTATCCGCCGTATCTATATCGTAAAGTATTTCGCTATTGCTATTGTGGGAGCAGTCATCGGAGCAGTTGCATCTGTTCCTCTGGGCAGTATGCTTATGAATATTATCTCAAAGGAAATGGTCCTTGATAGCGGAAATTCACTGCTGACTACTGTTTTCTGTGCTTTGGGAGTTGTAGGTGTGATATTACTGTTCTGCTACTCCTGTACAAGAAAGGTCCGCAAGCTCTCTCCCATCGATGCTGTCAGAAGCGGACAGACAGGTGAGAGATTCGGTAAAAAGAGCATACTCAGCCTCGGAAAGAGCAGACTTGGCACATCCGGATTCCTTGCAGCAAATGACTGCCTCAGTGCTCCGAAACAGTTCGGACTTATAATCGCTATCATTACCCTTTGTCTGCTTCCGGTAATGATACTCTCAAACGCATTCAATACACTTTGCAGTGAGAAGCTGGTACATCTCTTCGGAACAACAATATCTGATGTTTACATCGTTGACAATAACAGGACCGTGGATATAATGGGCGGAGATGATGATGCCGATGTTGCTATGACTAAGGAGATAGAGGATATCCTCGCTGAAAACGATATGCCGGGAGATTGTCACGTTGAGATGTTTTACAAATATCCAATCAGATTCAAAGATAAGAAATCAGTACTCTCCTTCCTTCAGTGCAAGGAGACGGATACTTCCGATTACGAATATACTGAGGGAGTTCCGCCGGCAAATGAAAATGAGATAGCACTTGCTCACAACGGCGCAAAGATCGTTGGAGCTGAGATCGGTGATACGGTTGAGATCGAGATAGACGGTGAGTACAGACCTTTCCTTGTGACCGCTTATTTCTCCTCTCTCAATCATCTGGGCGAGGTGGGACGATTCCATCAGGATCTTCATACCTCCCATAAAAACAGAAGCTTTACAATGGCATTTCAGGTGAATTTCAGCGATGATCCGAGTGAAAATGAGATCTCTGAGCGTATTGACAGGATAAAGGATATCTTCGGGTGCGATACTGTCTTTGATGCCGCAGGCTACTCAAAGGACTGCACCGGAGTTGCTGATATAGTGAAAGTGGTCAAGTATCTCATACTGCTGATAACCTTTGTTGTAACTGTACTGATAATCGTGCTTATGGAGCGTTCATTCGTATCAAAGGAGAAGAGCGAGATAGCTCTTATGAAGGCTGTCGGTTTCAGAAATAATACGATAATAGCCAAGCATACACTGAGATTCGTGATAGCTTCAGTTATAGCGGCAGTTCTTGCAGCGCTGCTCTGCCTGCTGCTCACCGGGCCTGTTATCGATCCTATATTCTCAATAATGGGCTCATCTGCACACGTTGAATATGTAGTTGAACCTCTGGAGGTATTTGTTGTTTATCCTCTGGCTGTTATAGTCGTAACCGCAGTCAGTGCATTCGTATCGTCCCTTTCAACCGTTTCTATCACTGCCTCACAGACAGCTGATATAGATTAAGGAGTGTTATTATGGAAAAGATCCTTGAAGTCAGATCACTTTGCAAAACATATATCGTAAACAAGCATCAGAACAATGTGCTGAAAAATGTGGATTTCTCTATAAATAAAGGAGAAATGGTGGCAGTAATGGGACCCTCAGGCTCCGGAAAATCCACACTTCTGTATACCGCCTCAGGCATGGATAATGCCACATCAGGAGATGTTATCTTCAACGGTAAAAAAATCGCAGAAATGTCCGGAAAGGAACTGGCGGAGCTGAGACTTAACGATATGGGATTTATATTTCAGCAGATGTATATGCTGAAAAATCTTACGGTACTTGACAATATCATACTTCCTGCGGTACAATCTAAGAAGAATACAAAGTCCCGCAAGGAAAAAATGGAACATGGTCAGGAGCTGATGAGAAGACTGGGAATAATCGAAGCTGCCGGAAATGACATAAACGAAGTCTCCGGCGGACAGCTTCAGAGAGCCTGCATATGCAGGAGCATGATAAATGATCCGGATATTATTTTTGCTGATGAGCCTACAGGTGCCCTGAATCGCAATGCCTCAGACGAGGTCATGGAGGAGCTCTCAAAGCTCAACAGTGACGGGACTGCCGTAATGCTTGTGACCCATGATGCAAGAGTAGCTGCAAGATGCGAGAGAGTTATCTTCATCATGGACGGCAATATAAAGGGCGAGTATTCCCTGGGAAAGTATTCCACAGGAGCGAAAATGCGTGACCGTGAAAGGACTATCAATAACTGGCTCATGGAAATGGGCTGGTAAGTCCTTCCTTTCCGGAAAAGGAGCCGATATTTATGATAGATATACTCATCGTGGAGGATAACCCCGATATCTCAGGTCTGCTGACAGATTTCCTGAGAGCGGAAAACTATGTGGTGAGCACTGCTGAAAACGGCGAGAAAGCCTTGTCCCTGTTTGAAAAATATGGGGCAAGGCTTGTCCTGCTTGATATAATGCTTCCCGGACTTGACGGATTTGCGGTCTGTGAGCGAATAAGGAGAAGCAGCAATGCTCCGATAATAATACTCAGTGCAAGAGGAGAAAAGTCCGATAAGCTCAGCGGCCTCGGCCTCGGCGCTGATGATTATATGGAAAAGCCCTTCGATATAGATATACTCCTTGCCAAGATATCAGGTATCTTCCGCAGAAGATATTCTGTTGATGAGCTGGTCTGCGGAGATATCACTATAAACCGTGCGGAGCGGACAGCAAGTCTCAGGGGTGAGGCTCTTGAGCTTACAGCAAAGGAATATGAGCTGCTGCTGCTGCTGGCTGAGAATCCGGGAAAGACTCTGACTAAGGACAGCCTCTTCAACAGTATATGGGGCTGCGACAGTGATTCGGAGCCTCAGACTCTTACAGTGCATATCAAGCGCCTGAGAGAGAAGATAGAAGTGAATCCCTCAAAGCCTGAGAGGATAATCACTGTATGGGGAACGGGGTATAAATTCCAATGAAAAGCTATAACAGATTAATGCTGGCAGTAATTGCCTGCCTCGCAGTAATAATAGCGGCGGCTAATCTGTTTTCCGGCAATACTGAGAAAGAGGCCGGAAGAGGATATAATGTGGAGATAAGCCGCATATGCAGTCAGATAGCAGCCGGCAGTGAGCCGGATATTTCAGGGTGCAGCTATGTGAAGTCGGTGGAGGTGTTAGACCCCGGCAGCGGCAGGCTCAATACCGATAAGAATTATGCCGTCAGAGAGGTGGAAGGCAGGCTCTACCGCTTTGACTATGAGCCTGAGCAGAAGCAGGAGAAATGTCATGCAGGACTTGTTATGAATATGGCTCTTGCCGCCGCTGCTGTACTTGTTATTTCGATACTTCTGTATATCAGGCGGAGCATAATCCGTCCCTTCAACAAGCTGTCCGATGTGCCCTATGAGCTTTCAAAGGGAAATCCCACTGCACCTGTGACTGAGAATAAGAGCAGGTATTTCGGGAAATATGTCTGGGGAATGGATATGCTGAGAGAAGTCCTTGAGGACAAACAGCGGAAGGAGATAGAGCTGAGAAAGGAAAAGCATACTCTTGTACTGTCCCTTTCACATGATATAAAAACTCCTATTGCGTCAATAAAGCTGTATGCTTCGGCTATCTCAAAGGGACTTTACTCCGACAGGGAAAAGCTCTCGGAGGCTGCCCGCAGGATAAACGATAATGCCGACAGCGTGGAGCGCTTTGTTTCAGATATAGTAAGAAGCTCGGATGAGAGCTTCCTGAGGCTCGATGTGAAAAATACGGAATTCTATCTGTCTGAGGTCATCGGCCGTATCGATGAGCAGTATTCCGGTCAGCTGAAGCTGTGCGGCACTGATTTCAGTATCGGCGGATATACTGACTGCATTATAAGCGGAGACCCTGACAGAAGCGTGGAAGTGCTTCAGAATCTTATCGGCAATGCCGTTAAATACGGCGACGGAAAGAGGATAGAGCTCTGCTTCTCCGATGAGGAGGACTGCCGTCTGGTCACTGTCAGAAACAGCGGAAACAGCCTTCCGGAGGAGGAATTGCTCCATATATTCGAGTGCTTCCGCCGTGGCACAAACAGTACCGGAAAAACAGGAAGCGGTCTCGGACTCTATATCTGCCGCAGTCTGATGACCTCAATGAACGGAGATATCTTCGCCGATATAAGTGACGGAGATATGCTCGTCACAGCTGTGTTCAGAAAGGCATGAAATTACTATTGCTGCTCCCGTCCTTTAATGGGCGGGAGTTTTTTTATGCCCTGATATCCCGGATATCTGATTTTTCCTGTGCGACTGCATTATTGATAAAAAAGAAGATTTCCAATTTGTCGGAACTGCCGAAATTATAACGGAAGTCTTAAAATTATGTTATGCATATTGACAGGAAGTTGAAGATATTGTATAATTAAAAAAAGATATGAAAATGCATAATTATGGCTAAGAATAATTGCATAGATTTTTTTAAAAATGTTGAAAATAGACAGCAAATGCAACAGATTTGGCCGTGAGGTACTCTTTTTAAGGGGAGTTTTTCTCTTTTTTGACCGTCACGCTGCCTTATGACGCACCGCTGTGGTGTCAGGGGGTATGTATATGAATATCAGCAGTTTAAAAAAGCTCGTTTCTGCCGCAGCTGCGGCGGTATTCATTGCTGTGCCGGCTGTTATTCCGGGAACTGTGTCCCGGGCTGCCGATGAACAGGAAAATGAATATGTTAATAATGATAAGAGCGGTATCCTTCAGTTTGAGGTGTGGTATCAGCCTGTGGGAAAAGAAGATGTTTGCCTCAGAACAGGCACGGCTTTCCTCATAAATCACTCAACTGTACTGACAAGCGCTCAGCTACTGACTATGGATAATGTCACAAAGGACGGTATATCCGGTGTTTACTCCATCGACCCTGAACATAGATACGAATTCGATGACAGCTGCCTGCACTATGAGATAAGCCTCTCTGAAGATGAGAGGATAGGAGCTACGGTCAGTGAGACTGATGAGTTCAACGACTTCTCTGTACTGACCCTTGATACAGCACTGGCCGATAGTACTCCTCTATGGCTGGGAGACAGCGATGATCTTGTGCAGACTGCCGATGTTTTTGCTCTTGGTTTCCCTACTGCCCTTGATAAGTACAGACAGAATCCTAATTACGCATCCTACATGGCAGACGATGTTACTGTCACAAAGGGCTCTGTGACTGCTACAGGCTTTGCTTTCAGCGACTACAGATCCTCAAGGGACGGCCTTATCCAGCATAGTGCTTCAGTCGGAGCAGGAAATGCAGGAGGTCCTCTGGTGGATGCAAGCGGCCTTGTAGTTGGTATGGATACCCTTATTTCCTTCGACGAGGGTATGAATTATGCTACGGAGATCAATAAGATAAGAACTACTCTTGATGATCTCGGAATAAAATATAACGACTCCGAGTGGAAGCCGGATTCAGTTGCTGAGGAAAAGAGCAGCAAGAAAAATAATAAAACTCTCCTTGTTGCTGTTATAATGGGAAGTATAGCTGCTTCACTGCTGCTTATCGCAGCACTGGCTGCACTGCTTATAAAGAACAAAAAGAAAATGCAGGCCGTACCGGTGCTGCCGACTCATCCGATAGATCCTTCGGAAATACAGGCCCCTGTTGAGAACTATACAGAGCCGGCCGTGAATGCTTCACTCTCTTCTGTCAGACCGGAAGAACCGGTATATGAGGAGAAAAATTTTGAACCGGATCAGCCTACTGTCTATGCTAATCAGGGCTCTGCTGAAACAGCAGTCCTCAGGGACAGCGGCAACAATTTCTATATGAATTTAGGCGGAAAGACCCTTCTGAGACCGGTTATTATCCGCAAGAGAAGCGGACTTTCAGTCCGTATAACAAGTTCTGACTTCGTTATCGGCAAGGAGAACAGCAAGGTGGACTACTGTATCCACAATAATGCTGTCAGCCGCAGACACGCAAGAATAACCGTTACTTCAGGACATTGCTTCATTACCGATCTCGGATCCAGCAATTATACCTATGTCAACGGCAGACGATTACCTCCGGATACGCCTCAGATACTCCATAACGGAGATCAGATACGTCTCGCTGATGAGGAATTTGAGTTCAGAATATAAGTGCAGGGGATGAATTATGAAATACAAGACAGCCGTATATACCGATGTGGGTATAAAGAAAAAAACTAATCAGGATTCAGCCCTTATTATGGAGGCTGAGACTGAGATAGGAAACGTCCTTATGGCAGTTATCTGCGACGGAATGGGCGGACTTGCAAAGGGTGAAGTAGCAAGTGCAGCTCTCATAAAGGCGTTTTCAGACTGGTTCCAGAATGAGCTCCCCAGAATAGTTTATAACGGAGTGGATCATCAGGCGGTGTTCAACTCTTTCGGAAATATCGCCTTCGATATGAATTCTAAAATAGCCGGATACGGTATGCGCTGCGGGGTCAGTCTCGGCACTACCGTTGTGGCAATGCTTTTTGCCGCCGGAAGATACTACATCATGAACATTGGAGATTCAAGAGCATACAAGATGTCTGATACCATTTATCAGCTCACAAAGGATCAGTCCTTCGTGCAGCGTGAGATAGATATGGGAAGGATGACTCCGGAGGAGGCTGCTGTCAGCGATCAGAGAAACGTACTCCTCCAGTGTGTCGGCGCAAGCGAGATCATAAGCCCGGATTTCTATTCCGAGGAGCTGGTCTCCGGTGACTGCTTCATGCTCTGCAGCGACGGATTCAGACACGTCGTTACTCCGCAGGAATTGTTTGAAAGAATGAATTCCCAGATGCTCACCGATGAAAAGACTATGAAGGATACCCTGATATACTTCACAGAGTTAAATAAAAACAGACGGGAAACGGATAATATTACCGCCCTTCTCGTGCGTGTGGATTGAGTGGTTCGATATGCTTGAAATAGGACAGATCATAGACGGTAAATATAAGATACTTAACGTCATAGGCAAGGGCGGCATGAGTATAGTTTACCTTGCAATGAATGAGAAGGCCAATAAGCAGTGGGCTATCAAGGAGGTCCGCAAGGACGGCAAACAGGATTTCGATGTTGTAAAACAGGGTCTTGTTGCAGAGATAGATATGCTTAAAAGGTTCAATCATCCAAACCTGCCCAGCATCGTTGATGTTATTGACGGAGACGGCACTTTCCTCATAGTTATGGACTATATCGAGGGAAATGCCCTTGATAAGAAGCTTCAGGAAGAAGGCGCCCAGAATCAGGAGGACGTGATCGCATGGTCAAAACAGCTCTGCGATGTGCTGGGTTATCTCCATTCAAGAAAGCCTCCTATCATTTACAGAGATATGAAGCCTTCAAATATTATGCTGAAGCCGGACGGCACTGTAATGCTCATCGATTTCGGTACTGCAAGAGAATTCAAGTATGCCGGAGTTGCAGATACTACCTGCCTCGGTACAAGAGGATATGCCGCTCCTGAGCAGTTCGGCGGTCAGGGACAGACTGACGCAAGAACTGATATATACTGCCTCGGTGCAACTATGTATCACCTTGTAACAGGACATAATCCGGGTGTATATCCCTATAAGATGTACCCTATAAGACAGTGGAACAATCTGCTCTCATCAGGACTTGAAGAGATAATCCTCAAGTGTACTCAGCAGAATCCTGAGGAGAGATATCAGACCTGCGCTGAGCTGATGTATGCCCTTGAGCATTATCAGGACCTGGACGCAGAAAGCAAAAGATCACAGAATATAAAGTGGAGGACTTTTATAGCCACATCTGCCCTCAGCCTTATCATGGCAGGCGGTGCTGTCGGCTTCAAGAGCCTTGAAAAGGCCAAGACCGCCGATACATATGATAACTATCTCATAACAGCTTCTACAGCTCCGCCTGCGGAGGCATACAAGCTGTACGACAAGGCCATAGAGCTGAAACCTGAGTCCTCAGAGGCTTACTTCGCACTGCTCAACTATATCGACGGCGATAACTCGCTTACACAGTCAGAGCATACAAAGTTCAAGCAGCTCACTGACGGTACCAGCGACAAGAAGCGAAAGGAAGCCTTCAAAAAGGCAGATAAGGATAATTATTCACTTTTCTGCTATGATGTGGGAATGGCATACTTCTTCGATTACAGCTCCAGCAACGGTCAGGATCCGATGAAGGAGGGCGCACGTCAGTCTCTCGTGTGGTTCGGCGAAATGGATCTCGATGCCCTTGCTAAAGCCGCTGAATCCGATGACAGAAGCGATGCTGAGAATATTAAGGATAAGGCATCTGTCATCTATCAGATGGCCAAGTTCAGGAACAGCGGAACTGAGTTCAACAGCAGAGGCGATCAGCAGTATGGCTATATCGACTTCTGGAATGATAACCTGAAGCTTATGGACATGGATCTTGAAAATACCAATAACGCTACAGTTGCACTGAGTTTCTATACCCAGTTCGCAACTACGGTCTATGCAAGAGCTGATGAGTTCTACTATGCGCTCAAGAGCGTGGCCAGAGACGGCGAACTCAAGGAAAAGCTCGGCGAGATACTCGAAAAAGCTGAGAATATCGAACACTGCACCAGCTATGATCCTGTAAAGAATCCGAAGCAGGTCGAGAATCTTGAGGCAATGGTGGCATCGGCAATGAATGCTGTTGAAAAGACCGCTGCCCAGAAGCCTTCAAAGGGAGGTGCAGCTCAATGACAGGAAATCTTGCAGCCGCAATGATGGAGACTAATCCTGAGAAGCTCATAGGCCTCTATCATAATGGATTTATTATCTGCATTGCCTTTTCGATCCTATTTCTGATCGTATCCGTGATCCTGTTTTTCGTCTTCCATATCAAGGATATTTTCGATGTGAAGACCGGACGTGCACAGAAAAGAAAGATCGATGAGATGGAGAAAGAGAATGCGCTTACAGGCCGTCTCATAACTCCTAAGAATAAGCGCCCCGGAGAGACCTCCGGATTTTCAGGCAAGCTCAATAAGATAAAGAGCGACCTGAATAACAGGAAGTCATCTTCTGGTGATCCGAGACTTGTACTGCCTAAGGGATATAAGAAACAGGAATATCCGGAGCAGGCCTACAAGCCTAAGCCGCTGGTGGAATTCCCCGGTCAGAAAAATGCTGTGCCGGAATCAAAGGATGACGGAGCAGAGGGAACATCAGTGCTCGGAGCACCTGAGACAGATTACAGCGGAGCAGAGGGCACATCAGTCCTCGGGGCTCCTGAGACAGACTACAGCGGAGCAGAGGGCACATCAGTTCTCGGAGCTCCTGAGACAGATTACAGCGGAGCAGAGGGAACATCAGTGCTCGGAGCTCCTGAGACAGATTACAGCGGAGCAGAGGGCACATCAGTCCTCGGAGCACCTGAGACAGACTACAGCGGAGCAGAGGGCACATCAGTCCTCGGAACACCTGAGACAGACTACAGCGGAGCAGAGGGTACATCAGTCCTCGGAGCACCTGAGACAGACTACAGCGGAGCAGAGGGAACATCAGTGCTCGGAGCACCTGAGACAGATTACAGCGGAGCAGAGGGCACATCAGTTCTCGGAACTCCTGACGCTGACAGCAGCGGAGCAGGAGAGACTTCAGTGCTTGGAGTACCGGCCGCTTCGATACCATTCAGTATCGGCGGAAACAAGACCGGTGATCTCAGCAGTCCCTTTGATGAACTGGAAGATATGCCTCCGTCTAAATTCGTTATTGTAAAGAATATCATGCTTATCCATACTCAGGAGAATATCGATTAAGATATGAAGAAGAGTAAAAGGAATTTCAGGCGGATGTTTCTGCTTATGCTCTGTGCCTACAGCCTTATGCCTGCTGCGTTCTTTATGATGTCCTTTGCAGACTTCAATGTGAGCGGCTTCAGAAGAGCAGCAGCCTATGCAGTGGGAGTCGTATTCTGGGCAGGAGCACTGCTGGGAACGGTATTTCTTGCCGTTCTCGGAGGTATCAGAAAAAAAGATAAAAGATCCGGCAGCATAAAGGGAATGCCGGGGATACTGAGTTTTTTCAGGACGAAACAGGGAAAGCTTGCCGATAGGATAATGATACCGGCAGTTGTGACCGCAGCCGCAGTCTCACTTACAAGGGCGGCAGAACAGCCTGTGAGATTTGTACTGTGGTCGGCGGCACTGTTTCTGATAGTTCTTCATTCAGCTTTAAACGGAAAGAATTATATATACATGAAAGGATGAGTGGTTTAAATGAGCAAAAAGCAGCTTGCTAAGCGTGTTTCCGCTTTTTCAATGGCGGCAGCACTGTCTGTATCAGCAGTTGCGTGGGATTATTCTCCTGCCCTTTTCAAAAAGGCGGAGACAGTCTCGTATGCCGTGGAAAACACAGGGGATGAGACCGCAAGTGATTCCCGTAACATAATAAAGAAATCAGAATATCCTATGATACTCGATCTGGTTACAAGACAGGATGGAGAGGATTTTGTTGTCACTGCGGATAAATTCGATGTGATAAGCAGATTCTTCGATATCACTCTTATAATACCGGATGAGAGCAAGCCCGAAGGCGTTATGAGATACCGCATGGGCGAGACAGGAATAAGTGTTCCGGCAGGAGAATATTCTGTGGAGATAAGCTCAAAGTCTGAGCAGAATCCCTATGACCTCAGCGGCTTTACAGACGGTATCAAGACCGTTACTGTTAATACCGGTGATGTCAATGCCGCAAGATATGAATTCTCCGGCGGAGAAATGTTCTATTATACCAGCAGCGGAAATATTATTTCACCTGCGGATTATGATACCATATCCTCCGGCGGCCGTGAGGGTGGAGATATCATCGTTAAAAGCCCCTATGGGGATACTGCGTTCAGTGAGGCCGGATTCACTATGGATACCGGACTTATTGTTGCAGCAGAGCTCCGTCAGGGTAATATACCTGAGAGTGCGGATTACTCCGTTGAAAGATTCACCGAGGACAGCACTCTGCCCTATTTCTACGGTGAGCAGGTCCTCATAAAGCCGGACTGCGCCAAAGTGAAGGTGTCCTCTCCGGAGGGACAGCAGGAGTTTGCTGCTGATACCGTTATAACTGTTGGAGAGCAGGAGATAGTGTCCACAGAAAAGCTCAGAGTATCAGTCTGGGATGACAGAGACAAGAATAAGCCTATGGAGGGCTTTGTTGTCGAGGATAAAGGGGATAAATTCGTAGTAGGCATAGACCCTGCTGCAGGAGGTGCTCCCAATTCCAGCTACGTTATCTATCTTGCGGACCAGAGCCATAACTGGGGACGCAATATGCCTCACAGTGAGACCAACGGTACCTATGAGATAGAGAAGAGCTCCATGACAGGAGATATGAACTTCGTTGTTGTTCTCAAGAACATCACCGACCATTCTCTTGAGTATAACCGTGACTGCGGTAATGCTGCGTTTATCGAGAACTACAGCTATGTCAGGGTAACTCCCAACAAGAGCTATACAGTTACTGATGACAGCGTTTATTACATAGATGACGACAGCAAGAATACCCGTGTCCAGCTTGCTCTGGATGAGGAAAAGACCAGCTCAGCAAATGACGGTTCACTCTATTACAAGATAGACAGAAACAAGGTACACTCAAAGAAGAGCTTCAAAGTGGATTTCAAAATGGAGCTCAGTATTGACCTGCTTGAACTCCTTGAGAACAAGTCCACACAGAAGCTTTCTGATGATGTGGCAAATTGCTCTATATACGGATATTTCCTCAAGGGCTATAACAACGTTACCATTTCAGACGGAACTAATGCCTTCGATCTTGACCTCCAGAGAGGTGCAGAGCTTAAGGTAAATGTTCTCAAGCCTGATACATGGGTAGTAAAGGAGATAACCTACAACAACTTCCACAATGGGGATAAGGATAATGCAGGCGAGGAGAAGCTCATCTATGATGAGGCTGATCTTAAGGATCCCTCAAGACCGCTCTATGTGGATGTATTCTTCGATAAGAATGCTGCGGGCCACGAAGTCAAGATCATGTTCGGTCCGAGAGAGTATACTCAGAAGATCGAAACTGTCGGCGAGGGTACAGCTGAGATAACAAATATTTCCGAAGGCAAGCTCGGCTTCGGCGATCATGCAGCTATCCTTGCTTCTCCGTCAACAGGAAGCTATGTATCAGAGATAAGAAGAAAGTCTGCCTCTGACAGCAGCTATACAACTATTTTCAGCAGCGGAACTGCTGTTTCATCAGACTCCGTTATCGAGGTAAGGGACGATGGCTCAGTTGCCTTTACCGACGGCGAGCAGATAAATGATTCAAATGAATACCAGGTAGTATTCTCCGAGGTCGAAGCTAAGGAGTATGACAGCACCTTTGCTGTAACAGAGCCTTCCGGAGGTACTCTCTTCAACGAAAGCGAGAAGAGCAGCGGCATTGATTACAGCCTCAGCTATCTCGTTACCGGATATTCCGTTACCTATAACAGAAATACTGCTTTTGCCGGACAGAATGTGAAGATATTCACTCCCTCGGCAGAGCAGCAGGACTATGCTTTCACAGACAGCGATACTGTCAGCGGAAAGCGGGAAAAGGAGTTCATAGATGAGGTAGTTGATAAGCCTGTATACTTCATAGATATGAAGACCGGTGTTATCACCTGCGACGCTCTAAAGCTCCATATAGTTACCCCTGATATTGTTATCGACAGGGATTCAGTTACAAATAATTCAACTCTCCGCTATCTCACTTTCGGTATCTTCGGCAAGGATGAGACTACAGTTACTGTAAAGGCTGAGGACAAGAGCGCTGTTCCGCTCACTATCAGCGATATCGTGCTGTGGGATCTTAATGCTGATGAGGCAGTCAGATCAGGTGAAAAGGGCGAGATAGAGTACAGTTTCGATCCTAAGAATGATCCTGTAAGCAAGAAGGATGTATCGATCAGAGTGACCACTGAGGAAGGACACTCCGGAGAGTTCGTTATCAGACAGGACGGCGGAGAATGGATCATAGCTCCCAGAGCTGACGGCGAATACAATAATGTATTCCTCGAGACCGTTCCTCCCGTTATCACGGTAAAGGCAGCTGACCCGGGTGCTTCCGGCGAGAGCAGAGATGTCATCAGTGCTCTCAACGAGGATAAGAACGGCGGCAGCGAGGGATTCTATCCCGACAGAAATGCCGAAAAGAACAGATTCAACGCCTATGTTGATTCAAATAACGCTTACTGGGTAAACAAGGCATTCAGCTTCGATGTAAATGTCAGCGATCCTTCTGGTGTAATGTCAGCCGAAACTGCTGTCGACGGCCGCAGAACTCAGGAAAGCCTTGATTACAACGGCCAGACTAAGGATTCCGTTGACAGCGCTCAGCACCATGAGACTGTAAGTGTAAGCGGAGAAGGCTTACACAGCATCTCAGTCAGTGCAGCTGACCTGCCGGGAAATACCGCAGATACAGTCACAAGAAGCGTTAATATCGACAGCAAGGCTCCTGTGCTGGGTTCAATACAGGCATTCGTTATAAATCCCGACGGCTCAAGAGCAGTTTATAACGGACAGTGGACCAATAAGCCGGTCGAGCTGGTAGTTACTGCAAGAGACGATGGCTCAGGTGTGATGCAGGTGGTTCCGGATCATTGGGACGGTATCATCAAAAACGATCAGACTCTTAATCTGACCAGAGAGAATCCCAGCGGAAACAAGCCTCACTATGAAAAGGTCTACACATACAGGATAGATCCTTCTGCAAATCAGACCTATGTATTCCGTGCAAAGGATAACGTAGGCAATGAGCAGGAAATAGGAAGATATACCGTCAGGACCGAGAATATCGCTCCTGAGATAAAGGGCTTCACCTTTGACAGAAGTACTGTATCACAGTATTCAAAGTCCTCCGGCGACAATAATGTTTACTCTGCCGGCGGTTCTTCAGGCGATTATTCCCCTGTTGAAACAGATCGCTATGGCTACTACTTTACAGATGATACAGTAGTTACCGTAAAGGCTGACGACCTCAGAGGAGGAAACGGTCTCAATTCCAATATCTCACGCATGGAGTATGCTCTCGTTGACGCTGATTCTATCAGCAGCAACAACGGTGTCCTCAGCGGTGAGCTTATCGACAAGGCTCAGAAGTATATCATAAGCAATGTCAATGACCCGAGATTTACTGTAAACGCTTTCTGGAAGGGTCAGGTAGTGGTAAGAGTCTTCGATAATGCCGGAAATAACAGCGGCTGGCTCACTCCGGACGGTATGATACTCGAATCCCAGGCTCAGCATGATTCTGAGACACATATCACAGTGGCTATGCCTGCTGCGCCTCACAGCGGAAATCTCTATGACAGCGCTGTAAATATCCCGATATCGATACACGACAGAGCCGGCATACAGAAGGTTAGCTGGACACTGACCAGCGAAACCGGTCAGGTCATCCGTCAGGGAAGCTGCAATATAGAGGACGGACAGATAACTAATAACGGCGGAACAGCACTTCAGTGGTCAGTTCCTGCCGGCGGAAGAGACAGAGACAATATCACTGATATGAATGCTCAGCTCACTGTCAGCGATCAGAGAAACAATATGTCACTTCATATTTCAATGACCTGTAACTCTGACCATACAAGCACATATGACAACAGATTCTCTATCGACAGCACTGCTCCTAAGATAGGTGAGGTCGTTATGAGCGGAACTCCCGTTCAGAAGGACGGCAAGACCTATTTCAATACAGCAAGAACAGCTACTATCAGCGTTTATGAGAGAAATCTGGATCAGGCTTCACTCAGTAAGGCAGTCAAGGTAGCCATTGCAAATCAGACCGGAAATGCTTCGGCAGCAGGCGCATATTCTATATCGAACTGGACCTTTGACAGCTCCACAAAGTCTGATACAGATGCTGAGGGCGCAAACCGCTGGACAGCTACACTCACTCTCAATGCCGATGCTGAATACAGCAGCATAGGATTCTCTGTAGCTGATACTCTCGGACATACTTCTACAGGAAGTGCTCCGGCCGGATTCATCATCGACAGGACCAGTCCTGTTATCACCGGCGGCTTCGATAATAACAACGCAAAGAACGGCAAGTACTACAATGACTCCAGAAAGGCCGTTATAAAGATCAAGGAGCACAATTTCGTCCCCAAGGATGCTGTTGTGAATATCAGAGCCTACGGTGAGGATAATATCACCGCCGCTGAGGCTGTTAAGATAGGTGCTGAGGCCTGGAAGCAGAGCCCTGTTGATCCCGATGAGTGGACTGCTCAGTTTGATTTCAGTAAGGATGGAAGATACCTGTTCTCAGTTGATTACACCGACCCGGCAAATAACCGTGGAAACGGATATTCAAGCGGAGAATTCTACATCGACACCATGGCTCCTTCAATACTCCAGACCTTTACAAAGAACGGCACCAATAAATTTGCGACTAACGGCAAATATGATCCTACTGTAACATTCAGCGATTATAATCTGCCGGATGAGACAAAGGTCGCAGATATGTGTACAGTCGAGATCAGCAAGATGGGTCCTGACGGTGTAAGCACAGATAAGACTAAGGTCACATCAAAGAAGTACACCGCTCCTGAAAAGGGATCTGCCGGTGAATATGAGACATGGTACAGCATTTTCAGTGACGCTGTGGATACTGACGGTATCTACAATGTTAAGATAACTGCTGAGGATATGGCCGGCAATACATCCAAACCTCTTGAGCTGACTGTATCTATCAACAGATACGGCTCAACCTATGAGATAGTAAACTCTGATGCTGCGATCGCAGTACAGAGATTCAAGGAAGGTATCCCGGTAAATTATAATACAGACGTGGTAATCAGAGAGGTAAATGCTACAGCCGCAAGCGGTGAAAGCACTATCACTGTGGTAAAGAACGGCTCTGAGACAAAGACTCTCGGCCCGAGAGATTTCGAGGTCACTGAACAGAGATCTGCCGGCGATGAAGGCTGGTATGAGAGAGTTTACAGCCTCAAGCAGGAGAACTTTACTGCGGACGGAGACTATCTGATAAATATCGAGTCCGGAGATGAGGCAGGAAACCTCAACAGCAATAATACTCCTGTATATGCTGACAGAAAGTGTGCAGTTGAATTCTCAGTTGATAAGACCGCTCCCGAGGTAATTATTGCCGGTGTAGAGGACGGTGCAGTTCTTAAGGATTCAGATGTTCAGCTCAGGATAACCTGCTCAGACCAGAACCTCAAAAAGATCGATGAACTCAATGAGGAAGAACTGGTGCTCTCGATCAACGGAGAGGACTACAAGATAGGCGATATCGCTAAGCTCAGCGCCTCTGCTGAAAATGACGATGCCGGCAATATCATAATCGAGCTGCCGGTCAAGTCAGACGGTAAGAGATCAGATGAGAAGATCGTTGTATCTATAAAGGATAAGGCAGGAAATTCTTCTGCTGAGGATGACAGCTCAATAGAGTTCACTCTGTCAGCTACATTCTGGGATCTCCATAAGGGCATGGTCATAGGACTTGGCTCTGCAGGACTTCTCGGTATCCTTGCTCTGGTTATTATCGCACTGAAAAAACGCAGAAACGGTTATAACTGATAAAAAAGCCCCTGTTTATACAGGGGCTTGATCTTTTCGCTGATGTATGGACATCCATTGACCGTCCGGATGAAAATAAGGCACCATAGCTTCTATGGTGCCTGTTTATCATTATGCAGTTATTATATCCGCTCTTTACCGGAGATATCAGAGCAGGACGAATTCGCAGTGCTGGCCAAGACTGAAAACATCTCCCGGGCCTATGGATGCGGTGCCGTCTGAGCGGCGGCCGTTCACATATGTATGGTTTGTGGAGCCGTTGTCTGTGATAAGTACTCTTCCGCTGCCGCCGCTTCTGATAGTGCAGTGGCGCTTTGAAACGTCAGACATAGAAGTTACGCAGCAGTAGTCCTTGTCAGTGCAGCCTGAAAGCCGTCCTAGAGTGACCGGTCCGCTGCTGAGGTCGATATTGAACACCACATTATCCTCACGCCGTCTTATTCTTATTACAGTTATCTGCGGCTGAGGGGCAGGCTGTACCGGAGCCTGAGAAAGCGGTATATCCATTATTTCGGGCTGACGGGGCTTTTCGGGAGCTTTAGGCTCTGCACTGCTGTCAGATATCTCTCTTCTGCGGTATATGCCGAAGAAATAAACAAAGGAGATAGCTATCAGGATGAGAAGGATAACAAAACATATTATCAGAAAAGTATCAATGTTCATATTTCATCCCTCCGGTCGTCAGTCGTCATTATCGTCATAGAATACGTTGTAGGTAACAGCTCTGTGGCTGTAGGTGCTGAGGACAAGTCCGATAACAGCATACATACTTATCATAGCTGTACCTCCTGCGCTCAGGAAGGGCAGGGGGACTCCGATAACGGGAGCGACCTTGAGCACCATTCCGATATTCATTATACAGTGTGAGAGCATGAGGCCAAAAGCTCCCATGCAGATGAATTTTCCAAGACGGTCACGGGTAACACGGCTGTCAGCAAATATCTTCAGGCAGATATAGGCAAGGATTATGAGAAGTCCTACAGAGCCGAGGAATCCGAAGACCTGTCCCACATAGGTAAAGATGAAGTCGTTGTGTATCTCAGGTACATAGACATAGGAGTCAGCGTCCTTGAAAAGACCCTTTCCGAAGATCTTTCCGGATTTGAGAGCTGCAAGTCCCAGGTCCTGCTGATATTCGATGTTTTCCGGATCAGTTCCCGGCTTGAAGAGTATGGTGATACGCTTTTTGTGGAACTCATCAAGTACAAAGAACCACATTCCCGCAACAGCTCCGCCAATTGCAAAGGGAGCGGCAAGCAGGTATTTCCAGGAGATATTGGCCGAGCATATCATACAGCCGAATATAGCTGCAAATACGATAGCTGTACCGTAGTCGCCCTGAAGTCCGACGATGCCGATGGGGATAGCTCCGTGGATAAGCAGCAGGAGCATATGCAGGGGCTTGTTCATATCCGCCTCGTCACGGGAGAGGTGATAGCTGAATGTGAGTATGAAAGCCAGCTTCAGTACTTCTGAAGGCTGTAGGTTGAATCCGCCTATCTGGATCCAGGCCTGGTCATCGGCGCCGGCTCTCTGATATCCCAGGGAGGTAAAGGTCAGTGCCACAAGTCCGAGAGCTACAGGGACGAAAATGAACCAGAGCTTTACCAGCTTACGGTAGTCCATAAGTGAGATGAAAAGTGCTCCGCAGAATCCGGCAGCAGTTGAAATGAGCTGGGTTTTCCAGTAGCTTGGACCTACTCCCTCGATATCACTTATGCCGCTTTCGACTATTGAATAGATCATTATCGTGCTGAGCACTGCGCACAGCGTTACGGCGAAAATAAGGCCTGCATCGACGTTGTGCTTATTTATCGATAGTTTTTTGAATGCTGATCTCATTGTTATCCTTTCTTTATCTGTAAAAAATTATTGGCCATCGCTCCAGTATTTTCTGTCCAGGCTCCTGTATTGGGCGGCGGCAGCGATATGCTGTTTGCGGATCACTTCTGAACCGTCTATATCAGCGATAGTTCTTGCAACTTTAAGTATCCTGTCGTAAGCTCTTGCACTGAGTCCCAGCTTGTCGAAAACGTTTTTCATCAGTGTGACTGCGCTGTCGTCCATGGGACACATCTCCTGGAGCTTGTCCGGAGTAATAAGAGCATTGCAGGTTATTCCCGTATTTCTGAAGCGCTCCTCCTGTATCTTTCTTGCGGAGATGACACGCTCCCTTATCACAGCCGATGATTCCTCCTTTGCTTTTGAGGAGAGGTCTCCGAATTCCACGGGGGCAACTTCTATATGAAGGTCGAATCTGTCCAGAAGGGGACCGGATATCTTGGAGAGGTAGCCGGAGACCTTTTTCGGCGGACAGATACATTTTCTCTTGGGATGGCCGTAATATCCGCAGGGGCAGGGGTTCATGGCACCTATGAGCATTATGGTGCAGGGATAGGTGACTGTTCCCGAGGAACGGGCGATAGTAACTTTTCTGTCCTCAAGGGGCTGACGGAGTATCTCAAGGGTGCGGCGGTCGAATTCAGCCAGTTCATCGAGAAACAGCAGACCGTTATGAGCAAGGGATACCTCTCCGGGATGAGGGACAGTGCCTCCGCCGGCAAGTCCGGCAGAAGAAATGGTATGATGAGGCGCACGGAATGGCCTCTTTGTTATTATGGGCATTTCCGGGGTAAGAAGTCCGGAAATAGAGTGTATCTTGGTAGTTTCAAGAGCTTCCCCGAAGGTCAGGGGCGGAAGTATGGAAGGCATACGTTTTGCAAGCATACTCTTTCCGCTTCCGGGAGAGCCTATCAGCAGGGCATTATGTCCGCCTGCCGCAGCTATCTCAAGAGCCTTCTTTGCAGATTGCTGTCCCTTGACGTCTGAGAAGTCAAGGACCTCGTTATAGGCAGTCTCCGGAGGGATGTAGTGCTCACAGGGAGTGAGGCGCTCCTCATTCCGGAAATGCTTTATGAGCTCCTCCGCATTTTTTACAGCATATATATCTATCCCATCGATGACAGAGGCCTCACGGGCATTTTCCTCCGGGACGAAAACTGCTGATAAGCCTTCCTCACGGGCAAGCATGACCATGGGAAGGACTCCGTTTATCCTTCTTACGTCGCCGTTCAGGGATATCTCCCCAATGAAGGCAAAGCCGTCAAGTGGCTGATCGATCATACGCATGGCTTTCAGTATAGCCATGAATATTGCGATATCGTGGACTGAACCGCTCTTTTTTGTGTCTGCGGGAGCAAGATTTACCATGACCTGAGCTACCGGAAAGCTTATGCTGCATGAACGCAGTGCTGCACGGATACGCTCACGGCTCTCCCTTACAACAGCGTCGGGAAGACCGACTATATCGAACTGCGGGCTTCCACGGCTTATATCTATTTCAACATCTACCGGAAAAGCGTTGAGGCCGAACAGTCCGAGACTTGAAACTTTTGCAAACACACAGGCTCCCTCCTTATGTCAGCGGATGATTCCGCATAGCTTCTGATAATATCCCGGATAATGAAGCTCCGGGAGAATATACACTTATAGTATACCACTTTTGGCTGAAAATGTAAATACGATTTTATTTAATTTTCACCTTAGCTGCCTGAACTTGACAAAGGAGGAGAAGTATAGTAAAATGATTACTAAGATAAAAAGGTCCGGGAGGCACAAAATGCTGAAACTAAAAGCGAAAATGTTTGATGAGGCCGGCAAGAGCCATGCTTCAAAAAACATATTTGTACAGATACTTTTATTTCTGGTCGTATTTTTTTTAATATATCTGATCGAAGGAATAATATCATCCTTCATAACGCTTCCGAAAATGTTTGAGGAGCTAAGTTCTGACAGTGAATTCATGAGCGGCTCAAAGAAGCTCACATGGGGAGAATCCATGTCAATGGCCACAAGAGTTGCCGGCAAGCCTGAGGTAATGATACCTACACTTTTCAGTACGGTCGTAGGTACGCTGATAAGCATATTCTACTGCCGCTGCATTGAGATGAGACACGTTTCATCCATGGGTATGAGAAAGAGAAAGCTGGTAAGCCACTATGCGCTTGGACTTGGCATAGGCATACTTATGATGACTTCAATAACAATGCTCACAGTAGTGACGGGTGCAAATTCCATAAAGCTCTGTTCGGATATAAAATGGAAGCTGATACTGCTCTATCTGGCCGGATTCTTTGTTCAGGGCATGAGTGAGGAATTCATATTCAGAGGCTATCTTATGACAACCGTAGGCAGCTCAAACAACAAGTGGTTAGCTGTCATGATAAGCTCTGCGGCCTTTGGAATGGCACATATCGGAAATCCGGGGATAAGTGTCCTGGCGATGATAAATCTCATTCTCTTCGGAGTATTTGCAGCATTGTACATGATTTACTTTGATGATATCTGGGGAGGCTGTGCTATACACAGCATATGGAACTTTACCCAGGGAAATCTGTACGGGATAAGCGTCAGCGGCTCTGCGGACAGTGAATCTGTTTTCCGCACAACAGCAAAGACCTCTCATGCATTCCTGACGGGAGGAAAATTCGGTATTGAGGGCAGTATATTTACTACTCTGGTGCTGGGTATAGGTACCGCTGCGGTGGCATATTTTATGATGAAAAGAGAAGCTGCCGGAGATACTGTTGAACAGAATAACACTGAAAAAGCAGCCTGAATGGCTGCTTTTATTTTGTCATTATCTCACGCTGTATGCCGATATTTCCCTCGATACGGTAATGGACCGTGAGAGATATCCCTTCATCGGAGCAGGTCTCCGTTATATCACGGTCAAGGATAACGGTGTCTCCTGAAAGGAAATTCTTCTCGTAGAGAAATATCTTTTCCATAAGCTTGTCACGGAGCTCATCCTCTGTGAGGGTGACTTCTGAAATTTCTGTTTCGGATTTGACTGAGCGCCTTATGCTTATCGGCAGGTCCCTTCCGAAAAAGCTGAGAGTGCTCTCGGAGGTTTCTTCATCGAAGCTGTCAAAATGATTTTTTCCGATGAAAAGCGGGATATCTATATTGAAGAGCCTCAGGCGGGATTCTTTCCGCTTTTCACCTGTGGGAGCACATTGCTGTGAGGCAAAGCTGTCGGAAAAGGTCAGTGTATCCTCATATATCCCTCTTATCTCTCCCATAGAATGATGCAGCACGATATGCCCTGTTATGTCGCCGGTTATACCGCTTACAAGGAGAGTGCCTGCCGGTACAAAATCTCCTACAGTATGCATAAGCTGTCCGTCAAGGACGGATGTGTAGGTTATCTCTGCGTCATGAGCGGAGAAAATGTTGCAGGGAGTACGGCTGCTGAACATTTCCGGCTTTTCTTTTTTTTCAGTCACTTCCACTACCACACGATTTCCGGTGTGCCGGAGAGCTGCCCATGAAATATCGTCCACCATTATCCGCAGCTCGTTTCCGGCGATATGGAAGTCGATATCCTTGAGATGAGTGCCCCGCCGTATACCGAGTTCATCAAGAGCGGAGAGTATCTCCCGGTCACTGACTCTTGAGTTGCCCTGTATATCTATGGTAGCTACAATACCGGAAAAATAGGATGAGGCAGTTATGACCACTGCCATACCGATAACTATCCCGAATCGCAGCCTGTATCGCCGGAGCCTTGATAAGATAGAATCACTGGTGTTATATGTGAGTTCAAGCCCGTACTCTTCCGCAAGCTTTTCTGCTTCACTGAGCTGAGAGGAGGGTATCTCACAGAAGAACGAATCCTTCCGGCAGTACTGTCCGGAGCAGCAAACATCTCCGGAGTGCATGGCATTGATGAATTTATACAGCTTCTTTCCCTTTACGCATATCCTTGTTCTGCTCCTCAGCCGGGTCATCATGGTGGTTCCTGCTCCTTTCGCTGAATTCTACTTTTGATATCTTTCCACGGATGATAAGTCCGCCTGCCCTGAAGTCGCTGGCAGACAGGCCTTCTCCCCATATCCTTATACAAAGGCGGCCGGACGATATCTGCATGAATATCTCGTTGTATTCTTCTATCTTCCGGCAGTTCTCTATCAGCATCTCATTATTGCAGTCAAAGTATATCTGCGGTTCAAGATAGAAGCTGTCTCTTGCCATATCGGCTAAACTTTCAAACATTACATCACTCCTGAGGATTCTATTTTTCTCTCTGAAATAATATGATAGACAGGGTGATGATTATGAAAAAAATACGGGAAATATCAGGAAATATCTTTTTTTCGGCAGCTGTTCTGTGTCTTGGCTGGTACTGCATCACTGAGACAGATGAAGTGTCTGCGGCAGTATCCTCCGGTGCAGAAAGGTGTATCGATATAATAATCCCCTCACTTTACGCTATGCTGGCGGTATCAGCCGCCTTTGTACGGAGCGGTCTTGCCGGCTGTATGCCGTCATTTATAAGGAAAAGCGCAGGCCGTATCCTTGGCATGAAAGGAAACAGCTTCCCCATATTTATTTTCAGTCAGATAGCGGGATATCCTGCCGGAGCAGGTATGCTTATGACTGAATACCGCTCAGGAAGACTGTCAAAGCGCTCAACAGAGCTGCTTATGGGAGTATGCTTCGGTGCAGGACCGGCCTTTATATTCGGCTGTATATCCTCACAGCTTTACGGAAGTCCCGGGGCAGGGCGTATGATCCTCATATCGGCAGTCTCCGCAAACGTAATATCTGCTTTCGGGATATCATTCCTTCTGCGCAGGGAGCAGGAGCTTTGTTCAGAGCGCTTGCCCCTTTCCTTCAGCGGAGGTATGCTTACTGGCTCGGCAGCTGCCGGCGGAAGAGCTGCTGCCGGAGTATGCTTCATGGTCATGATGTTTTCGGTGCTGTCGGCTATGCTGAGAGATATCGGAGCTGCCGGAGCTGCTGCCGCCGCCATATCACATCTGACCGGATATGATGAGGAAATGAGCAGGCTGCTGTTTGATGCTTTTCTGGATGTGACAGCGGTCAGCAGGTTAACTCCGGGCAACTATGCGGTGCTTCCGGCAGTGAGCGCTCTTGTATCCTTCGGAGGAATATGCGTCATAATGCAGATAGCCTCAATATCAGACGGAGAGCTTTCTATGCTCCCTATGGTCGTTATCAGAGCAGCTGCTGCCTGTCTGAGCTCTGGCATCTGCAGGCTTATAATGCCGTTTTTTCTGGAAGGAGAGGCAGTTGCTGCGTCAGCAGGGTTCCATGCCTACAGGGCTTCATCGCCGGTGCCGTCGGTAATGCTGATGCTTATGACGATAATGCTCCTGAGCGGATCGGAAGGAAGAAATATGAAAAAATTTTCAGAATAGTATGGTAATTCAAAGGAAAGTGTGATATAATAATCGTATATGTGCATTTGATGACCTCAGATCCCTTTGCAGGGTCTGTTTTATCAATAAATCTTAATAAGGAGTGTAAATGCCAATGAGATATAAAAGGACGGAGCTTGCCGGTAATATCGGCTTTTCGACTGTAATTGACGAAAAGTTCAAGACCAGCTATATCGTCGTAAGATTCATAACTCCTCTCGACAGTGAGAAGGCGGCTGCAAATGCTCTGGGTATAAGCATACTCAACTGCTCAAACAGCAGGTACAGGACTCTTGCAGAGCTGAATGAAAAGCTTTCTTCCCTATACGGAGCCGGACTCAGCAGCTTTTCAAGAAAGAGGGGAGATGTTCAGATACTCGGACTTTCTGCTTCATGGCTCAATAACTGCTATGCCTTCGACGGGGAGGACCTTACAGCTGAAATGCTGGAAATGGTCCGTGAATGCCTGTTTGCTCCGAATGCGGACGGCAGTTCATTCGATGCTGATTCCTTCCGCATAACCAGAAAGGACTTGCTGGACAGGATAGATTCAGAGCTCAACAATAAAAGAGGATATGCTCTGTCAAGAGCAGCTGAGATAGCCTTCAGAGGCGAGCCGGCTGAGAATTCCTGCTACGGCACAAAGGAAGCTGCGGAAAAGGTAACATCTGAGGAGGCTTATGCCGCTTACAGAGATATACTCTCAAAGGCTCAGGTAGAGGTATTCTATGTGTCAGCAGAGGAAGAGCCTGCTGTAGAAAAGATGATATCCGAGAGCTTCGGCTCAGTTGAACGCTCACCGGAGCCTGTACAGTTCCGCTCAAAGAGCCCGCTCCGCAGTGAGCCGGTAACAGAGTCGGACGAGCTTGATGTAAATCAGTGCAAGATGGTAATGACCTTCAAGAGCGACAGCGATGACCAGTTCGCAATGAAGATGCTGAATATGATATACGGTGCAACTCCGGTATCAAAGCTGTTCTTCAATGTCCGTGAGAAGATGAGCCTCTGCTATTACTGTGCAAGCCGTGTATATTCGGAAAAGGGCGCATTGATGGTGGACAGCGGAGTTGAGCGTGAAAACATCGAAAAGGCTAAGGCTGAGATACTCCATCAGCTTGATGAGATAAGACAGGGTAATTTCACAGATGATGAAATGCAGAGCGCACTTCTCAGCCTTGATAATGCTCTCACTCAGGTCGGAGATACTCCCGCTTCATATTCATCCTGGTACTTCGAGCGCTTCTGTGACGGAAATATCATTGCTCCGGAGCAGCAGTTCGACGGCTTTGCAAATGTTACAAAAGCAAGAATAGTTCAGGCTGCAAATTCTCTCAGCCTGGACAGTATATATCTTATGCTGGATAAGGAGGCTGCCGAATAATGGAAAAAGAGATGATAAAAAGTCCGGATACAGGCGACAGCTGTATCCATGTAAAGCACAGCAGCGGTCTTGATATCTATATCTGCGAAATGCCCGGCTTCAGCAGTGTTGAAGCACTTTTCGGTACTAAATACGGCTCTGTGAACACCATGTTCAAAATGCGTGAGGATAAGGAGTATACTGTGGTGCCTGAGGGTATCGCTCACTTCCTGGAGCACAAGCTCTTCGAGAATGAGGACTGCGATGTATTTGAGCTCTACGCAAAGACCGGAGCTTCCGGAAACGCTTTTACTTCCTTCGACAAGACCTGCTATCTGTTCAGCTGTTCAAAGAATTATCAGGAGTCACTGAAGATACTCCTTGATTTCGTTCAGAAGCCATACTTCACTCAGGCTACTGTGGATAAGGAACAGGGTATCATAGGTCAGGAGATAAAAATGACCAACGATAATCCGGATTGGCGTGTATTCTTCAATATGCTCCGCTGTATGTACCATAATCACCCGGTAAAGATAGATATTGCCGGAACAGTTGAGAGTATCGCTCAGATAGATGCTGACCTGCTCTATAAGTGCTATTATACATTCTACAATCTCAATAATATGGTGCTTTCCATTGCCGGAAATATCAGTGCTGATGAGGTGCTCAGGATATGTGACGAGTGCCTTAAGCCCTGCGATGACAAGGGCCTTGAGACAGTATTCCCCGATGAGCCGGACGATATAGTTATGCCGGAATTCATCGAAACACAGGCTGTGGGAACGCCTATATTCAATATAGGCTATAAGTGCCGCCCCTGTACAGGAATGGAAAGACTGAAAAAGTCCATGGCTGCAACGATAGCAGCATCACTCCTTACAGATGCTTCCTCCGATATGTACAAGAAGCTTATGGACGAGGGACTGATAAACTCCAATTTCGGTATGGAGGTATTTGACGGCGACGGCTATTTCACCGTAATATTCGGCGGTGAATCCTCTGATTCAGCAAAGGTCAGGGACGCTATTGCCGGAGAGGTCGACAGAATGACAAGAGAGGGCATCAGTGAGAAGGACTTCCAGAGAATAAAGAAATCAACATACGGCCTGCTGGTAAGAGAGCTGAATAATGTTGAGTCAGTTGCAAATCTGCTGATAAATTCCCATATGGACGGAGTCGGACCTTATGATGCTATAAATGTGCTTTCACATCTTGAGAGCGCAGATGTTGTGAACTTCATCAAGGACGAGCTTGTGCGTGAGCATATGGTAATGTCCGTAATAGAAGGGGAGGCAGAATGATATGACTGTCGACAGGATATATGACCAGAACGAAATAAAATTCCCGAAGCTTGGCTGGACCTTCCATATCGACCGTACTGCATTTACTGTATTCGGTGTGGATATACAGTGGTACGGTATCATAATCACCGTAGGACTTGTTCTTGCGATGATATACTGCTTCTCAAAAATGAAGCGCTTCGGAATAGATACGGACAGAGCTCTTGATGTTGCCATTGTGGGCATAATCGGCGGACTTGTAGGTGCAAGACTTTATTATGTTGCCTTCCGCTGGGATGAGTATAAAGGCAATCTGAAGGAGATAATCAATACCCGTGGCGGCGGACTTGCCATTTACGGCGGCATAATCGGTGCCATTGGCCTCGGACTTATCGCCTGCCGTCTCCGTAAGGTGAAGATACTTCCAATGCTGGATATAACAGTACTGGGATTCCTTATCGGACAGGGTATAGGCCGCTGGGGCAACTTCGTTAATCAGGAGGCCTTCGGTACCAATACCAACAGCATTTTCGGCATGACCGGCGGTACTATCCAGAATCGTATAATCAACGAGACAAATTTCCTTGACGGCGAGATGCAGGCTCACGGACTTGATGTGGCTGTGGACAAAATGGTTCACCCCTGCTTCCTCTATGAGTCCTTCTGGTGCCTGCTTGGATTCGTACTTATCTCATGGTATTCAAAGCACAGAAAGTACGACGGACAGATATTCCTCATGTACCTTACATGGTACGGCGCAGAGAGAGCCTTCGTTGAAGGACTCCGCACAGACAGTCTCTATATCGGAAACAGCAACCTGAGAGTTTCACAGGTGCTTTCAGCAATAGTATGTATAGCTGCGATAATACTTCAGATAGTTTTCTTCCTGAAGCGCAGAAGAGACCCTGAGGCATTCGTGCTCTATGCAAACACTGAGGAGTCACGCAGACTTA
Organism: Ruminococcus flavefaciens; assembly: GCA_002371825.1. Classification (GTDB taxonomy): domain Bacteria; phylum Bacillota; class Clostridia; order Oscillospirales; family Ruminococcaceae; genus Ruminococcus; species Ruminococcus flavefaciens_L. The sequence goes on along the minus strand of DFHF01000038.1, from coordinate 57,570 downwards.
TCGAGGAGTCACGCAGAAAGCGTATGGGTATGCCTCCCGAGGATGAGCTCGGCGATGATGACGATGATATCAGTCTTGATGATATCGATGACGACGACGATGATGATGATTATGACGGCATCATAGGCGGCGATGACGAAGAAGACGATGATGACGATCAGGACGATGAAGATGCCCTGGACGATGAAGCTGAAGACAATGACAAGGAGGATGAATAAAATGGCACAGATCATCGATGGAAAAGCAGTATCAGCAAGCGTTAAGCAGGAGGTAGCTGAGGAAACAGCTAAGCTCCGTGAGGAAAAGGGCCTTAAAGTAGGTCTTGCAGTAGTAATAGTGGGAAACAATCCTGCTTCAAGAGTATATGTAAACAATAAGAAGAAGGCCTGTGAGGCTGTAGGATTCCAGTCATTTGAGTACGCTCTTGACGAGAATACAACTCAGGAGCAGCTCCTGGACCTTATAAACGTACTTAACAGGGATGACAGAGTGAACGGTATACTGGTACAGCTCCCTCTCCCTGCACATATCGACGAAAAGACTGTTATCGCAGCTATCTCTCCTGATAAGGATGTGGACGCTTTCCATGCAGTCAATGTTGGAAAGATAATGATAGGCGACTATGCATTCCTGCCATGTACTCCTGCCGGAGTTATGAGACTTATCGAGAGCACAGGCACTGAGATAAGCGGAAAGCAGTGCGTGGTCATCGGAAGAAGCAATATAGTGGGCAAGCCTATGGCAATGCTTCTCCTTCATCAGAGCGGTACAGTTACTATATGCCACTCAAAGACAAAGAACCTCAAGGAGATATGCCTCGGCGCTGATATCCTTGTAGTTGCAGTGGGCAAGGCAAACTTCGTTACCGGAGATATGATCAAGGAGGGCGCTGTTGTTATCGATGTAGGCATGAACCGCCTCGAAAACGGAAAGCTCTGCGGAGATGTTGAGTATGAGTCAGCTGAGAAGAAGGCTTCATATATCACTCCTGTTCCCGGAGGAGTTGGCCCCATGACTATCGCAATGCTTATGAAAAATACTCTTACAGCTGCAAAGCAGCAGGCTGGTATAGAATAATAAAAAGCGGACGGTCAGTGATCGTCCGCATTTTTTGTCTGAAATCTATTTACAATATCACGGAAATGTGGTACAATAATCTTTATAGACAACATAATGCGATGTCTTCAGATAGAATGTTAGGAGGCAGATCATGGCCGAATTTATCAGCGAAGAGCAGCACCATGCAGAAGTAGCTGCGCTGAATCATGAGATATACAGACTGACAAAACATATAAATGAGACCGAAAAGGAAAGGGCGGAGGCTGAGACTCCGGATCCCTATGATCCGTTTGATAATCCTACAGAGTACCGTGAGTTCCGTGATAACTATTCCGAGGTGCTGCCTCCGATAACTACTCCGGCTTACAAGGTGCCTCTTGAACCGGGATATGATGAGCGAAGAAGACTCAAGCGCTACTATGCCATAGGAGGCTGGTGTGCAGTATTGCAGTTCGTGGCATCAACTGCGGCAGGCTTCTTTATCGCAAGAGCGATAATAATGATACTGAAGGATATGAACCCCGGTGCTGACAGCGAATCCATGTATACATATATCAAGGGTTCGTCGATACTCGTGGGAATGAATATGCTGATCTACATATTCGCCAATGTGGTATTTGCGATGATAGGATTGAAGCTGGCGGATATAAAGCCCTCAGCCCTTATAAAGACCCGTGATTACGATGTGGGCAAGGCGATACAGTACTGTGCGTCAGCAATGTTCATATGGGTCATATCGGCATTTGTCTCAATGGGAGTAAACGATATATTTGAAAAGTACGGCTACTCCACCAACGTGCTGGAAAGCGAAGGGGTGGCGGTCACGAAGCTGGGATTTGCAGTTTCGGCGGTATATACCTGTGTTATAGCTCCGGTAACGGAGGAGCTTTTCTTCAGGGGAATGCTTCTGAGGACCTTCTCAAAGGCTAATCAGAGATTTGCGGTTTTTGCAACAGCGGTATTCTTCGGACTGGCTCACGGAAATCTCCCGCAGTTCACACTGGCCTTCCTGCTTGGTATTTTCCTTGCACATATAACTCTCAAGCACGGCTCTATAATCCCTTCGATAGTTGTCCATGTATTTGTCAATACTGTTGTTACTATCATGGGCGAGTTTGATCTCTCAGGCGACAGTCAGCTGGCAGTTGGCCTTATACTTGAAGGCGTTGCTGCTTTCGGAGCACTTATGCTGCTGATTTTCAGAAGCAAGGATAAGCTCCCTGCAACTACTCCTGCCCAGAGCAAAAGAGGATTTGTCATTGCAAGATGCAGTGTAGGAGTTATAGCAGCTTTCACTATCCAGGCTGCTTATACGATATACCTTGTGTTTACAAATATTACAAGTTGATCTCAGCGGACAGCCACAGGCTGTCCGCTTTATATTCCGGAAAAATTTTTTTGTTTTTTGTGACACATCCGTATCATCTTACGAATGTGTATAATGAAAGCGAACCATGGCAAGCTTCATATAAGAGGAGGAAACAAGATGACAGGAAGCGAGTACAGCTCTCTGGTTAAAAAGAATGTTTCAGAAGCCCACAGGGCTCTGTTTGATGAATATTTCTGTTATGTGAGAACGATAGTCTATAATAATCTCCGCAGCACCGGAAGCAGTGAGGATATTGAGGAGTGTATCAGCGATATATTTGCCTCAGTATATTTCGGGTTCTCTGAGAGAGCGGAAACAGGCGAGATGAAAGGGTATATCGGAGTTCTCGCAAAGCGTATCAGCATCGACCGCTACCGCAGCCTCAGATCAAGAGCGGGTAGGACGGTCTCTATGGAGGACGAGGATTTTTTTTCGGTAAGCTCAGGTGAGGATATAGCAGCAGACAGCGAACGCTCAGAGCTGCAGCGTATACTTATGGATGCTATCAAGAGCCTGGGCGAACCGGATTCAACTATACTCATACAGAAATATTACTATGACCGTAATTCAAGAGAGATAGGAAAGCTTCTTTCAATGAAGCCCGCTACAGTGCGTATGAGAAGCAAAAGAGCAGCAGAAAAGCTCAGAGAGATACTTACCGGATCTGGCGTAACACTTTAAAGGAGGTATATCTATGAAGAAAAAAGATATTGATCTTAGTATGCTTGAGCATGCCGGAAATGATATTATAGATGAACTTGTTCCCTTTTCATCCGAAAGTGAAAGGATAAAAAAGAGGGCATTTTCAATGTCGGAAAAGAAGTTCAGGGATATGTCGGAGAATTTTGAAAGCAGCAGCAATAACACTGTAAGAGGCGTTGAGACTTATCACAGACCTGTATGGTACAGACCTTTATGTGCTGCGGCAGCAGTTGCTATTATCGCAGGAGGTGCAGGAGCATTCAGACTTCTTAAAAATGGCGGCTCCGGAAGCTCCATAGTGCCTGCTTCTGAGATAAATGAACCACAGGAAAATGAAGTCGTTGAGCCTTATGAGGCAGAGACTACTGCAGAAGTCAGCACCACCGTTGAGTACGCTCCTCCTACCGAAGAGGAAATGAGGGCATTGTTTGATGAATATTTTCCTGTTTTCATTGAGGCACTGTATTTCGATGCTTCTGACCGTATAGACCCCGAAGGCAAAAATGCAGATTCAGTCACACTTCTAATGTACTACAATGATAAATCATTCTTTGCTGAGGGAGGTGACACTACAGGCTTAACTGAAGTCGGCGATAGTTATTACTCCCCTGAGACCTATTATAAGCTGAATGATCCTCGTTTTTCTTCTATTGAAGAGTTGAGGGATTACTACGGAAAGTACTTTACAAATGTGGACGATTACCTTTATATCGGCACTGATCTGAGTGAATATAATGATGGAGACCTGGTCATTTCTGAGGATCAGTCCCACCCATGGATAATAGAGTATCGTGGAGATCTGTATGCATTGAGACATTTGAAACCATCACTTACCGCTGATATGTGGGATGAGGAAGTGCTCTCTGATAAATCATTCTATGTAAGCGGCACAAGCTTTACATGGGAAAGGATCTCAAAGATCTATGAGGAGGATATCGGTCAGCAAGCTATCGGTGCTGATCTTAACTTTGTAAGAGATGATGAAGGAAACTGGAAGCTGGAAAATTTTGACCTGCCTGTTGAACGCTATAATATAAACAAGGATTACGCCGCTTGCGATGTACCGATGATAGAGGATTTCTCTCAGGTCGTTGATGAACAGATGATACTCGATAATGCCTGCGCATATGCAAGAGATTTTTGTGGCGTAGAAAACAGTGACAACGCTATCAGGTCCTATGAAACTGTAAATGAGCTTCCTGAATACTACTACCATGTGACCGAGGAATTCATTTACAACAGTAACTGGTACAAGGTCTATTTCAACACCGATGATGATGCTATCCTCGGACCGCTGGCACTGTATCTTGACGAAAACGGCACGGTCTTCGGTACTGATATAAGAGAGTGACCGATTTCACCATTGATTATGTTTGTTCAGAGACTGTATATCAGTCTTTCACAAACTCATATACCTAAAATGCCAATTAAATTTTTTCCTTATAGGGCGCCCTGAAAAAAACAGGGCGCTCATTTTTATAATGAGGGCCATATGCTGAAAATTCAGGATAAGGGTGTGGCAGGCATTGAGGTCGGGAATGTTATTGTTATACTAATGGTAAATTATCGAGTGAAATATTCAGATAATATAATATTATCTCTCCGAGTAGGATCAGAAGCCTGAGAAAAATATGTTGAAATTGTAAAAATTAATATACCAGTCTTGAATTCTTCTGGACGATATGTTATAATCAGTATATGAAGATTCCGGAGGAATGTGTATGAACCTGCAATCTATTATAATTACAAATTGTATAGGTGCGGCGATGCTGATCGTTCTTCTGTTGAGCAGTTATCTTGTAAGGCAGCGCCGCCAGCTTAGCGACAAACTATTCACTCATATGATAATAATGACCGGAGCCTCTTGTATTATAGAAATGCTGACATTTGTGATCGACGGAAAAAGATTCACAGGAGACAGATTACTTGCCTGGCTTGGAAACAGCTGGCTGTATTTTGCCAATGCAGTGGTTTCTTTTATTTGGTGCATATATGTGGATCTGAGATTTTACGGCGAAAAAGAGCGAATTAAAAAGTATTATCCCTTCCTTGCACTGCCTGTAGCCTTAGCTGCAGCTGCATTGCTGCTTAATGTTCACAGCGGATTTCTTTTCGTAATCGATGACGAAAACTACTATATCCGTGAACCGGCGGGATATCTTTTCTATCTTATTACGCTGTTCTATATGGTCTATTCGCTCATACTCAGGATAAGGTACAGGATAAAATATGGGAAGATACGCTTTTTCCCCATATGGATGTTCCTTACGCCGATAGCCTGCGGTGCCACAGCACAAATGCTTGTTTACGGCATTTCCCTGGCGTGGACATCAGTTGCCCTGGGACTTGTGGGTATCCATATGAGTATGCAGAATGAACTCTCATATATCGATCCGCTGACAAAGCTCTATAACAGGAATTATCTTGATCATTTCCTGAGGGATGTGAGCCGTAAGGCCTCTCCGGCAGGCGGACTTATGATAGATCTTGATTTTTTCAAGAATATCAATGACCGCTTCGGACATTCAGTGGGGGACATAGCTCTATCTGATGCAGCAAGGATAATCAAATCGGCAGTACCCTCAAATTCGGTGACTATTCGCTATGCCGGAGATGAGTTTGTGGTGATAATGCGTACTGCTGACCAGGAGGTTATAAAAGCTGCCGAAGCCAACATAAGAAAAAAGCTGAAGGAGTTCAATGACTCTGACAGCAGGATGTATCAGCTATCATTTTCTATAGGCTGGAGTATGTTCAGTCCCCAGATAACGGCTGATGATTTTCTTATCGATATGGACGAGAATATGTATGCAGAAAAGCGTGAAAAGCATTGCCGCTCTGTGGAAAAAAACAGAAGCTTCGCCTGAAAACGAAGCTTCTGAAAATTTTTTTCAAAAAGTGCTTGACAAATGAGAAATAATCTGATATAATATTAAAGCAGTCAGGAAAACTGACAGATGCGAGTGTGCTGGAATAGGCAGACAGGCACGTTTGAGGGGCGTGTGTCGAGAGACGTATGGGTTCAAGTCCCATTACTCGCACCAGAAAAGTCATGCGAAATGCATGACTTTTTTGTTTATATAAAATACCTGCGGCACACATCAGGAGCTATTCCTCTGTGAGCCGCAGTTCTTTATCATCTGGCAGGTTATTCCGGACCTGCTTTTTCTTTTCTCTGAGCTGCCTGAAAAAATCCGAGAGCATCTCCGCACATTCTTCCTCCATAACTCCGCCGGTCACTTCCGGACGGTAATTATAGGGCAGCGAGAACATCTTCTGCACTGACACCGCAGAGCCGCTTTTCAGGTCATATGCTCCGAAGATCACATCATCGATACGGGCATTTATGATTGCTCCGCAGCACATGGGGCAGGGTTCGAGAGTGACATATATAGCACAGTCGGGCAGCCTCCATCCCCCAAGCTTGCGGCAGGCTGAGTCTATAGCAATGAGCTCCGCATGGGCAAGGGCATTTTTAGCTCCCTCACGCATATTTCTTCCTTCACCGACTATCTCTCCGGTGCTTTTTTTTACTACAACTGCGCCTACCGGGACTTCGCCCTCACGAAAGGCTTCTCCGGCAAGCTCAAGGGCACGTTTCATGTATCTTTCCATAGCTTACAGCACCACATCTATCAGAGCCTGAAGCAGGCATATACCGGCAATGGAGAAAAACAGTGAACGCCTCATGGCAAAGGCGAATCTGGAAATTGCCGGGTTCTCGGACTGGTAGGGAGCATAGACCTTTTTGCGCTTTCTCTTGCCGAGAACCTGTATGGACATTGCAACCGCAACTCCTGATATAAAAACTATCAGCATGAAGAGGTTCCTGTTTATCATCATATTTGACGATGTATCGACTTCAAATATTATCAGTGTGAAAAGGTAGATCTTGTAGATTATCCTTACGAAGAAAGCAGTGATGATGGTACCGCTCCTGAGCATTCCCACAGATGCAACGATCGATATGAGTATAGCCGCAGGCATCTCATAGAAATCTCTTGTGAGAAGGGCTGAGACAACGGCTGTTACCGTGATAGCAAAGCTGTCGCCGAACTGACGGAGTGCTCCGAAGATACCTCCCCGGAGGAGTATCTCGTTAAGTATGGAAAGTACGACTATCTCAAATATGGTATAGATAACGAATTCCTTCTGATCCCAGATCGAGATGTCAGTATCTATAGTGCGGAAGTAGTTGTATATATCTCTTGTGGAGCTGGAATATGCCGATGGCAGGCAGACTATCGTACAGACTACCATGGCCATGCCGATGCTTGAAAGTATCTCCGCAGAATCATTTACAGTGCTCATGAATTCCACCTTGAACGGCATTTTCAGCTTTTTGTGCAGGTACACTATCGGGACCAGAAGAGAGAGACAGGATATTGCCAGCATAGTTGTAACTATCTCAGTGCCGCCGCCGTAGACTGCGGAGCTGAAGAGGCTGGTGTGGATATCGATGCCTAAAAAGTCGAGGATGTAGATTATGCCTGTTCCCAGCACAGTATCTATTGTTATGTACATAAGCATTGCAATGCCTATAATGTGCATTATGGCAATGATAGTGCGGCGCTCGGCTGACGGCAGGGATTTATTTTCAAATCCACGGCTGTCGTTGAATACCTTTTCCTTGGAGTTGGTCTCGAATCGGAAGGTGAAGGGATTATCTTTGCTTTTTCTCCAGCTCTTGAATTTTTCGTTATATGTTTTACTTTGAACTGTGGGGTCGAAATCTTCAATGACGTTTATAATGTCTTTTTTTGTAGTTATTGCTTCGCTTTTCACTTCGCCACCCCCATTCAGAATAATCTGTTACTTATATATATAATATTATAATTACTCATCATAATGATACCATAATTCTGCACTATCAATGTTACTATTTTACCATTTTTATCTGAACAAACAATTAATAAGAATAATCATTTACCAACGCTTGATTTTATTTCCGGATTCTGCTATAATCATAATTGCTGTTTTTTTGACGACAGGGTGAGAGTTTTGTCCCTTCTGTACGTCAAATAAATGAAATGGCAGATAATACGTTCGCTCCGGAAACTGCTTGCGGAGCGATATTGAGAGGGGGAGGGCCAATGGATAACGGAGCAGATTGCTATCGTAAGTTCCTCAACGGAGATGATAACGGTATTGTGGAGATCATCCGTGATTACAAGGATGGCCTGATACTTTATCTGAATAGTATTACCGGAAATATGGGTGCGGCAGAAGAGCTTATGGAGTATACTTTTTTCAAGCTCGTTACCAAAAAGCCTAAATTCAACGGTAAAAGCCTTTTCAAAACATGGCTCTATGCTATAGGAAGGAATGCGGCAACAGATAGTTTCAGAAAACGTACTAAATATGCGGACCAGCCCATCGACGATCTTGACGGTATAAAAGATGAGGAGGATATAGAGCGGAATTACCTTATTGAAGAACAAAAACAACACCTGTATAATGCGATGGAGAAGCTGAATCCCGATTATCGTCAGGCACTCTGCCTTACGTTTTTTGAGAATTTCAGCAATGAGGAGACTGCTCAAATAATGAAAAAGACAAGGCGGCAGATAGAAAATATCCTCTATAGAGCCAAACAGTCGCTTAAATCCGAACTGGAAAAGGAGGGATTTGAGTATGAAAGATTATAAAGAAGTTGCAGAGAGCGTTTTTCAGATGAGAGACAGATATCTTGCTGATAAAAAACGCAAAAGAGCACTTGTGATAAAGAGTGCCTCTGCTCTGATGAGCTGCTTTATCGTTATTTTCGTTGGAATGAATATATGGAAAAGCGAACTGCTCAGATCGATCATTCCGGGAAGAGAAAACGATCAGTCAAATATAATATCTGAGGAGGATATATCAGAATCTACGGAGAATATTATCGATACTACAGATATCTCCGGAGAGCTTATCGTTACTACTGCGGTTTCTGATACCGGTGGCAGGCCGATAGTGACTACTGTTTCCACAGCAGTGTCAGCTGAGAGCGATACTTCCTCTGTACAGACCACATTCACGGATGCTTCGGGGAATGTTTCAATTGTGACAACTGCGGCAGAGGAAGAAACGGGAGCTGTCTATCCTGAAAGACCGACTACTACAGCTGTCGGCGGAGCACATGAGGGCGGGACCACTACGACTATGGCAGCCGGACCTGTGCTTCCGTCCAGGAGTACTACTTCCACAAGGACAACAGCTTCTTCGGGGACTGCCTACTACCATGGCACTACCTCTACTACTGTGCGGTACAGCAATAATACCACCACAACTACGGCAAAGCATTACTACACCACCACAACTACTGCAAATCATTACGCTACGACAACTACGGCAAAGCACTATTACACCACGGCGACTACAGCAATGTACCATTACACTACTACGACCGGGGTAATGTTTTACACTACGACGACTACAGGCTCTCCGCCTTTGTGGCCGCCGGATTACAGTTCGCTCACTACTACTACCGGAGTATATTTTACGACCTCAACTATGACGAATCTTTCAGGTACTACAACAACTACTCAGATCAAATATGATAGTCTGACGGATTATTATTCGTATTATCCGAATGATAATACAGCGGAGCCGGAAGATGTTGATCGGAAAATCGGTGACAATGAGGCGAGCGGTTATGACGAAGTATCAGACAGTGTAGTGAGTGGTACGGTGGAGTTATATAAGGCAAAGGATATATCTGAGGATTATGCTCTTCTTGTAAAATATCCGGATTATGATGACTTCTACTACTTTATAAATCATGAATACCTTCCTGATACTGTAGGTGATCTCATTGACGATACGAATCTGCGGCGCAGCGGTGCAATGGAATGGATCTATTCCCAGTCTTCAGGTGATATGAAGTTCGGAAACAGCATTGAAGAGTTTGTGGATATGCTTGAACACTACCGGGAACTTCCGGTAGTGCTTATTGAGCAGGAACCGGTTTATGGCGCAGATGACAGTGTTTACGGATCTGTCTATGTGAAGGTCCTGGGTTCTGATGTCTTTGAGTTCCGATTTAAAAAGGATGGATATATCCAGTTCAAGAACGATTATTTCGTTTCAGAGGACGGAAATAATGCGAACCCGAGTATTTATATCGGACCTGAAGCAGTCAAGGCATTTCTGGATAATATGTATGAAATAACAGACAGATGATAAGTTGATCACCGGCTCCGTTCAGCCGGACAGCAGAAGCAGGGCTATACTGTTTCTGCTGTTTTTTTATCTGGTGATTCTTTCAATTTTGTTTGAAATGCCGATTCTCCGGCGCTTCCTTGACATTAAAGCTGCACTGTGGTACAATGTAAGGTGCATGATTATATATTTTTGTACTTTCCGGACAGCTCTTTCGCCTTGGAAAATGCGATATACAGGGCTTTCCGCTATGAGGTGAACTATGGGAAAGAAAGAAAAAAATAAAGGAACAGAAGAAAAAAATATCAAAGCGGAGAAAAAATCAGCAAAGAAGGAAAAGAACAGCTGGTTCTCAAGATTCAATAAGAAAAATGAGCTGCCGATAATTATCCTCAGCATTGCATTCAGCTTTACGCTGTTCTTCTTCTCACCGATAGATATTTTCCTGGGAAATCAAAGGGAGTTTGTCGTTACCTTCGGCAGAGTCGCAGTGCCCATGCTGCTGACTGCCCTGGTATTTGCCGCAGACCTGTGTCTGGTGCTGAATATACTCCTTATGATACATGAGAAGCTATGCAAGCTTGTGTCAAGTGCCCTCTTCGGACTGCTGCTTGCAGGATATACTCAGTCACTTCTGCTCAACAGCAAAATGGCGGCAGTGACAGGTGATAATTCAAGCTATAAGGATAATGATAAATCAGTCATACTGAATCTGGTGCTGTTCATATGTATTGCAGCCCTGCCGGTGATACTCACAGTCATATCATGGTTCGCAAAAAATGCAAAGCTCTTTACCTTCAGTAAGGGCAGGATCATACCATATATATCCGGACTCATATTCCTGATGCAGCTTGCCGGTACAGGCTCTTCCATTGCATCTGCTGATTTCAGCAAGTACAAGAAGCAGTATACATCCTATCTCTCCTATGAGCAGACCATGGATCTCTCAAAGGACGGAAATATAGTGGTATTTCTCGTCGACAGACTGGACAGCCTCTGGATGGACAGGGTAATCAAGGAATATCCCGATGTCAAGGATGAGTTCGACGGATTCACCTTCTATCAGAACAATGTATCCCATAATACAAATACCTTCCCTTCTATCCCGCAGATGCTCACTCATAAGCACTATGAGGGAAATGACTGGATAGATTATGTGGGTGAGGCCTGGGACGGTGATACTGTTCCCAAGAACCTCAAGGAGAATGGCTACGATGTAAACCTCCTGATCGACAATCTGACTACCTATGGCAGCGTTGCTCAGCTGGAGGATCAGTGCGATAATATCAGCCACTGTGACCCCGATGATGTGGAGTTCAATTATCTGGGCGGCAAGGGTATAATCCCTGCAATGACCCAGCTCTCACTCTCAAAGCTTTCACCCTATATGTGGAAGAATGAGTTCATCAACGGATTCGGCGCAAATCTCTCCGCCGACTTTGTGAGAACTAAGAGCGATATGGACGATATGCTCCCTATGGCTGTCGGACTTGAATCCGACCTCAAATACTATGACTACATAACCAGTCATGAGTTTACCGCTGATTCACCTAACAAGACTTTTTCATATATCCACCTTAACGGTGCTCATGATTCCGAGCAGGAGCTGGCTGATCTCTATGACAGCACTATCCCCCTTGACCGTTGGGTAACTACCAGAGGAGATTTTGAGATCCTCTTCTATTACTTCGACCAGATGAAAAAACTGGGCATATATGATAACTCCACAATTGTTGTTCTCGGCGACCACGGAAGAGCTCCAAGCGAGATCGAAGTGGACGGCAAGGAAGGACTGGACAGTGCTATTACTACTGCTCTCCTTGTAAAGCCTGCAAATGCTGAGAGCGGCCAGCTGAAATATGACAGATATTCAGAGCAGTCTCTGGATTTCTTCCCTGCCAGCATCCTTGAATATGCAGGCATCGACCATGAGAAGTTCGGTATCTCCTTCAACGATGTTGCTGAGAATGAGCTCCACCCGGACCGCTGGCTCCAGACATTCAAGTTCGCCGGATACGGCAAGACTGTATACAAAACTCTCTATAAGATCACCGGCGATGCCAGAGATTTCAATAACTGGGAGGCTCAGCCGGAACATGAGTAAGCTTAAGTAAAACATTTATGCCCGTTGGAAAGTAAAGGGCAGCGCAAGGGAAATGAAAAACTGGGAAAAGATGGCTGAAAAAGATTAGGCCGGTCCCTGAAATAAGAAAGGATATGATCATATGATTACTTCAACAGCAGCAATGTACATTGACCCCGCAACCACAAGCTATATCATCCAGATAGGAGCAGGTGTAGTCATCGCTCTTGGTACTGTTATCGGTATCTTCTGGAGCAAGATAAAGCGTGTTTTCAAGAAAAAGACCGATGAGGAGCCCTCTATTGACGCTTCAGAGATCAATGCACTTCATGACGGTGAAAAAGATGTTATCACAGCAGATGATCTTCTTGCTGACGATGATGAAAAGTAATCTTTACAGGAGCACATATATATGTCAGTATTAGGTAATATACTTGGCTGGTTCATGGGAATAATCTACAATATCATCCATAATTACGGCCTGAGTATAATCGTATTCACACTGTTCACCAAATTCCTTCTCTTCCCGCTGAGCCTTCTCACACAGAAGAATTCCATCAACATGGTAAGGCTCATGCCTGAGGAGAACGCGCTCAAGATAAAATATATAGACGATAAGGATAAGCTGGCCGATGAGAGGCTTGCCCTTTATAAGAGATACAAGTATCACCCTATACTTGGTACAGTACCTCTTCTCATACAGATACCGCTTGTACTTGGACTGGTATATGTTATCTACCGTCCGCTCTCATATGTACTGCAGATAGATTCAAGCGTTATCGATGATCTTCGTGACTGGCTCGTAAATGTTGTCGGCAGCTCAAAGACTGAGGACAATGTGTACCAGAACGAGATAATCCGTCAGATAAAGGACGGTATACTGCCGGGAAGCGGTGTTGCCGGAGATAATATCATAAAGGATATAAAAGAGCTGGATACTCATTTTCTGGGAATAGACCTGAGCCTTACCCCTTCCATCAAGCATCTGGACAGACTTCTGCTCATACCTTTCTTCTCAGGTGTAAGTGCATGGCTGCTCTGCTGGGTACAGAACAAGATAAATATCCTTCAGATGGCTCAGGGAAATACAAACAAGGTGCTCACCACAATATTCATGGTAGCATTCTCAACATATTTTGCATTCCTTGTACCTACAGGAGTAGGTCTTTACTGGATATTCGGAAACCTCTTCGCAATACCGATGATGTACCTTACCAATCTCTGTATGCCTCCTAAGAAGTACATCGATTACGACTACCTGAAGAAGATGCAGGCTCAGCGTATCGAAAAGGAAAAGGAGCATAAGCAGTACAGAGAGCGTGAGAAGGCTGATTATAAGAAGTTCTTCTCAGTTGAAAAGATGCAGCTCATGTTCTATTCAGAGCAGAGCGGATTCTATAAGTACTATTCAGGCATGATAGACTATATCTGTGAACACTCAGATATAGATATCCACTACGTTACAAGTGACCCGGACGATATTATCTTCAAGGATACAAGAGAGCAGATAAAGCCTTACTATATCGCTTCTGACAAATACCTCATCCCGCTTTTTATGAAGCTGGACTGTGATATGTGCGTAACTACTGTTCCGGACCTTGAAAAATATCACCTGAAGCGTTCAAGGGTAAGAAAGGATGTAGAGTACGTCTATACCTTCCACGGCATGGGAAGTACAGCACTTACCCTCAGAAAGGGCGCTCTTGACTGGTATGATACAGTATTTGCAGTCGGAGTGGACTGTGTAAGCGAGCTCAGGGATTCTGAGGAGCTCTATAAAACTCCTAAGAAGAGACTGGTTGAAACAGGATATCCTCTCCTTGATGAGATGATAGAGAAGTACGAGAGTACAGAGCACCCCGAAAACAAGGTGCCAAAGATACTTATCGCTCCTTCATGGCAGCCTGATAATATCATCGATTCCTGTATTGACGGCCTCCTTGAAGCACTCTCAAAGACAGATTACGATATAATCGTTCGTCCTCATCCTCAGCAGGTACGCCATGAGGCTGAGAAGTTCGAGGTGATGAAGGAGAAGTTTGCAGACAGCCCGAATATTGAGATACAGACTGACTTCTCGTCAAACAATCCTGTTATGGAGGCTGATGTGCTTATCACCGACTGGTCAGATATCAGCTGGGAGTACGCCTTCGTTACCAAGAGACCGGTGCTCTTTATCAATACTCCCATGAAGGTCATGAATACTGAGTGGCAGAAGATAAAGACCAAGCCTATCAATATCACCCTCAGAAGCGTTATCGGACGTGAGGTGGAGCCTGAAAATATCGGTTCCGTAAACGAGATGATAGCTGAAATGCTGGCAAATAAGGCTCAGTACCGTGAGACTATCGACAAGACCTTCCATGAACACGTTTTCAACGTGGGCAAGAGCCGTCAGCTCTGCGGAAAGTATATCGTTAAGTCACTTGGCGGAAAGAAGAAATAATGTAAAAATGGGAGGCCTCATGGGCCTCCCCTTTTTATGTCATAAACATATTTTTATCCGGGCGGCCATTGGCCGCCCCTACACAGACAAACGAAAAATAGTCAAATTGTAGGGACGGCGATTCGCCGTCCGTTCAATTATTTATACTATTTCTGACTTTATTGATAAACTAAGGGAGGCCTTTGTGGTCTCCCTTATCTTTATATACCAAGCTTTTCAGTGATTATCCTGCAGATCTCTTCCCTATGCTGTCTGAAGAAGAAGTGACCGCCGCTCATGGGAACGGTCTCACACTTACCGGAAGTAAATCTGCTCCAGCCGTTCATATCGATACCTGTTAGCAGCATATCCTCAGTTCCGTAGAAAACAGTGATATCACAGCCGAAATCCAGGGCTGCGGCAGGCATTTTAAAGCTGTCGGCCATTCTCACATCTGTGCACAGTATCCTGTTGAGGGTGCGGGTAAGCTCCTCATCAGCAATGGGAGCGCTTCCTGAAAGGCCGTTTGCGGAGAAGAACTCCAGTATCTTTTCATCAGAAGCATTATCTGAGCCGGGGAAGCAGTCTACCGGCTCATCCGGTGCACATCTGCCGGAGAGGAATACATGAGCCGGGGAGCCCAGTCCCTTTTCTTTTGCCTGGCGGACCAGCTCAGAGGCCATGAGTGTTCCCATGCTGTGTCCGAAGACTGCATACTCACCGTCTTTGAAGAGCTCTGAGTGCTTTTCGAGCAGGTCAGCGGCACAGGATGGGATATCGGTCAGCATTGGCTCTGAGGAGCGTGTGAAGCGCCCTGAGAGCTCCATAGGTACAACGTTAAGATCCTTTGGCAGGAAGCGCTTGAAGGCGCTGTAGCTCTTTGCAGAGCCTCCTGCGTGAGAAAGAAATATAAGGACCATATTATTCCTCAACAGGTGTGCCCTTTTCGTTGAGCAGGTCGAATATCTCGCCGACCTTGCTGATAGATGCAACCAGTGAAAGGGGAACATTCAGCTTGTAGGTCTCTGTTATCTCAGAGCCGAGACCGAAAAGTCCCAGTGAATCAAGGTAGAGGTCATCGTAAACGTCTGTATCTCTTGTTATCTCGGAAGGGTCTACTCCGACATAATCGGAGATAGACTGCTTGAATTCTTCAAAGTTAAGGTTGTTCATTATTTATACTCCTTTTTTCTCAGGTATTTGAACTGTATCTTGCCGATATCCTTTGGTATCTCCTCAACGAGGACAACCTTGTCAGGCACCTTGTAGGCTGAGAGCTTTCCGTCGAAATAGCGGGCAAGTTCGCCTCTTGTTATTTTTTCATCGCCCTTGGGCTGGATGTATGCAACTATCTGCTGGCCGATAACGGGATGTGGTTCGTCAGTAACAGCAGCGGCAGCTATCTTGGGATGTGTGAGCAGGCAGGCTTCTACCTCCTCTGCGTGAACCAGATTTCCGCCTCGCTTGATGATACGCTTGCTTCTTCCGGCAAAGCGGACGATGCCGTTTGGAAGCTTGTTTACCAGGTCGCCTGTACAGAACCAGCGGCGGCCCTGGTCGTCAGTGAGTATCTTCTCAGCTGAAAGCTCAGGATTGCCGAAGTAATTGAGGATAACACCGTCTGTATAAACACAGAGCTCTCCCACTTCTCCCTCAGCAACGTCGTTGTGCTTTTCATCGATAACACGGTAATCGGTGAAATAGAGCTTGCGGAAGTCGCTGGGGTCTGTTCCTGCATCGGTAGCAGAGTCCCATACGACCATGGTGCAGGTCTCAGAGGAGCCGATGATATTTACGACTCTGATGCCAAGCTTCTCAACGAAGGTATCAGCTATCTCCTTGGGGAGGACTTCTCCTGCAAAATAACAGATACGAACGCTTGAAAGGTCATATTTATCAAAGTCGGGAGTTGAAAGCAGGACCTTTGCAAGAGTTGAAGTGAGCTGGATTATATTTACCTTGTACTTCTGTACAGTTTCAAGGAATGATATAGGATTGAACTGGGGCTGATACATCATGGTGCCGCCCTTGAGAGCCATCTGCTGGCCCATTCCGAAGCCGCCCTGGTGATAGAGTGTCATTCCCAGCATCATAACATCATCAGATGTAAATTCGAGATAATCTCCCATATCCTTCTGTGTGGAGAGGAATCCGCCGGAGGGAACTGAGAGTATCTTGGGAGTGCCTGTGCTGCCTGATGTGCAGGCCAGTGACATTGTGTGGAGGTATTCAGGCTGGAAGATCTCGCATTCCTTCTCGCCGTATGTCTCCATGAATTTCTCTGCTGAGATATAGCAGTCCTCAGAAGGGATAACTGCCTCATCAGCAAAGCAGATGACCTTATCCATAGAGAGCTTCTCAGGTACCAGGTCATGCACCGCATTAATGATGTTGTTATTGCGGTACTTTTCTGTTATGAACATTATCTTTGATGTTGTAGCAGGTATGAGCCTTGAAAGCTCCATAGAGCCGCTCTGGGGGTCCATGGGGACAGGCTGAGCGCCTATTCTGACTGCTGACCAGAATACGAGGAACCACTCTATGCTGTTGGGCATACAAATGCCGACCTTATCGTCAGCTCCTATGCCGGACTTCTTCATTGCAGAGCCGAGAACAGCTGTCTTTTCCATAAAAGCGCTGTATGTGAGCTCGTTGTCATCTATGCGGAGAAGCACCTTTTCAGGTGTTTCCTGAGCGTATTTGCTGTAATAGCTGAAAAAATTCTCTGACATATCACTTACCTCCGCCAATTCTTGATGCTATGAAGTCAGCGGCCTCATGCTGTACCCAGTGATACTGTTCACCTACGGGCATAGCGTGCATGATAGTTTCCTCTGATACATATGCGGGTTTGTCTGAGATGTATATCTTCTCCTTGTATCCGAGAGCCTTGTCCCAGAGCTTCTGGGTAGCCTCAGGAGACATCCAGTTGTCGTCGTCGCTGTAAGCCATGAGGAAATCAGCATTGTGGGTGCCTTCCTCAAGTACAGCCATTCCCTCAAGGTAGTTATCATCGTACTGATAGCTGCTCCACTTGCCCTTCTTCATCCATACAGGGATAGAGCCCTGGTCAGCAAAGTTCATAAGCAGTGGGAAGAGGCTTACGCAGCACTTTACATTCTTGTTCTTTACAGTTGCACGGAATGCATATCCGCCGCCCATACAGAGTCCGAAGTTTGCCATTCTGTTCTGGTCAAGCTTTGAGTGCTCCTCAACGAACTTGTATATTGCCTGGAATGCAGCCTCTATCTGAGGGCCTCCGCACTTGATGTTATTGTCGATTATAGCGGCACCTGCTCCGGGCATATCAGGAGTGATAACAGCGATGCCTCTCTCATTGAGAGGAGCAGCCAGCATTTCAAGCTCTTCCTTGCAGCTTCCGATGCCTGAATAAGTCAGAGCTACAGGATAGCTTGCTTTCCTGCCGGAATCCGGATAGTGGATATATGCAGGTATTTTGCCGAATTCAGTATCTATCTCGATGTATTCAACCTTGTTGCTGCAAAGCTTTATGTACTGCTTGTAGCTCTCCACAAGGCGGTGGTAGATCTCTCTTTTATGGTCGAGATCCTCGATATTTATCATAAAGCAGGCATAGTGGCACTGAGTAATCATCTTCGCATATTCTCTTGCGGAGATATTGTTTCCGGCAGCCTTTGCCTTTTCGAGAAGCTCTGTGTAGTGGCTGATCTTTTCATCCCACTCACCCAGCCATACGGCCTGGATTTTCTTTCCGCTCATGGCCTTGATAGCGTCAACTTTTTTCAGTATGTACTCTATATCGAATGGATCGCTTCCGTATAGGAGAGAGCGTGTTACTACGGGGTTAAGAAGGTCTCTTATTGCCCATTTCATAATTATGATCGTTCCTTTCTGTGGCTTTCTCAGCCTGTATACCGCCATGCGCCTTCACGGGTCATTTCCGTGAACTGCATATAGATGCGGTAGGGGTCAACGTGCGTGTGCTTCTGTATAAGAGCCAGCATCCTGTCAGCCAGCTCCTTTAAAAATCCGGTTTTGTCCTGGGAATACTCCTGTGGGAGGATATATCTGAATTCAGCAAAGAAAACAGTATCCTCGGAATTGTTCATATACATGGAGCAGTCGTCCAGCATTACCATTATTGCAGGAAGAGGCTTTTTGAGTATATCGGAAAGCTCCTTTGCAGCTTCATTGAGAAACAGGGTCTTATCTTCCGGTTTTCCGAATTTGAAATTTGTCTTCATCTGTGCGATAGGCATTTTTCAGTTTCCTTTCCTGTCATTCATATCTGCGGAACACCAGTGTGGAGTTATGTCCGCCGAAGCCGAATGAATTTGAGATCGCAGTATTTACAGTATGTTCCTGAGCCTTGTTCGGAACATAATTCAGATCCAGCTCAGGGTCGGGCACGTCGTAGTGTATAGTGGGAGGCACTATGCCTGTGTTTATAGCTTTTATGCAAGCGATAGCCTCAAGTGCTCCGCCGGCGCCGAGAGTGTGGCCGATGGAAGCCTTTACAGAAGAAACAGGGATATCATATGCTCTCTGTCCGAATACTTCCTTTATAGCCATTGTCTCATAGAGGTCATTGAGGCCTGTGGAAGTACCGTGTGCATTTATGTAGTCAACAGCGTCAGGGGAGATGCCTGCGTTGTCCAGGGCAAGTCTCATGGACTCTGCCATGCCGACACCGTTGGTCTTGGGGGCAGTAAGGTTATGAGCTTCTCCGCACATTGATGCGCCGGCCAGCTCACAGTATATCTTAGCTCCTCTTGCCTTTGCAGACTCCTCGGATTCAAGGATGACTGTACCGCCGCCCTCGCCCATGATGAAGCCGTCACGATCTTTTGTGAAAGGTCTTGCGGCAGTCTCCGGGTCAGGATTTACTGACATTGCAAGGAGCTGATTGAAGCCGCTTACGACAAGATGAGTAACTGTATTTGATATGCCTCCGGCAACTACCATATCGCAGAGACCGGATTCAATGAACTGCTTGCCCAGTGCGATAGCATAAGCTGATGAAGCGCAGGCTGTGCTCACATTGAAGGCAGGGCCTGTGAATCCGTATCTTATGGATACAAGGGCAGGGAGCTCGTTCGGCATTTTCTTTAAAGTGATATTAAGGGGCTTTTCGAGTTCATAGTCCTCATAGGAGTTATCGATGACACCGTAGATAACGCCGACTTTGCTGCCGTTATAGCTTTCGGTATCTATCCCGCAGTCAGCAATAGCCTCACCTGCGGAAGCAAGTCCCATTCGTGTAGTAGTTGTCGCTGCATTCAGCTGACGCTTTTTCCAGTACTTTGAAGCCTCGGCCTCAAAGGAGTCATCGACCTCAGCAGCAACAGTAGAATCGTGTCCGTCAAGCGGTATTCTTGTTATGGTACGCATACCGCATTTTCCGGCGGTCAGATTCTCCCAGTATTCCGGAGCTGTGTTGCCTATGGAGGTAACTGCTCCGATACCTGTGATAACAACTTTTTTCATTTACAAACCTCTTTATAAGATATTTTCCCCTTTGCTCAGCTGAAATAACGGTCCCAAATATTTTTTTCTCTGTGTTCGTAGGAACCGTAACCGTATTTTTCATGCAGACGATCAAGCTCTGCAAAAATTGCCTCTGCGCCGAATTCGCTGTAATACTCTGCCTGTGTTTTTTCAAGTCCGAGAGTATCCTGTATAGCGTCGCAGAGAACGCTCTTGATACCGCTGTCCTCCATAGCATTCACAGTCTCATTGAGTATGAGTGCTATCATGGAGAGCTTGGCATTATCAGCATTATTTCCTGTATCAGGAAGCTTTTCCCCGGCAAATTCAAGGAAAGCTCCGGTCTCCTTAGGACAGCCTTCGGAGAGCCAGCCGTTCATTTTCTCGCAGCCGTATGCCAGCAGAGCCTTATTGCGCTCTATGCGGAAATTGTCCGGGCTTCCGGCCATAAGGCCAAGTCCCACGCTGTTGAGTACATCGAAGGGACCGGCTACTGAGAATATGCCCTCAACAGCCTTATTCAGCTCAGCAGGAGAGACATTGTACTCCTCAGTGAGCTTTATTGCATGGGAAACCATGCAGGCCAGTATCTGATTGAGGTATATGTGGTAATTGCCGGTAAATGTTATAGGTCTCTTGTCGAGACTGAATATCAATGGTGTTACGCCTGTTATGTAGAGTCCAGAAGTCTCAGGGAGGATGTTCATTTCAACGAATCCTGTCAGCTTTACGGGGTAGAAGAAATGAAGACCGTAGCAGCGGTCCTTTATCTTCATATCGCTGAATATCTCAGCAATATCCAGGGATGATGTATTGGTCAGGAGCAGACACATAGGAGATACTATGGCCTCAAGCTTTGCAAAGATATCCTTCTTTGCAGCCATATCCTCGTATATAGCCTCAATGACCATATTGCAGTCAGCAAAATCATTAAGGTCATTTGTAAAGCGGAAGATATGTTTTTTCTCCTCATACTCACCGAGGCTGAGCTTTCTGCGCTTCAGAGCCTTATTGAGTTCCTTCAGGAGCTCCTCTGTATGCTGTTCCTCGTTTCCGCAGATATCGTATATAACGTATTCTGCTTCTGTGAGTTTATCGAAAAACAGGCGGAAAATATCCCTTCCCATTTTTCCGTAGCCAATAAAACCGATTTTCATTATTCGTTGCCTCCTTTTGAGGTAAGATATCCCGAAAGGTATTCCTTGCGGGATGCAGGGTCAAATCCGCCTTGAGCGGAGATATACTCTATCAGTGCTTCTGCTTCCGGAAGTCCCTGCTTTTTGCCGGCGAAGATATCTGCCCAGCCTATTTCAAAGGCTTCCTCAGCAGGTATCATCTCTCCGGACATTACCAGGCGGTATGCATTCTGTATGCCGCATATTTCGATAGTCCTTGCAGCTCCGCCGAGTGCAGGGAGAATACCGAAGGTAGATTCAGGCTGACCTACTCTTGCATTTTTTTCTATTATCCTGTAGTGGCTGTTGACTGCTATCTCGCTGCCGGAGCCGATGCAGAATCCGGTGACAACGCTGACTACAGGGAAGGGGAGCTCACGGAGGAAGGTGAAGAAATGCTTCTGTTTTATATGTCCCTCCGGGAGCACTCCGGTGCTGTCGTCATATTTTTCCTGTGAGGAGCGGTCTGAGAGGGCATCCACATCAGCACCGACACTGAAATGTCTGCCTGCGCCCTTGATTATCAGGCCCTTGACAGAGCTGTCCTCAGATTTTTTCTCTATGTCAGCCATAATGCTCTCGTATTCACGGAAGAAATCGGCTGTCATGATATTATTGCCGGGCATATCCATAGAGAGTATAAGTATGCCGTTCTCATTTTCGAGTATCATTCCTGCTGATTCACTCATTGCTGCCGCCTCCGTTCTTTTCAGCCATTAGTCTGTAGAAGGCCTTTGACTCCATAGTGAGGAGCTCCTCCTGAGAGGCGCCTTTTCTTGCGGCGATGAATATATCATTTATCTCGTTTATCTGTCTGAGGGACTTATCCTTATAGAGCTTTTCCGGCAGCTCTGCGGCCTCTTCTTCTGTAATTACAAGGTCGAAGAGTCCGGAAAGGCTTCCGTCGGAAGGGCTGCCTGCGGCAGCTGTGATAAATGGTGCATTAAGGAAAAAGTCTCTGATACTCTCATCTGTTCCGACAGTGCCGCTGATATGAACTATCAGCAGTGCAGGCGAACCGATATCGGCGCCTTCAAGGCAGCTGAGACCGGATATTTCGCTGATCTCTGTGACTGTATCTGTTTTAGTTATCTTCATCTGAATCACACTCCAGATATTTTTTTACGGCCTCGGGGATATCGCAGATAATGCGTTCCCTGTCCACATAGGCCAGCTTTCCGGTTACCCGGCAGGCTGTAAGGCCGGTATTGCTGTTGATTATGTTGTGCTTGTAGCTTACTATGCCGCCTGAGCATTTCATCTCAGAGTCGATCCTTACCTCGTCCAGCATATGCAGCTCATGCATATATCGCTGCTTGCTTTCCAATATAACGGGGAAAAGCCCCTCTTCGACAATTACATCCAGCAGGCCGCTGACCTTAAAAAAATTCCACATGGCCGTCTCTGCGTACTGAAGGTACACAGAGTTGTTTACATGGCCGAAGGAATCAAGTTCATAGCCTCGTACTGTTAATCGATAGGAGCTTCGTTTCATTTCTTCTCTGCCTCCGCAAGAGCCTTTTCAAACATTCCCTTTGAAGGATCTTCTGCTCCGGCAAGAGCATTGTTTATTGTATTTAAAAGTGCATTTATCTGTACTGTATTTTTTCCATCTATCAGCTCTCTTACGAAAGCTTTTGTTTCTTCAAGTGAGTCTTTATCTTCGCTGATTTTAGTAATGAGACCGGTATCAAGTGCGGATTCAGCCGAGAGCATTTCACAGCCCAGTATCATCTGTACGGCTTTTTCCTTGCCTACGATCCTTGTTAGTTTTTCTATTCCGCCCATTCCGGGAACGACACCGTGCATGACCTCTGTAAGGCCGAGACGGGATTTAGGGGATGCGATGCGGAAGGTACAGCTCATGGCTATTTCCAGTCCGCCTCCGAAGCAGCCGCCGTTTATGGCAGCAGCAGTAACTATCGGGAGTCTCTCGATAGTTCTGAGCAGTTCTCTTGCATTTTCAAGCTTTTCTGAAAGTCCGTTTTCTCCGGCGCTGCCGAAGAGGGAAACATCTGCACCATGGGAGAAGTGTCTGCCTTTTCCGGTGATAACAAGTGCCCCGATCTGCGGATTTTCGTCCAGCCAGCCGAGGAGTTCCCCACGGTCTATGAATTCCGGCTCAGTGAGCAGGTTCTTAGGACCGTTGTCAATGGTAAGAACAGCGATATTGCCCTCGGCGCAGAGCTCTGATAAATTAGATCTCAGCATTTATACCTCACTGATTAACGATATCGTTTCCGTACTGGTATATCTTGCAGAACATATCAACAACATCGCTCATTGTATCCATAGGTGTCTTGAGCATATATTTTCCGATAGCCTGAAGCTTTATATCCATATCGTACTTATCTGCTGTCATTTCGATAAGCTCAACGAACATAAGTGAATCGCTTCCGAGGTCGTTCTGGGGGTTTGTCTCCATTGTGATCTCGTCCTTTTCTACTTCGCACTCCTCTGCGTAGTAATCGAAGATCATATCCTTGATCTCTTCTCTGATCTCAGGTGTGAGTTCTCTCATATTAATAGCCTCCATTATAAGATTATATGATGAAAGATCTTAGCCCTTATGAAATGATATCATCGAGGGTATAGATCTTACATTTCCTTTTTACTCTTGAAAATTTGCTTACAGCGCCGTTTGCGCTTACGTCGAAAAATTCCCTGACACCCATGTCTGCAAGCTTGTCAAGAGCGATATCCCAGCGTATAGGGGTATAGACATTGAGCTGGTTCTCCTTCATTATGTCAGCACCGGTGGTCATGATCCTGTAATCGAAGATCGAAAGAATGGGATAAACAGGGGCGGAGTAGACATCCTGCCCGCAGAGCTCCACATATTCATGGGAGTAATCCTTCATCACCGGGTGGTGGTAGGCAACGCCTGTACCGAAGCTGAAGGCTTTCAGTGCGCCTTCATTCTGACATATTTCAAGAGCCTTTGTCACAGCCTCTGCCTTGCCGCTTATCATCACATGGAACCTGGAATTGCCGCTTCCTATGATAAGCTCATCGGGGGAGAAGCTCTTATCGAGTATCTCCTGCATATCGCTGTATGAAAAACCGATAACGACACCCATATCCAGCTTCTGACCGTTTTCGTCGAGGCATTTCATGGTTGCCCGGTTCATCATGATTATATCATGAGCGAATTCATGGCTTACTGCGCCGAAGCATCCGCTGATACTTACTATACCTGAACTGTATCCGGCGCCTATATCGGGTATCAGTCCTTTTTCAAGATAGAATTCATACACGACTCTGTCGCATATGAGAGAGATTATCCATTCAGCCACACGCTTATCGTAGAAGCTGTTTTTTTCGATATCCTTGCAGAGACCGAGTCTTGCGAAGGCTTCATCGAAGTAATGGATGTACTTGTCCATAAGCTCCGGGGGGAGCTTGACAAGAAGCTTTTCAGGTTTTGAGCCTATGCCGTTGAAGAGGAAAGCACGGCTGTAATTATCCATAAATATCTCCTTATATCTTGTTTTTTGAATACATTAACATCAATTAATGATAACATTTTGACGGAGAGATGTCAAGTCAAAATGAGGGATTTATGAATTTTTGAAGAAAGTCATAGAAAAAGCAGTCAAGTGAAGTTGATTTTTAATAAAAGCGTAAAAATATACTGCTGGTAAACTGAGCGCAACAATAGAATTAGAACTTTCTTGACGATTTTTGTTAACTTTTTGCTATTTTGTTGAAAACAGATATGGGCGGTGATATAATGAAAATGACAATATTATTGTACAGGAGGTATACCTATGAGTATCAGGAAAATGACTGCATTCACCCTCTCACTGCTGACTGCACTTATGGCCCTGCCTGCCGTACCCTCTGCGGCGGTACAGCCTGAAGCAGAGCTGCTGGATATCTCGCAGTTTACCGTCCGTGAAGAGAATCTGGTCCATCTGGGAGCAGGTCATCTGCGGGATGTCTCATATCTCTTTGATGACCAGGACAAGGTGCCGGCTTCGCTTGAAAGCATGAAGGTGGACAGTGCAGTGTGGGAGGCGACCTCACGAAAAAACTGGACGCCCAATCAGCAGATGGAGTACGGGGCGGCTTCATTCTACATCGACTTTGGCGCCAATTATGTCATAACAGGAGTGGCTGTGCTGGATACCAACGGGACTCCGGTCTGGACGATTTCCGACGGAGAGCCGTTCAGCTGGAATACCATAGCAACTCAGACTATGGACTGGTATAACTCCTGGAGGGCTATAAAATTTGATGACCCGAAGCCTACAAGATACCTGCATTTCAGCTCGGATTACTGTGATACCGGCGTAAGTGAGCTGGCAGTGTACGGGTATAAGGTATCGGAGCTTACGGATGAACAGAAAGCTAAGACAGCTCCCAAGTCCTCAGCAAAAAGCGTCCGCCTCACTGCCGGACAGACTGCGGGCTCGAATGTGTTCATCGACGACCCTATGACGGCAATAATGGCTCTGGGAAATGCCAGAGAGTACCATAATTTCAGCTGGCTTCTTGACAGCTCCGGAAAGGTGAAGTTCACTCAGGGAACATGGGGAGATATGGACAGCTTCTATACCTCCATGAAGAACAGGGGAATAAGCGTTATTCCCTGCTTCCAGGGAGGAAGCACGGTAGTTTCCGGCGGCGAGAAAGCAAATGAGATACCTGTGCCTGCCGGAGCTGATACCCTTGACCCGGAAAGCTATGCTGTCCATGCCCGGGCAATGTATCAGGTGGCCGCCAGATACGGCAGCAATAAGGATATCGAACCTTCGACTCTGAATATCACCGACGCTCAGGAGCCAAAGGTGGGAATGGGACTTCTTGATGCCCTTGAAAACTGCAACGAACCCAATAAGAGCTGGGCGGGAAAGGCTAATTATTTCACACCGTATGAGCTGGCAGCTATGTGCTCCGCTGATTATGACGGCCATGAGGGGACTATCCCGAATGCCGGAGTCAAGACCGCAGACCCGGATTTCCGCCTTGCAGTGGGAGGACTGCTCTCGCCGGAGTCCACTCTTATCGAGTATCTGGACGAGATGAAGCTCTGGTTCGATTATAACCGCTCTGACGGAAAATTCGCAGTCGATATTATCAATGTCCACATGGGACCTGATGAATATAACGTTGAGGACAGCAGATTCCGCAGCAGAGTCCGTGAGCTGAAGGAATGGATAGAAAACAATGCTCCGGGCGCTGAGCTGTGGATATCTGAGTTTGAGATACCTATGGGCGACTGTGAGCAGGAGGGCATTGACGCTCATGACGATGAGAATTATCAGACAAAATATGCCCAGCGTGTTGCCAGAACATATCTTGCGGCAATGGCTGAGGGTGTTGACCGCATGACAAAATTCCAGCTCCGTGATGAGGGAGAGGGAGTTTACTACAACTCAGGACTGGTTACAGGCAAGGGCGAGTGGAGCAAGAAAAAAGCCTGGTATTACCTGTCCTGCATGACAGAAGTGCTGAAAAATGCCGACTTTAATGGCGAGACCTTCTCTGACGGTGTGGAGATACTGGAATTCAAGGACAGATCAGGCGATATTATCAAGTGTCTGTGGTCACCTACAAATGAGGATAAAACTGTAAAGGGATATAAGGTCCCGGCAGAGGGCAAGGCAAATGCTTATCTTACTGTTCCTTCTGAGCTTGCTGAGGGTACCACCGGAAAGCTTGATATATCCGGCGGCGAGGTGACAGTGGATGTGTCGGAAACTCCGGTATATCTGGTGCTTTCCGGAAGCGACAAGACCATAGTCAACGGCAGGAATACTCAGCTCAGACCAAAGGAGATAAGTCTCAGCAAGGAAAAGTCCACAGAGGTCTGTGACCTGACAGCAGAGCCTTCTGACGGCACTCTTGGAAGAGTTTACAGGATGTTTGACGAGCCTGACTCCATGCCTGACCCGATCTACGGCGATACTGCCGGTATGTCAGCACCTTCTTCCAGTGTGGGAGGCTCCGGTGTGACTGCTTATGCGTTCTTTGAGAAGTCCTGCGTATTCAATGGCTTCTCGGTATATGATACTTACGGCACAGGCGGTATATCAGTCTATGATGCACATACGGACAAGCTTCTCTGGAGCAGTGATCTTGGCGGATATATGTACCGTGCGGTAACTCTTGCTCCGGACTCTGCACCTACTGACTGCCTGAAAATTGTCAAGGAGGGCGGAGATATGAACGAGCTCACATTCTACGGCTATGAAGCACCTGCTAAGACCAGCTGGGATGCGGATAAGAGCGGAAGACTTGACGGCTTCGATCTTGCTCTTATGAGGCAGATGCTGATAGAAAAGGACGGTACCTACCGCACATCTGATCTTATAGGTCTCAGCAGGTTCCTGCTGAATAGGTGATGCCGGCCGATACCGGATAAAAAAGCCCGGAAACGCTGAAATATGCGTTCCCGGGCTTTTTTGCGAAGTTAATGTACTGTTACTGCTTTTTCAGCAGGGATGTGACTGCGGAGACTGCTGCGGATAGCACTCCTGCAACTGCAAGGATGATCCAGCTCTGACCCCAGCAGTGACTGGCAAAGCTTACTGCAAGATAGATGGAAACAGCGATCGCCCAGTATACTGTCATTACTACTGAGGAGCTGTCAGCCTTCCGGAGCTTTTTCTCACGGCTGAAATCCTCCTCCTCCAGAAGCTTCTTGAAGCCGCCGCTGATAATACTGCTTCTGACAATGAGGAAAACGCCGAAGGAGCTTATGAATAAGGTGCAGCACATTCCGACAGCACCAAGCATATCGTTATCATCGTCCAGAGCCATAAGCAGTATCATGGGTATCGCCGAGATGATGCAGAGAGCGACTCCTGCGACTAAATGTCTGAGGCGAAGGGGCTCATAGGCTTCACGCTTTTCCTTTGCCATGCCGGAAACTCCGTATTCAGTGTCGATACATTCCTTTTCGAGGTATTCATATTTTTTCATCCTGCTGCCGGCAGGGATCAGCAGGGACGTGGCTATAGCTGCGATCACTATCATAACCGCAAGACCTATCCCGCCGCCAAGATCCTCGCTTATAGGCAGAGTTTTTGTCTCACCGGCAGCTCCGAGGAGAAGCATACATATTGGTGAAATAATGTACAGCAGTACGGCAGCGGCGGTTTTGAGCGCATAGCTGTTATTGCTGCTGAGGAAATCGTTGGCTTCCTCCATTGATACAGGGCGGAGAGGCGGAAGTGTATCATCGGGAGTTTCTTCTGCGGCATCAGCTTCTGTTATGTCATCCTTTAGCAGATAGTCGGTGCTCACACCGAAGATCTCTGACATCTGAAGTATCCGGTTGAGATCCGGAGTTGACTGAGCACCCTCCCATTTTGAAACTGACTGTCTGCTTACACCAAGCTTTTCAGCAAGCTCCTCCTGTGACCAGCCTGATTTTTTTCTGAGTTCTATTATCTTGTCTGCGAGTATCATAAAGTGTACCTCCTGAGTTTTTTTCTGTGACTTTATTCTACCATTTCCAGGCTGATAATGCCACCAACCGGACTTTGCAATTTGTCAACGGGCAGTTGCAAATGCCGGTTTTCAGGGCAATTTCCGGCTGCGAAAGAGCCCTCCCGCTCGGAGAGGGCTCATTTTTATTTTTTCTGTGCAGGCTTGTGAAGTCTTGCCTTTATGAAAGCGAAAACTACTGCGGAGGTGATGAGTGCGGCCACGATAGCTTCCATGGTACCGTTTATGGCGATGACTGAGAGGATCACTCCCAGGACTTTGCTGTAAGCCATATCCTTTGCATCTGCCCACTCGTGTCCGAAGAAAATGTAGATCATGCTCATTACGAGAATGGTATTTGTCATTGAACCGGCTATGCCTGAGATCACAAGAGAGTACTTGTTGGTCTTTGCAGGCTCCTTTGCTCTGTTCTGGATGCAGGTGTAAACGTAATACGGAACTACACCAACCAGTATACGGGGAACAAAACAGATTATGAGAGCGAGAGGGCTTCCGCCTACTCCGTCTCCTACCTCAACGAAGGGCGAGAAACAGAATGAGGTTATTCCCGGAGACATAGTGTTGTTGATGAGGCTTGTCAGGCCGAACATACCTCCGAGGAAGCCGCCGTACTTTGGTCCGAGGAGTATCGAGCCCACAATAACGGGGATGTGTACTGTAGTGGCCTGTATCGCAAGTACAGGTATCCTGATGTAGCCGATATATGGAACGAAGGCCAGCACGAAAATAAGTGCTGTGAACATGGCGGCCTGTGCCATGGCTTTTACGCTGATCTTTGAATTTGTCATATTTTCTCTCCTTATACTGTTTTTTATAAGTCCTATGACTATGATAGCACTTTTTTCGGCACTTGTAAATACATCGGATATTAGAAAATTATTTCTCTGGGTAAATGGTTTTGAGTATATTTTTACCAAAAACCGAAGTTTGTTAACATTTATTGAGGTAAATACAATACATAAACGGGTGGAGCGACTATACTTGTAGTATTATTTAAGCAGCTGTATCTGCCGAAAAATCGGATTATGAAATCAGCCGGATTAAGTTAAATTAGTTACCACAAATCGGACGTAATTGTTTAAAATGATTACCGGCCTATTTCCCGCCAAAATGCGGTGTCAAAGTGCACAAATAATTGCAAATAAATTCTAAATTTTATGCTTCGGGAAATATAGTTCAAATTATTGCAATTTGTATATGAATATGATATAATAGTATTACATAAATTAATAGATAAAGTCTGAGAACTGCGTACAGGCAGAAAAAAGGACGAAAATCAGCGGAGTTTATGTGAAAATATTTTAAGAAAGGATGAATCGACCATGAAAAAATCAATGGGGAAACGTTTGATAAGCGGCGTTACCTCGGCGGTTCTTGCGGTAACGTATACTTACAACGTTCAGAGTATTCCGGGACTGCGGGATGGTTCTCTGGTAAAGCCTACAGTCGCTAAGGCGGCCTCGGACGGCACTCCTCAGGATAAGGACGGACTTCCGCTCCTTGGAATGAGCTATGAGAACTCAAGATGGTTCCGAGGCGGTCCCCTTGGTGTTGCAGGAGATTTCCACATCTTTGCGTTCGGCAGTGCATTGGTTGACAAGCATACCAACGGTAACGTTGCGGCGCCCACTGTTATAGGTGGAAATGCTTCGCCTAACCAGTACATCGGACGACTTGTAAACGTTGTCGGCGAAAAGTGGGAAACGAATTCGGTTACGCTGAACAATATCTCTGATGTTGTTATCCCGGCGGACTATGAGCTCTATGCTCAGATACCGGAAGACGGCAAGCTCTCCTATCCCTCGGATAAGCTTAAGTTCAATCTCTATGATGACGCCGGAAAGAAGATGGACATGAACAGCAATGTGGATGTTCCTTCTTACATGGCACACTGGACTGAGAACTTCATCAATTTTGAAGCTCTGAAGGCAGAATATGAGACTAAGTCCGATAATTTTGCCGCAAAGTCTGACAGTGTTGCAAAGTGGGAAGCACTCAATGTTGGCACCACGGATAAGGTGATCTACATCTGGCTGAATCCTGAGGGCGAGAACGTCATTAACCTCAAGCCTGAGGATCTATTGACAGAAAGCGGAGGTAAGGATCACTGTAAGATCAAGATACTCGGCCTCAACCTTGAGGAATATGATACCTTTTACAGAGATAAGGACGGAAATCCTCAGCCTGTAACTGGTACAAGAATCAACGGAAATCAGTCACTGATAATCAACTTCGATATGGAGGGCTATGAAGGCGATGTCTTCGATTTTGGTTCGTATTCAGAAAATATTGAGTACTATGGAATCGAGACTGCGGATATGTCAATAGCTGAAGCAAGCAGCGCTACACAGCTCAACATAAAGAATGGTGAGGGAACTGTTGCAAATGGTACAAACGTACTTATAAACTTTGCAAATGCTCCGGACTGTACAACCGGCGACGATCCTGCTCTGAGGATAAACGTCGGTATGTGTACAGCTTCTATTCTTGCACCGAATGTTGATCTTCATGTAAACAACACCAACGGTACATTTATCGCCCAGAACGTTTCTGTCGAAGGTGAGACTCACATGGCATATTTCATGCAGCCTCTCAGTGATAAGACAGAAGGCGATGTTACAGTTGAAAAGACCTGGAGTGACGGAAACGATAATCATTCTGCGGATGAAGTAACGGTAACTCTTTACCGCACGATCGTAGGTGACGTCAACTTCAGCGAGCTGGCCGATATGGCCGAAGCAGAGAAGGAAAGAGTTGAGAACGGCCTGGCCAATGAGGCTGCTGCCCGTGCTGATGCTCTTATCGAGCTCTGGAAGAACTCTCCGCTCTTTGCTGAACCCACTCCTAAGAATAATGAGCTTCCTGAGGGATATAAAGATCCCGAACAGGTAAGCCCCAATGAGGACATAAAGCTGTTCGTTCGTCCAGTCCGCACAGAGGGTGACCATAAGGGTGAGCCTCAGGATAACGGCGATCTGCTCCAGAATATAAGCGGAGTAGGCGACAGAAACCTCAGATACGTTTTTGACGATTATTCCATAGGTGTAGTAAAATCCGAGAAGGTCTATGAAGAGGGAACTCCTCATCTGGAATTCCGCGGCTATACAGATATCTTTTCTTACGACGCTGATGCGAACGCAATAAAGGTTTCTGATGCTCTTCTGGCTAAGCTCAAGGAAACACCTACACTGGACAATACCTTCTGGGTAGGCTTCCCCTATAAGGAGGACAATAAGGACTGCTTCGACAAGGGCCTTAAATTCACTATCGATGACAATGGATACATAACTGCAATAGACGGAGGCCCTGTTTCCGAGATCTATGCTGTCCAGACCGAAAAGGTGGATACCCAGACACTCAGCGCTGATAACTCATGGACTTATAAATGGGAAGATCAGCCTAAGCTCAATGACGACGGCTACACATGGTTCTACTACATCGTGGAAGAGCCTGTAGAAGGATATGACACAACATATACCAACAACGGACTTGTTGGCGGTCAGGATGTTAAGGTCGGAGTTACAAACTCCAAGGACGAAGGCCCCGACAAGCAGACTGCATTTAAAATAAGTAAGAACCTCTCCGAGGATGGCTCTATAAAGTCTGATGTCGTAGAGGGAGCAAAATTCGTACTCAAGAAGGCTGACGGTTCTGCATTAGGAAACGTTTATGCCGGCAAGCCTGAAGAGCTCGCTTCACTCAGAGCTAATGTTAGCAGCGCAGATTCAGCCATAACTGAAGGCGATGCATCAAAGAACTATAAGGCAATAGAGATAAGCGGCTGCACTGAAGGAACAGGATACACAATAATCGGTGACGATCTCTCCTTCTTCCAGGTTGACGGATCTGATATATCCTCAATGGCAACCAGAAATCCTATTACAAATAAGTATGAGTACAGAGGCACAATTTCCGGAAGCACACTTAAAGCTGACGGATTTACTCAGGGCAATTACAGAATTGAATTTGCTGACGGCGCTGAGTATAAGATCAATGCCAAGGGCGCAGATACATCTATCACAGTTGCTGATGATGTTCTCGTAAACAAGAAGGCAGCACTCGCTGACAATTCAACATTTGAATTCATCGGCGGTGAGATCGAGATCAATAATCTCCCTGCAGGAAGATATACTCTTGAGGAAACTGCTTCACCCAACGGATACGAAAAGGTGACTACAGTATTCACATTCGATGTGAATGACGAAGGAAAGGTATCACTTGCAGATGTTTATTCTGACGGCGAGATAACAGTTTCTGCTGACGGAAGTCAGATAAGTGTAGGAGATAAGGTGTCTGAAGTACAGGTCATCAAGTATTTCAACAGCAAGCCGAATACAAGACCTATAGTAATGCCGGTATGGCCCGGAATGCCTGCCCAGAATAATGGTGCAGAGCTTGAACTCAAGTTCGTTTCGGCTGATACCAGCAAGGGCGATGTGACTATCGCAGGCGCTGATACCTTAGCAGTTGGCGAATCAGTAACATGGAATACCAATGATGAGAATCCCAAGAGCTTCAAGGGACTCAAGGACGGTACCTATGAACTCGTTGAGAATAGTGCTCCGGGCAATTACCAGAAGATAGAAACTGTAAAGACTATCGTTATCAAGGACGGCGTTATCACCGAAGGCGGAGACAGTGAAGACGGAAGCGCTTCTAAGGAAGCTTCCCTCATCAATACAACACGCCAGAGGATAATCCTTTCCAAGACTGCTGTTGACAGCACAGGAGCAGAGGTCTCTCTCGGAACAAATAGTGCTACATTCACTATCGAGGGCCTTGACGGATTAGATATCAGGCACATAAAGGTCAACGATCATCGTATCGAAGAAGCTGATCTTGTAGAAGGCAGGTATACTTTTACAGGCAATGAGATCGCATTTGAAGATCTTAAGACCGGTTCATACAAGATCTCAGAGATAACACCTCCTGACGGATTTACAGCAATTTCAGATTTCACCTTTAATTTTGTCAAGGGGACAGGCTGGAATGCAACAGACAAGGTAACATCTGTAACTCCTTCTGTTGAAGGCGAGGCAAAACTTGAAGAAGGCAAGATAGTTGTTGTCGACAAGAAATCAAATATCAAACTCAGCAAGCAGGCTATCGATGAGAATTCAATGCCTGTTGAGCTCGACAGCACAAATACAGCTACCTTCTTCATCAGCGGAGCTAACCTTGAAGGTGTCAAGGTCGGCGAACACGTTATTACAGCAGATGAAGCATCAGGCAGCTATATGTTCACAGGAAATGACGTAACATTTGAAGGCCTTAAGGACGGTGTGTATACATTAACAGAGTATGCAGCTCCCGATGGCTACACAGTTGTCTCCAGCTTTGAATTCAAGGTTGAGAAGGGTAAGGCAAAACTCGTAAGCGCTTCAACAGACGGCGAGTACGATATCGATTCCAACGGCAATATCATCGTCAAGGACAAGATATCCACTATCAGTCTTGATAAGAAGACTCTCGGCGGAGAGCCTCTCGCAGAAGGAAATGAAGCAGAGTTCATACTCAAGAGCGTTGCTGCTGATAAGCTTATCGGAGTAAAGGTCGGAGATGTAACTATCGCAGCTGATACAGAAGGCTATTCAGATAACGCATACACATTCAGATCAAACAGCGAGACATTCGTTGGTCTTAAGGACGGAGAATATATTCTCGTTGAGAATGCTTCTCCTGACGGATACCAGAAGGTCACAACTGAATTCAGATTCACCGTTGAGAACGGTGTTATCAAGAACAATCCTTCAGTTGAGTCTGAAGGAAATACGATCTCTTCTCCTGACGGAAAGAGCATCATCGTTACAGATGATATCTCCACTATCGAGATAAGCAAGAAGGCTATCGACGGTTCTGATAACGAGATATCACTGGACAGCGAGGATGAAAAGCAGGTAGCTGAATTTACTCTTAAGATGACAGCAGATGCTGACAACAATGATGAGACATCACCTTCACTTGAAGGTGTTAAAGTCAATGGCACAGCTATCACTGCTGAAGACATCGAAGACAACAGCTACACATTCAAGAGCAACGATACTGTTTTCAAGGGACTTAAGGACGGTACTTACGAACTTACAGAAGTAACTGCTCCCGAAGGTTTCGAGAGAGTAACTACAACATTCCGGTTCGTTATCAAGGACGGCGTTATCACTGAGTCAAGCACAATTGGCACAACCGGTGACACCAAGACAGTGATAGCAGCTGACGGAACAAAGAAGATCGTTGCAACTGATAAGATCTCAACTGTAAGCATCGACAAGAGCGCAGTTGACGGTTCAGGTGCACCTGTAGACCTCAGCGCCGGCGGCGAAGCTCAGAAGGCTACCTTTACTTTAATAAGTAAGGACAACGGAAAGCTCGAAGGCGTAAAGGTCGGCGGAAATGTCCTCACAGCAGAAGACATCGAGGATAACGGCTATACATTCACAGGCAACAGCACTAAGTTTGAAGGCCTCAAGGATGGCGACTACACTCTCAGAGAGGAAGTTGCTCCTGACGGATTCACAGTTGTGTCTGAGTTTGATTTCTCCATCAAGG
Source organism: Ruminococcus flavefaciens (assembly GCA_002371825.1). Taxonomy (GTDB): domain Bacteria; phylum Bacillota; class Clostridia; order Oscillospirales; family Ruminococcaceae; genus Ruminococcus; species Ruminococcus flavefaciens_L. Next base: position 22,147 of record DFHF01000038.1, on the reverse strand, counting down.
ACGGTAAGGTAGTCCTGGGAGAGGCTTCAACAACAGGTGAATACGATATTGACGAAAATGGAAATCTTGTTATCACAGATAAGATCTCCACTATAAATGTAAGTAAGGAAGCACTTGGTTCAAAGCCTCTGGCTGATGACAACAAGGCTACATTCACACTTACAATGACTAAGGATGCTGACGAAGACGATACAACTGCTCCTTCACTCAAGGGAGTAACTGTTAAGCCTAAGAACGGCAGTGCAGAGGTCCTTGAAGATGTGGATACTTACACATTCACAAGCAACGATGCAACTTTCGAGGGACTTAAGGACGGTACCTATGAGCTTAAGGAGGTAACTGCTCCTGACGGATACAAGAAAGTTGAATCAACATTCACTTTCGTTGTAGAGAACGGTGTTATCAAGTCAAGCACTGCAGCTACAACAGGCAATTCCGTTATCAAGGTCGAGAACGGAACAAACAAGATCGTTGCTACTGATGATATCTCAACAATAGTTATCAATAAGAAGGCTATCGACGGTACATCAGAAGAAGGCGCAGATCTTGACAGCACAGACGCTTCTCAGCTGGCTGAGTTCACTCTCAAGGGCGAAGATCTTGAGGGCGTTATCGTTAACGATGAAGAGCTCACTGCTGATAAGATCGTTGATAACAGCTACACATTCACAGGCAACAGCACTAAGTTTGAAGGCCTTAAGGACGGTACATATACTCTCGTTGAGAAGACTGCTCCTGACGGATATACAGCTATCGGTGTTGAGTCCGGCGAATCAGTAGTATCTGAGTTTACTTTCGAGATCAAGGAAGGCCAGGTAGTTGTAAAGGATGTTCCTACAACGACCGGTGCAGTAAAGATCAAGGAAGACGGTACGATCATCGTACTGGATGAGACATCTACTATCGAGATCAGCAAGGAAGCATTTGGTTCAAAGGTTCTTGCTGACGGCAATAATGCAACATTCACTCTTAAGATGACTAAGGACGCTGACGGCAATGATGAGACTGCTCCTACACTTGCAGGAGTTACTGTTCAGCCTAAGGGCGGGGATGCAGCAGTTCTTGAGAATGTGGATTCTTACACATTCACAAGCAATGATGCTATCTTCAAGGGCCTGAAGGACGGAAACTATGAGCTCACAGAGGATGCAGCTCCTGACGGATTCCAGAGAGTAACTACAACATTCAAGTTCACAATTGAGAACGGTGTTATCAAGGATGGTGCTGAGACCATTACAAACGGCAACTCATCTATCCTTGCAAGAGACAAAAAGACTATCGTTGCAACAGACGATATCTTCACTGTTCAGATCAACAAGAAGGCTATCGACGGCTCCGGCGCAGAGGTAACACTCGATTCCGCTGACGAGACTCAGAAGGCTACATTCATCCTCATGGGCAATGATCTTGTTGGGGTAACAGTTGCAGGAAAGGTCCTCACAGAGGACGACATAGTTGACGGCGGCTATACATTCACCGGCAACGACACAAACATTGAAGGCCTGAAGGACGGCACATATACTCTTATTGAGGATAAGGCTCCTGACGGATTCACAGTAGTTTCAACATTTGAGTTCAAAATTACCAAGGGCGAGTTAACACTTGGCGAATCAGCAACTACCGGAGAGGTCGAGCTTGATAAGAATGGCAACATCGTTATCACAGACAAGATCTCTACAGTCAAGATCGACAAGAAGGCTGTTGATGGCTCCGGCGCAGAAGTAACACTTGATTCCAGCGATAAGAAGCAGCAGGCAACATTTACTATCAAGGGCGATAAGCTCGTCGGAGTAAAGGTTGCAGGCAAGGTACTCACAGAGGAAGATGTAGTTGACAACAGCTACACATTCACAGGCAACAGCACAGAATTTGAAGGCCTGAAGGACGGCACATATACTCTTATTGAGGAAACTGCTCCTGACGGATTCACAGTAGTATCAGCATTTGAGTTCACTATCGAGAAGGGTAAGGTCGTACTTGGAGAAGCTTCAACTACCGGCGATTACGAGCTCGATAAGAACGGCAACATCGTTATCACAGATAAGATCTCAGTTATAAAGATCAACAAGTTCAAGGAAGACGGAAAGACCGCTCTTGAAGGTGCTGAGTTTGAGATCAGAACTTCTGAGAACGATGTAGCAACAGCTGTAAAGAAGCTTGCAGGCAATGCAGCATACACTATCGAGGGACTCAGCGACGGTACTTACTACCTCGTTGAAACAAAGGCTCCTGAGGGATATGCAAAGGCAGCAGCAGTCAAGTTTACAGTTGAAAAGGGAATCATCACTGATTCTGATATCACAGACAATACGATCAATGTGACCGATACTCCTCTCGGTGCTATAAGCATCATGAAGAAGGGCAGCGGTTCCGGACTTGCAGGCGCTACACTTACACTTACCGGAAAGAACGGCAATGAAGACGTTGTATTCGGCGAGAGAAGCGTTGTAGGCGGCGAGGACGTAAGCGTTATGAACGGCAAGGGCAAGGTGCTCACATGGGTATCCGGCGAAGGCGCTGTTCAGATCAGAAATATCCCCAACGGTACATATACACTCTCTGAGACAAATGCTCCTAAGGGATACATCATTGCCGATCCCATTACCTTCGAGGTAACAGACGGCAAGCTCACAAAGCTCAATGGCAAGGCTGTTGAAGGCGATATAGCTCTCATCGAGATGACAGACGGTGCAACCAATGTCAAGATCAAGAAGCTCGACGCTGAAAGCAGTGAAATGATAAGCGGTGCAAAGCTTGAGATCCGTGACGAGAACGACAGGATAGTTTCTGTTGACGGCGAGGAACTCAAGTGGACATCAGATTCTGAAAATGCATGGGATATCAGCAAGCTTGAGATCGGCAAGACCTATAAGCTGGTTGAAACAGCAGCTCCCGCAGGATATATCCTTCCTGCTGAAACAGTCCTCAAGGAATTTGTTATCGGCGAAGACGGAAAGATCGAAGATGTAACAGATAATACTATCGAGGTTACAAACAAGATCTCCAAGATCAAGATAACAAAGTACGATGACGACGGCGAGACTCCTCTCCCGGCAGATAAGAATGCTAAGCTTACACTTACAATGATCTCTGCTGTATCAGAGACTAAGCCCGCTGACATGACAGAGGATGCTATCTGGGTAGACGGCTCCGTATCATGGAATACATCTGAGGAGAATCCTAAGGTGCTCAAGGGCCTGCTTGACGGTGAATACGTCCTCAGTGAGGATGAGGTGCCGGCTGGCTATGAAAAGGCAGACGATATCAGAATTACTGTCACAAACGGAAAGGTAGTTGCTGCTGAGACAGTTGAGGAAGATGTAAGAATGATAAATCATACTACAACTTCTACATCAACTACAAGCACAACAACTACAACTTCCACAACAACAAGCACATCCACAAGTACTTCCACATCTACAAGTACTTCAACAAGTACTTCTACATCAACAAGTACTTCAACAACAAGTACTTCTACAAGTACATCGACCACATCTACAACATCAACAACTTCTACTACAACAAGCACTACTACAACTACAAGCACAACAACAACAACAACTACTACAACAACTACTACTACAACTACAACAACCACAACTACAACAAGTACTTCTACAAGTACAACAACCACCACAACCACTACAACAACAAGCACAACAACAACAACTACAAATGCAACAGCAGTAGTGAAGGTTGCAAAGCAGGATGTAAACGGCGGTGAGGTAAAGGGAGCAGAGCTCACACTTACCGGTAAGGATGCAGACGGCCACACAATAACATTTGATGCAGATGCAGTTGAACTTGGTGCAGGAGCACAGATCGTAAAGGATTCAGGCGACAGCCTTATCTGGAAGTCTGGTGAGGCACCGACAACAGTAACACTGACAGACGGTACATACACACTTCACGAGCTTACAGCTCCTGAGGGATTCCAGGTAGCAACAGACATGACATTCGAGATCAAGGATGGCAAGCTGGTAACTATCGACGGAAACGACATCGAAGAGGGTACCGACACAGTAGTGATGATAGATGAGATGATCGTTACAACAACAACTACTACAACAACGACCACCACAACTACCACAACCACTACAACAACAAGCACAACAACAACTACAACTGCAACAGCAGTAGTGAAGGTTGCAAAGCAGGATGTAAACGGCGGTGAGGTAAAGGGAGCAGAGCTCACACTTACCGGTAAGGATGCAGACGGCCACACGATTACATTTGATGCAGATGCAGTTGAACTTGGTGCAGGAGCACAGATCGTAAAGGATTCAGGCGACAGCCTTATCTGGAAGTCTGGTGAGGCACCGACAACAGTAACACTTACAGACGGTACATACACACTTCACGAGCTTACAGCTCCTGAGGGATTCCAGGTAGCAACAGATATGACATTCGAGATCAAGGATGGCAAGCTGGTATCTATCGACGGAAACAGTGTAGCAGCCGGAACTGACACAGTAGTGATGATAGATGAGATGATCGTTACAACTACTACAACTACAACAACGACCACCACAACTACCACAACCACTACTACAACAAGCACATCTACAAGTACTTCTACATCAACAAGTACTTCAACAACAAGCACATCTACAAGTACTTCTACATCAACAAGTACTTCAACAACAAGTACTTCTACAAGTACAACAACTACAAGCACATCAACAAGCACATCCACAAGTACTTCAACAAGTACAACAACCACAAGCACATCAACAAGCACAACAACTGCAACAGCAGTAGTTAAGATCGCAAAGCAGGATGTACACAGCAGCGAGGTTAAGGGAGCAGAGCTCACACTTACCGGTAAGGATGCAGACGGCAATAAGATCAGGTTCGAGGATGGAACAGTAGAGCTTGGTGAGGGTGCACAGCTCGTAAAGAGCTCAGGTGACAGTCTGATATGGAAGTCAGGCGATGCACCGACAACAGTAACACTTACAGACGGTACATACACACTTCACGAGCTTACAGCTCCTGAGGGATTCCAGGTAGCAACAGATATGACATTCGAGATCAAGGATGGCAAGCTGGTAACTATCAATGGAAACGACATCGAAGAGGGTACCGACACAGTAGTGATGATAGATGAGATGATCGTTACAACAACAACTACTACAACAACGACCACCACAACTACCACAACCACTACTACAACAAGCACATCTACAAGTACTTCAACAAGTACTACAACCACAAGCACATCAACAAGCACAACAACTACTACCACCACGACAACCACAACAACTGCAACAGCAGTAGTTAAGATCGCAAAGCAGGATGTACACAGCAGCGAGGTTAAGGGCGCTGAGCTCACACTCACTGGTAAGGATACAGAAGGCAATAAGATCAGGTTCGAGGATGGAACAGTAGAGCTTGGTGAGGGTGCACAGCTCGTAAAGAGCTCAGGTGACAGTCTGATATGGAAGTCAGGCGATGCACCGACCACAGTAACACTGACAGACGGTACATACACACTTCACGAGCTTACAGCTCCTGAAGGATTCCAGGTAGCAACAGATATGACATTCGAGATCAAGGATGGCAAGCTGGTATCTATCGACGGAAACAGTGTAGCAGCCGGAACTGACACAGTAGTGATGATAGATGAGATGATCGTTACAACAACAACTACAACTACAACAACGACCACCACAACTACCACAACCACTACTACAACAAGCACATCTACAAGTACTTCTACATCCACAAGTACTTCAACAACAAGTACTTCTACAAGTACAACAACCACAAGCACATCAACAAGCACAACAACTACTACCACCACAACAACTGCAACAGCAGTAGTTAAGATCGCAAAGCAGGATGTATACAGCAGCGAGGTTAAGGGCGCTGAGCTCACACTCACTGGTAAGGATGCAGACGGCAATGAGATCAGTTTCGAGGATGGAACAGTAGAGCTTGGTGAGGGTGCACAGCTCGTAAAGAGCTCAGGTGACAGTCTGATATGGAAGTCAGGCGATGCACCGACAACAGTAACACTGACAGACGGTACATACACACTCCACGAGCTTACAGCTCCTGAAGGATTCCAGGTAGCAACAGATATGACATTCGAGATCAAGGATGGCAAGCTAGTAGCTATTGACGGAAACAGTGTAGCAGCCGGAACTGACACAGTAGTGATGATAGATGAGATGATCGTTACAACAACAACTACTACAACAACGACCACCACAACCACTACTACAACAAGCACATCTACAAGTACTTCTACATCCACAAGTACTTCAACAACAAGTACTTCAACAAGTACAACAACTACAAGCACATCAACAAGCACATCAACAACAACAACTACTACCACCACGACAACCACAACAACTGCAACAGCAGTAGTTAAGATCGCAAAGCAGGATGTACACAGCAGCGAGGTTAAGGGCGCTGAGCTCACACTTACTGGTAAGGATGCAGACGGCAATGAGATCAGGTTCGAGGATGGAACAGTAGAGCTTGGTGAGGGTGCACAGCTCGTAAAGAGCTCAGGTGACAGTCTGATATGGAAGTCAGGCGACGCACCGACAACAGTAACACTGACAGACGGCACATACACACTTCACGAGCTTACAGCTCCTGAAGGATTCCAGGTAGCAACAGATATGACATTCGAGATCAAGGATGGCAAGCTGGTATCTATCGACAGAAGCAGCGTAGCAGCCGGAACTGACACAGTAGTGATGATAGATGAGATGATCGTTACAACAACAACTACAACTACAACAACGACCACCACAACTACTACAACCACTACTACAACAAGCACATCCACAAGTACTTCTACAAGTACAACAACTACAAGCACATCAACAAGCACATCCACAACTACAACATCTACTACTACAACTACAACAACTACAACTACTACAACCACAACAACTACTACCACAACTACAACAACTGGTACAGATACAACTACAACTATAGTTGTAACAGCAGTAGTTAAGGTAGACAAGCAGGATGTTTACAGTAATGAGGTCAAGGGCGCAACTCTGACACTTACTGGTAAGGATGCAGACGGCAACGATATCATCTTCAGCGATGGTACAGTTGAGCTTGGCGAAGGTGCACAGCTCGTGACCGGCTCAGGCGACAGCCTCGTTTGGGTATCAGGTGACGGTGCTACAACAGTTACTCTGACAGACGGTACTTACCTCCTCCACGAGCTTACAGCTCCCGAGGGATTCCAGGTAGCAACAGACATGACATTCGAGATAAAGGATGGCAAGCTGGTAACTATCGACGGTGAAGAGACCGATACTGACACAGTAGTAATGGTTGACGAAATGATCGTTACAACTACAACCACTACAACAACTACAACATCAACTACGACAACAACAATTGATGTAATGGGCGACGATGTTACAAATACTACCACAACAGAGGATATCGATGTTGACGGAGGTTCAGCAACACGCACAACCACTACAACAACAGATGTTCAGTCAACAACAACTACTACAGATGATGATGTAGACGTTGAGGGCGGTTCAGTAACACGCACAACTACTACAACTACAAAGGCTCCTGCTAAGACAACAACAGCAGCGCCTAAGACAGATGCTCCTCGTACAGGTGTAAATGGCATAAGCGCAGTAACTGCAATAATGGCATTTGCAACACTTGCAGCATTTGCAGCTCGTTCCCGTAAAAAGGAAGATGAGTGATTAAAAACTTAGGGACGGTCAATTGACCGTCCCTTTTTTTGCTTATAAATACAATTCCTGCTCCGACAAATTTTTGCCTTCGTTTTTTTCGAGATTTATTGCAATTTAAAATAAAATGTGGTATAATATATCTGTTATATTGATCATGAATGGAGGCGCATTATGAGTACCGACCCTTATGGGAATTTAATATATATCCCTTGATCCGGCGGACACTCATGCCCACATGATTCGCCGGAAATTCCGGCGAAAGGAGCAGTGCCTGTAATCAATACAGGTATGGCAGTTCTATGATTAATTTTTTTACAAGTGAAAACGGAAAACTGACAAAGTGCGAAGAGCCTTCAGCAGGCTGCTGGATCTCGGTAGTGGATCCCACACCACAGGAGGTCATGGAGCTTATACAGACCTATGGTCTCGACAGCGGCTTTGTCAAGTCCTCATTGGATGAGGAGGAGTCGTCCCGTATAGAGCGTGAGGACGAACAGACCCTCGTTATTATAGATACCCCTGTGTCAACAGTTGACGAGGATCAGACCAGAAACTTCTATACCCAGCCAATGGGAATTATCATTACCGATGACTATGTGTTCACCATATCTCTGAAGGAGACCCAGATACTTACCGATGCCATGCACGGAAATATAAGGAATCTCCGTCCCGCCTTCAAGACCAGATTCGTGCTTCAGATACTCCTGAGGATAGCAGCTCTCTTCCTCACACACCTGAAGCAGATAGATAAGATCTCATCCGCTGCCGAGCAGCAGCTCCACGACGCAATGAAGAACGAGCTCCTTATGCAGCTCCTTGCGCTGGAAAAATCACTGGTATACTTCTCTACATCCCTTAAAGCCAATGAGGCGACCATCGAGAAGATATTCAGGGGCAGAGTAATAAAGCTCTACGATGAGGATCAGGACCTGCTTGAGGATGTGCTCATCGAGATGAAGCAGGCTATCGAAATGGCCAGTATCTATACCGGCATTCTTTCCAGTATGATGGACGGCTTCTCATCCATCATATCCAATAATCTGAATATAGTCATGTGGCGCTTGACCATTATGACGGTCATACTTGAGATACCAAATATCATGTTTGCATTTTACGGCATAAATACAGTCGATCTGCCTATGCCCTATACATGGTTTGCAATTACACTGACGCTTTTCCTTACAGGAATAACAGCATTTGTCCTTGTGAAATGGAAGAAGAAATAACATCCGGCCTGAGCGAAAACTCAGGCTATGATTTTATGGAGGGATAGTATGAAAAGCTACAGCGACAGCGGAAATGATATAAAAAAGCTTTTGCCATATGCTGCGGGACTGCTTCTTGCTGCGGCTATCGTATTCACGGTATTGGGCACCACTCTTCTCAGCAAGAGCTATGTGAAGCGGAAATTCTCCGACAGCAGGGTATATGTGGAGATAACAAATGAGATCCGTGACAAGGCGGAAAAGGCATATCTGAAAACCGATCCGCCGCAAGAGGTGAGAAAAGAACTGGGCGACATAATGCCGGAGGTCATAACAGAGGATGCGGTAAAGCAGGAAACAGATGAGGTTATAGATAAGCTGCTGAGCGGACGGAAGCCGGAAGTGGACGGAAGTCACCTTCGCAGCAGTATAACTTCGCAGCTGTCGGAAAGCCTTGCATCAAGGCATCTGAGCCTTAGCACTTCCCAGACAAATGAGTTCATAGACCGCTCTGTGGAAACTGCCACAGACACTATAGACATAACAAAGTATACCGACAAGATACCGGTAAAGCTTGGCGGCGGAGCAGTGAGAGCGATAATTTTTGCCCTTCTTGCAGCGGCAGCACTGGCCGGTACATATATCCTGTCCTACAATAAATTTGTGGACATGGGAAAAGCACTTCTTGTAGGCGGCGGAGCTGCACTTATAGCTGGGATGATCGTTACATCAGGTTTTGACCCTTCCGGAATGAGCCTGCCCCTTGCTTCTCTGACCAAGGCAGCAGGGGAGCTGAAATCGGCAGTAACAGCAAGATGTGTTATCTCAGGACTTCTTTTTACAGCAGCAGGCGGCGGGATGCTGTTCCTGGGCAAAAGAAATTGATGCAGGATAGGGACTGGGATTGCGGGAATAGTATTATTTACGGGCGGACATAGTCTGCCCGTTTTGTTATTTCTGTATATATAACGAAAAATCTCACATACTTATTGATGTGCCAACTAAATCCCGGGTCTGATACTTGACAAATCTGAACTTCAGGATTTAATTGCCCCATCAATATTATGAGGTGAGATAATGAAAGGCGAGCTGATACCGGAGCTGAAAAGGAACATAGAAGAGATAAAACGCCGGACAGGCGGTTCATCTGATGTGCTGATAAACGAATTTGTAGCAGGAGGAGTACACTGTGCGCTTATATGCTGTGAGGGAATGGTCTCGACCTCGGTAATAACAGAGCTTATATTCGAGCCCATAACATCGATCCCGCAGAAGAAAAGCTCCCACGAGCTTTTTCACTATATCAGTGAGGAGCTGCTTCTGTCTACCGACCGGCCGGAGGTCACGGATTATGAAAGTCTTTTCCGCCTGCTGTATTCCGGATTTGCTGTGCTGACAGCAGAGGGGATAGGCTTCGCACTTGGCTTCGGAGTGCAGGGCTATGCCTCACGGGGGATACAGGAGCCTTCCGGTGAGGGCAATGTTATGGGAGCTCATGAAGGATTTGCGGAGACTATACGCACATCCATGTCACAGATAAGGCGCAGGCTGAAAAGTCCTGAGCTGGTAATGGAGCTCACTCAAAAAGGGGAGAAGAGCCGCACAGACCTGTGCCTGTGCTATATGAAGGACAGGGTGCCAAAGGAGCTTCTGAGGCGGATAAGGAGCTCTCTTGACGGGATAAAGCTTGAAGCGATACTTACAACCGGCTATATACGGCCATTTGTGGAGAGCAGCAGGTTTGAACTGTTCAGCTCTACAGGTACCACAGAGAGACCGGATGTGCTCTGCTCAAAGCTGATAGAGGGGAGAGTAGGGATATTAGTCGATGGAGTTCCCTTTGCAGTAGTAATACCGAGACTTTTCTGCGAGAGCTTCCAGACCCTTGATGACTATGCATATAAGCCTTATTATGCGACTTTTATACGCTGGATAAAGTATCTTGCATTCCTGCTGGCAGTACTTCTGCCGGCAGTGTACACAGCTATAGTAATGCATCATCCGGAGCTGCTGAACAGTACGCTGCTGATGATACTGGTGGAGTCCGAGCGGCAGGCGCCTCTATCCATAATCACAGAGGCTGTGGGAGTGCTTCTGATGTACGAGGTGATACGAGAGGCCGGGATAAGGCTGCCGAAGCCTATGGGCGGAGCTGTAAGCATTGTCAGCGGACTGATAATCGGAGATGCCGCAGTAAAATCCGGGCTTATAAGTACACCTCTGCTGACGGTTACAGCGCTTGCAGTAATGAGCGGACTTTGTGTCCCGGAGCTGAATCCGCCGGTGACGATACTCCGTTTTGCATTTCTTGCAGCCGGCGGAGCACTTGGGCTGTTCGGGATAAGCCTGCTGGCCTGTGCAGTACTTGTTAATATCTGTGCCACAGAGGACTATGGCTTCCCGTATACAGCGCCGCTGTCGCCTTTTATCAGGTCAGGCATGGGGGACACAGCTATCAGGAGCAGCATAGAGAAAATGCAGGAAAGAGGATTCACAGTGGAGGAATATCATGAATAAGCTCACCGGAAAACAGCTGGGAGCAATGCTGCTGATAAGTGATGCATTCGCACTTTTTTGTTTCAGAGGGGCAATGTCTCTGGGCACTCTTGCAGGCCTGTGTGCGGGAATAATACTTCAGTTTCTGCTGACCCTGCCTTTGATATATGGCTGCGGCAGGATGGGAAATGCCGTGAAGATATTCTTTTCGCTGTTCTATATCCTGTGGGGAGGGATGCTGTTCAATATGCAGTGGGAGACCTCACGGGAGATACACATCCCCTATGAGGACAGCGGAGGAACTGCCGGAAAGCTGCTGATATCGGGACTTATAGCCTTGGTATGTATGTATATATCCTCATCAGGGATAAAGGCGGCAGGCAGAGCTTCGCTGATAGCGGCGGCAGCCGGAGGACTATGTCTGCTTCTTGCAGCAGTAAGTGCGGTCAGAGATGCTGACTGGGAGAATCTGAAACGTGCCGGAAGCGGACGCACCATTTCTGCGGAGATTATAAGAGGGCTCTCAATGAGCGGAGCACTCGGCGGAATGGCCGTGCTACTTCCTATAACAAAGGGCAGCCGTTTGAGGAATGTCACAGGCTATCTTTCAGCAAAGCTGATACTGACAGCGGCAGTGGTGCTGGTCTCGGTACTTGTTACCGGAGGGATAATGGAGATAACAGAATATCCGGCAGTCAGAGCAGCTCAGCTTTCGCAGCCCTTTCCCGTACAGAGGATAGACCCGCTGTTTATGATAGTATTTACCGTGTATGCGGTCTTTTCTGTAGGGATACAGGCAGCTATGTCAGGCTATATAATAGGCGGTATTTTTCCGTCAGCAGAAAAATATGCGGGAGCAGTATCTCTGGTGCTTATGACGGGAGCGGCTCTTCTGCTTTCGGGAGTTTCCGGATACAGTAGCATTACAGCGGCGGCAGTTGCAGCAGCAGTATTTGCAGTTCCGGTCATAAGCTGTGCATGGAAGGCGGTGAGAGAAAGATGCTTAAATGGATACCGGCAGTAATGCTGACAGCGGCGGTAATGACAGGCTGTGCCTCATCGGGGCTTGTTCATGACAAGGAGTACCTGAGGGCAGTTTCGGTCAGGGGCATTGCTGAAAAGGAAATGACATTTTCGTTTTTCTCCGATGAGACTATGACGGTATCTGCCTCTGGAAAGGATATAGAGGAGGCTCTTGAAAAAGCTGAACTGAAGGCCGGAAAGCCTGTATTTACAGGCTACACAGAGCTTGTAATAGTGGGAGAATGTGAATATGAAGCTGTACTGGGCGAGCTGCTCAATGACTGGAAGGTGTCGCCATCATGCAGGGTAGTTTACAGCAGGAACGGCGGAAAGCTGCTGAGGGAAAATCAGGCTGAACAGCTGTCAGGACGTATAAAGCAGGCTGTAAAGCAGGGAGAAGCACCGGAAAGCGATATAATCACAGTGCTTGGAGAGCTTCTCAGCAGTGAAGGAAGTGCTGTCATACCGGAGATGAGCCCCTCAGGAGAAGAAAGCACCTGTAGGATAAACCGGCAATAGGTATAGGCTATAGCAGGAGATAGTTTTTTGAGATTGGACAGTTCTGCCCTCTGATGATATAATTAATGTGTTCTCAATAACCGCCTTACTGAGGTTGTTGTCCTGAACTTTGTTCAGGGAGCGCAAATTCTTTATAAAAAATGGAATTTGAGCATCACATTTCTTTATGTCATGCTCATTACGGAGGGTAAGAATATGAAAAAAATAATAGTCATTTTGCTGTCCATACCGGCAGCTCTGATAGTACTTACAGGCTGTGGTACAGATGAAAGCTCAGACAGTGACAACGGTGTTGAAATAACAACAGCAGAGGAAAGCTCCGGCAGTGAAGAGGTCAAGGATTGCTGCAAGGAGGGCGAAAAAGACTGCTGTAAGGATAAGGAAGAGGCTGCATCAAAGCCTGACTGCTGTGAGGAAAAGGAAGAGGCTGCATCAAAGCCTGACTGCTGTGAGGAAAAGGAAGAGGATGCATCAAAGCCTGACTGCTGTGAGGAAAAGGAAGAGGCTGCATCAAAGCCTGACTGCTGTGAGGAAAAGGAAGAGGATGCATCAAAGCCTGACTGCTGCAAGGATAAGGAAGAGAAAGTATCGATACCTGACTGCTGCGGCGGCTGATAAGAAGACAAGTATCTCCAAATATATACAACAAAAAAGACTGTTCCAAAATCTGGGACAGTCTTTTTTGTATCAGTTCTGATGTCTGACCACACCGTATTCATCGTCAAGACGGTAGTAGGGGCAGGCATAATTTGTTCCCTGCAAAAAGCGGTACATTTCGTCCTCATCCAGATTGACCATACAGACATAGCAGTCATAGTCATCATCGTAGACAAAATTCGTACAGGTCTCGCAGTTTGTTATTTTCTTCTTTTCCATATCGAGCGTCAGATATCCTCCATAGAAAGAGTAGCGATGGCATTGAGGCTCTCATCGGCGGTGATACCGGCGAGGAAATTATAGCTTCCCTGACAGGCTATCATAGCACCGTTGTCTCCGCAGAGCTTTTTCTCCGGCATATAGAACTCAAATCCACGCTGTTTGCAGGCTGCTGAAAGTGCGGCACGGACTCCGGAGTTAGCAGAAACTCCTCCGGCAAGGGCGACCTTCTTATATCCCAGGGACTCAGCAGCAGCAATAGTTTTGGATGTAAGTATCTCTGAGATAGTATGCTGGAGGCTTGCGGAAAGGTCGTTTTTGTTGATATCCAGCCCCTTCTGCTCAGCATTGTGGAGAAGGTTTATAACAGCGGTCTTCAGACCGGAGAAGCTGAAATCAAACTCATTTCCGGCCACAGTCGGGTGAGGGAGTTTGAACGCTGCAGGGTCACCGGACTGAGCGGCATTGTCAACGTGTACTCCGCCGGGATAGGGAAATCCCATAGCACGGGCGCATTTATCGAAGCATTCGCCGGCAGCGTCGTCACGGGTACGGCCTATGACACGGAATTTAGTATAGCTCAGTACCTCAATGATATGGCTGTGACCGCCGCTTGCTACGAGGCAGAGATAGGGCGGCTCCAGATCGGGGAATGTGAGATAGTTTGTGGCGATATGTCCGGCAATATGGTGGACAGGTATCAGCGGCTTTTCCGCAGACATTGCCAGAGCCTTTGCGAAGCTGACTCCCACAAGAAGTGCACCGATAAGTCCGGGAGCGTAAGTCACTGCAATACCGTCAAGGTCTGCAAGTGTGACCTGAGCCTCGTCAAGAGCCTGCCGTACAACACCGAGGATATTTTCGCAGTGACGGCGGGAGGCTATTTCCGGGACAACTCCGCCGTATTTTTTGTGTTCCTCGATCTGTGTGGAAATGACGGAGGAGAGTATCTCACGGCGATCCTTTACCACACTTGCGGCGGTCTCATCGCAGGAGCTTTCAATTCCAAGTATAAGCATTTGTATTACCTCTTTTTCAGTCTAAACTAATATCGTACCGGTTGATCGTCATACCAGACTCCTCACCGTAAATTGAGCCGGCAAATCTGCCGCCGTTGGCGAGGATAGTTCTGATGCTGCCGGTATTTATATCACGGCATATCAGGCGTACTGTTTTCAGACCGGCTTCTTTTGCTTTTATAAGTCCCAGCCGGAGCTGCTTAGCGGCATAGCCCTTCATTCTTTCGCTGGGACGTACTGAGTAGCCGATATGGGAGCAGAACTCCGGATCGTCGTCATCATATTCAAGCTTGCGGCGCAGTATCAGAGCGCCTATAATTTTATGGTCACTTTTCCTTATGGAGAGGAACCAGGCTGTCTTACCAGTCATTTTCTTGCAGTATTCCAGCCATTTCTCTACGGAATCATATTCCTCAAGGTTATCCAGACCGGGGATCCGTCCCTCTTCCGGGACGGCCTTCATCTGGTCGGAAGAGAATTCCGCCGCATATTCTCTTATCTGCTCCGAATATTCCGGAGAGACTTCTATCAGTTCTATATCGTTCATATATCCTCTTTTATCAGTTTTTTCTCCATGACAACAGCGTTTTCACGGGGGCTGTCATAGAAATTTTTACGGATTGCCAGCCGGACGAATCCGCATTTTTCATAGAGGGCGATAGCAGGGGCATTGGACTCCCGGACTTCAAGGAAGATGCTCTCAGTATCCTCCGGCAGTGAATGTTCAAAGGCATTCATAAGTTTTTCTGCCAGACCTTTCCGGCGGTGATCCGGATGTACGGCAACGCTGGTTATATCACCCTCACCCAAAGCGTGATAGCCGGAAAGCAGAGCGATAACACGTTCACCGTCCATGATATACAGGACATGGCCGGTCTCCTTTTCAGTTTCACTGCGGAATGATTCCGCAGACCAGCCTTCCGCTCCCACACAGAGCCTGTCCAGCTCTGAAAGCTGCTCAAAAATGGCAGGGGAGAAGTGAGAGTTGAGAATTGAGAATTGAGAATCGCCCATAGGTTTAAGCTCCTCCTTGATTTTGTAAAAAACACAGCTGCTTTTGCAGGCTGTTCAGTTATCATTCAAATCATAATATTCCAGAACATCATCCCATGTCTCAAAGCCCCAATCCGATAAGTTCTTATACTTACCGTTACACCCTATTGTCACAGAATCTGTGTTTTTTTGTATACAAAAAACATCAGGTGCTCCTTTCGAAGAACTAAAATGAATAATATATTCCATGCCTTCAAAACCTGGGTGCTTCTCAAGGAAATGCGTACCGAATCCACCGTCATCTTTCATTATATCATGTATAATATTAGGGTGGATAGAACCTTGATAATAATACTGAGTCGCTTCCGTCATGATAGTAGCAGCTACCGCTCTTGTAGCTTCAGGCCAGATTTCTTTAGTTTCTTTAGAATTCTGAGATTTTGATTCGTGTGTATTTTCTTTTCCACATCCGGAAATTGTTAATGCTGTAATAACAGCTAATATAATAATTATAGTATTTCGTTTCATGATTCATTAAACACCTTATGAAATGGATTTTTTCAGTTATCATTCAGCTCATAATGTTCCAGAACATCATCCCATGTCTCAAAGCCCCAATCCGATAATTTCTTATACTTACCATCACACCCTATTGTTACAGGATCTGTGTTTTTTTGCAGGCAGAAGACATTACACGGGCCTTTGGTTTCAAATTCAATAATGTATTCCATTTCCTTTAGATCAGGATGATTATCCAAAAGATATGAACCAAATTCTCCGTCATCTCTGATGATGTCATATATGATATGTGGATGTATTGATCCTTTGTAAAAATATTCAGATGCATCAATTTTAATCGCAGAAGCTACCCACATTGTAGCTACAGGCCAGACCTCTTTAGTTGCTTTAGAATTCTGAGTATTTGATTCGTGTGTATTTTCTTTTCCGCATCCGGAAAATGTTAATGCTGCAATAACAGTTAATATGATAATTTTAGTAGTTCTTTTCATGATTCATTAAACACCTTATGAAATGGATTTTTTCAGTTATCATTCAGACCATAATATTCCAGAACATCATCCCATGTCTCAAAGCCCCAATCCGATAATTTCTTATACTTACCATCACACCCTATTGTTACAGGATCTGTGTTTTTTTGTATACAAAAAACATCAGGTGCTCCTTTCGAAGAACTAAAATGAATAATATATTCCATGCCTTCAAAACCTGGGTGCTTCTCAAGGAAATGCGTACCGAATCCACCGTCATCTTTCATTATATCATGTATAATATTAGGGTGGATAGAACCTTGATAATAATATTGAGTCGCTTCTATCCTGATAGTAGTAGCTACCGCCCATGTAGCTTCAAACCAGACCTCTTTGGTTTCTTTAGAATTCTGAGATTTTGATTCGTGTGTATTTTCTTTTCCGCATCCGGAAATTGTTAATGCAGCAATAACAGCTAATATAATAATTTTAGTAGTTCTTTTCATGATTCATTAAACACCTTATGGAAGGGATACCTATTATCCATTTTCAATTGATCAGCCTTTAGCATCAAACCATGAATATCCTGTGTGGACATCTACAGCCAGCGGCACCTTCATTTCGCAGACATTCTGCATTTCCTCCCTGAGTATATCAGAGGCACGGTCTGCACAGTCAACAGCGGATTCGAGAATGAGTTCATCGTGGACCTGTAAAATGAGCTTAGCATCGATCTTTTCGGCTTTGAGCCTGCGGTAAACATTTATCATAGCAATTTTGATAAGGTCAGCGGCAGTTCCCTGTACAGGAGTGTTCATGGCGATACGTTTTCCAGCGGCCTGAAGCATTTTATTTGAGGAGGCAAGTTCCGGGATACGTCTTTTGCGTCCGAACATAGTGGTGACACAGCCGTCCTTCATCGCATTATCAACAGTAGAGTCCATGAACTCCTTGACCTTGGGGAAACGAGCCAGATAGTCGGCGATGTATTTCTTTGCCTGAGCCACGGAGGTATTTATATCCTTGGAGAGGGAGAAAGCTCCGATACCGTAGATTATGCCGAAGTTTACGGCTTTAGCGGCACTTCTCATCTCAGGAGTGACCATAATTGAGGGCATATCGAAGACCTGTGCGGCAGTTGAAGTGTGGATATCCTCGCCGGAATTGAATGCGCCGATCATATTTTTATCGCCGCAGAGATGAGCCATTACACGGAGCTCTATCTGACTGTAATCGGCATCCACCAGAGTTTTTCCCAGCGGAGCAGTGAAGAATTTTCTCATTTCAGCGCCAAGCTCTGTGCGGACGGGGATATTCTGCATATTAGGTTCAGTTGAGGAGATGCGTCCGGTGCGGGTCTCAGTCTGTCTGAACCAGGTATGGATGCGGCCGTCGGGAGCTATTTTGTCAAGAAGGCCTGCAACGTAGGTGGAGTTAAGCTTTGTATACTGACGATATTTCAGTATATTGTCAACGATAGGAGACTGATTCCGGAGCTCTTCAAGTACCTCAGCATTGGTAGAATATCCGCTTTTGGTCTTTTTCTTTGCAGGAAGTCCGAGCTCTTCAAAGAGAACGACTCCCAGCTGTTTTGGGGAAGAGATATTGAATTCGTGACCGGCATCATCGTATATCATCTGCTGAGTTTCTTCTATCATCTCAGAGAGACGGGTACCGAAATCCTCCACACCCTCTTTGTCGATGCAGATACCGATATCCTCCATAGAGGCAAGAACCTCTGTAAGGGGCAGCTCCACATTTTCCAGAAGGGAAGTCATACCTTCTTTTTCTATTATACTGCGGAGCTTTTTCACCAGACCTTCCAGTGAAAGCAGGTCAGCAAGCCCGTCGTTTTCGGAGTAATAGTGTACACTGTACTCAGCACAGAGCTTGTCCACAGCATAGTCAGAATCGGAGGTGTTCAGCAGGTAGCCGCAGATAGCCGCATCATTTTTCAGATTCACAAGCTCACGGCCCTCAGCCATAGCGTATCTGTAGTGAGCCTTTGCGTCGTCAGTAGTTTTTGAGCATCCGGAGCTCAGGAAGTCAAGAATCAGGCTCTTGTTGTCAGTGGTATAGACATTGCTGCCTTCACGGACAGAGAGGCTGCCGTCCCTGAGGAGGTAGCTCACCTCATTGAGCCCGGATATTATTTCAGCAGTCAGCGGAGATACGACTGCATCTATAGCAGGTGCAGCTTCTTCTGACTTGTCAGCAGTTTCATTTGTGCCCTCAGTGGCAGAAATCCCCAGCTTATCCAGCAGCTTGAACATTTCAAGCTCTGACAGGAATCTGCTGATACCGGCGCTGTCCGGCTCAGCCGGAATGTATGAGGAAGGAGTGCTGTCTATAGGCGCATCACGGACTATAGTCGCCAGCCATTTGCTCTCCTTTGCAGAATCAGCTCCGTTGGCAAGCTTTGTTTTTACACCCTTTGTAAGACCGGAATCCTCATATTTTTCGTACAGCTCTTCAAGGGAGCCGAACTCCTTTATAAGAGCGGAAGCAGTCTTTTCACCTATGCCGGCAACACCGGGGATATTATCGGAGCTGTCGCCCATAAGAGCCTTAAGGTCAATGAGCTTTATGGGCTCGAAGCCGTAGTCCTCACGGAAACGATCCGGAGTATAGTGTATAGTCTCCTTATTTGTGGCAAGGAGAACAGTTACGTTATCATCAATAAGCTGGAGGCTGTCACGGTCACCGGTAAGAACGAAGCATTTATCCCCGTTATCGGAGCAGGCCTTTGAGAGGGTACCGAGTATGTCATCGGCCTCAAAGCCTTCACATTCTATGACCTTTATTCCTAAAAGCCCCAGGAGTTCTTTGACAAGCGGAAGCTGCTGAGCAAGCTCCTCAGGCATACCTTTGCGGTTAGCCTTGTAGTATGAGGCAGCCTTGTGGCGGAAAGTAGGTGAGCGCAGGTCGAAGGCCACAGCAACTGCATCCGGCTTTACATCCGAGAAATTTTTCAGGTATATGTTCATAAATCCGAAAATCGCATTGGTGAACACTCCGTTTTTATTTGACAGCAGTCTGATGCCGTAAAAAGCACGGTTGAGGATACTGTTGCCGTCGATAGCGAGAAGTTTCATAGCTTAGCCTCCTGAAAAAAGAATCGTTATTATTATAGCATAAATCAAAGAAAATAGCAATATCCGCAGGCAGATACTTTTTCCGCAGGTGTTCTCAGCGGACAGCTGAGCTATAGGAGAAAATGACAATGAATAATATAAGACAATAGGGGATAATTTAAGTTTCTGAATACTATCAGTATATTTTAATTTGTACAAAAGAGAGATTTTTATTGTGTATTATGACAAAAACACAGATTTCCTCTTTAAAAATGTATGGAAATATGATAATATTATAGTAGTTCTACAATAGATTTATGACATTTGATCATTTTGAAATAATAACAGAGAGTAATTTTGGAAGCTTGAAAACAGGGGGTGTAGAAAATGGAAGGATCATGTATTAGTCTCAGGAGAGCCGCTTCTGTATTGTGTGCTATAGTGCTTACGACTATATGCGTTTTTAATATGAATGTCCCTGACAAAGCCTATTCCGACGGCGGAGCAGAAAAGCCTATTGCAGATATAGCAAACGATATGGCAGTAAAGATCAACGAGGCCAGAGCAGAGCTTGGCCTTAAGCCTCTTTATGTCGTGAGCTACCTGAATGATGTGGCCAATACAAGAGCAAGAGAGCTCATAACCAGCTACGAATCAGTAGATGAGGATGGTCACCACCTTCGTCCCAGCGGAGAGGCATGGTACACTATTATCGATGAGAGTCTTGTTCCTTATGAATGGGCAGATGAGAATATCGCAAGAGGAAGCGCAAATGTTGACAGAGTTTTTGAAGCATGGAAAAAGTCGGAGAGGCACTGGAATGCTATAATCAATCCAAATGCGACCCATATGGGGATAGGCTTGTGCTATGAGGAGAATGCTCCGAAAAAGTGGTTCTGGTCCAATATATTTGTTGATCTGTTTGACGATCAGTCTCTTGAGGGTGAGTTCATTCCTGAGAAGTATCCCATAAAACCAGCTTGTACTGGTGACCTTACCGGAGACGGAGTTATCAATTCTTTTGATCTGGTACTGCTTTATCAGTATCTTGATGACGAGATGTATTTCAATGACCTTCAGGTAGCGGCCGCAGACCTGCTGAAGGACGGCACTATAACTTCTGCTGATGCCGCAGTGCTTAGAAAGTTCCTGCTCGGCGATTACAGAACTCTTCCCGTGACCATAGATATGCTTATCGGGTAGATCACTACAGGTAATAAAGAGAAGAATTATATAAAGGTGTGTTCATGATAAAACCGGCTGAGGAGTTTCAGCCGGTTTTATTTTTATTAAATGAAGAACGTTAAATAAAAAATGAACGCAGTGATCAACAGAGAGACAAGTATCACTACAGTACAGGCGATATGATCTTTGACGGTTCTTTTTTCCTTTTTTGCGACCTTTTTAAAAAGAGATATGTCAGAGCCTATTAGGACGATTAAGTATATGAGGTTCTCATAGATATCGTACTGCTTTTTGTTGAAATCGAAGAGTATAGGCAGCCATGCGCCGAATACTATGACAAGTATGCCAGCGGCAAGTACAGGATAAACTATCCATTTATCTCTTGCCAGCTTTTGGTCTTCTATTTCTTTTGCCAATACATTCTTTGCGGGCTTGTTTTCATCATATATGACCTCGCAGCTGTTTCCAAGCGATGAGTTTTCCAGTGGACTGTAGCTGCGGTGAAGCTTGTATTTCTGGTCGTTAACATAGTATTCCACGTCTATCTTGTAGTATGTCTTTTTTTTCGGAGTGGTGTAGCTTCGCTTGAATTCAGTAGAGCTGATGATAGTTCCATAGGTTCTGCCGGTATATTTAAGACAGCGCAGTTTCTTTACATACCATATGACAAGTGCTATAAACACAAGAAAGAAAATAATGAGCACGATGATACCTATTTTTACAGCCATAATGCCCCTCCCTTATATCGTGGTATGAAGCAATTATATATTGTTTTCGGCGAAAAGTCAAGTCGGATATTGCAGAACTTCTACCTCAAAATATAGGTGCATGATACAGCAGGAACACCAACGTGTATTCCTATAAATTGTTCATATATTTGTCCCATGTAGGGACGGTGTTTTGACGTCCGTTTTCGTTGATCAGGAAGCTTATTCTGCAAAAAACCTCCCCGAAACCGGGGAGGTAATTTTATATTCGGAATGAAATTACTTGTTGAGGTTAGCCTCGATAACGTCGAGCTCATCGTAGAGAGCCTGGGGGATGTTACCGCCCTTAGCCTTGATGTCCTCG
>DFHF01000067.1:6710-42307 GCA_002371825.1 Ruminococcus flavefaciens | reverse complement strand
GAAGGAGTATGATCGAATGGCTGAGAAGAACACAAAAACTGAAACAAATAAGTACACTGAACTACGCCGAACGCATTATGAGATAGATACGGTCGTAATAGACGGTAAGACCTACACCGTTATCAACGCCTTCCCGAAGGAGGCTGACGAAACCTTGGACGACAAACTCCGCTATCTCATGAAAGTTAGTTAACAAAATTTTTACTGGACTTATGAGCCGAGTAGGAGTATACTGTTGGTGTACCACAAAGGTACGCCAACAGAGTCCTATTCGGTTTGGTTTCCGGAGAAGGAGGATTTATGAAACCAAACAATGAATTAATTACAGCTTTGTATTGCCGACTTTCACAAGAAGATGCTCGCGAGGGTGAGTCGCTGTCCATAGAGAATCAGAAGCTGATGCTCAAGGAATATGCTGACAGGAACGGCTTCCGTAACTGTCAATACTACATTGACGACGGCTTCAGCGGAGTCAATAAGAACAGACCTGAGTACGTTCGTATGCTGAAAGATGTCGAGGACGGTCTTGTAGGAACGGTCATTGTGAAAGACCAGAGTCGTCTTGGACGCGACCACCTTGAGACTGACCGACTAATGGAATTAGTTTTCCCTGCATACGATGTACGCTTCATTGCAGTCACGGACGGAGTTGATTCTGCCAACGGTATCAACGAGATGTCGGGCATAAAGAACTTGTTCAACGATATGTATGCCAGAGATACGTCAAAGAAGATACGAGCAGTATTCAAGGCAAAAGGAGAGCGCGGTGAGCGTGTTGGAACAGCGATTCCTTATGGATATATGAAAAGTCCCGATGATTCAAAGCAGCTTATACCAGATCCCGTAACCGCTCCAGTGGTGCGTCAAATATATGAGCTTTGCGCTGAAGGCAAAGGAACGAGGGCAATATGCAGGTACTTGGAAGAACATCAGATTGAAACGCCAGGAATATATGAGTTTAATCAGCGTGGAAAAACCTGTAAGCAGCCTAAGTTCGATACGCCATATCTGTGGACGCAAAGTACAATACGTGATATGCTGTCAAACAGGATTTATTGTGGAGATACTGTGAACTTCCAAACGTACAGCAAGTCAAACAAGTTGAAGAAACGTATCAAGAACGATCCTGAGAATATACTCATCTTTGAAAATACGCACGAAGCGATAGTGAGCCGAGAGCTATTCGACCTCGTTCAGAAGCACTACGAGGGACGGAAACGTCCCGACCGACAGGGAGATACCGACAAGTATGCTGGCTATATATACTGTGCTGACTGTGGCTCGAAAATGTATCTTCACCGCGGCAAGGGAATTAAGCCTGAGAACAACTACTATCAGTGCGGAGGCTATCAGACCAAAGGTGGAAAATATTGTACAGTTCACAGAATAAAGGCAAATGTGCTTGACAGCTTAGTCCTTAAACAACTCAGAGATATGACTTCCTACGCAAGAGAAAATCCTGAGGAATTTTATGAAATAGCCGCTCGGAACGGCAGAAAAACTGCTGAGCTTGAAAAGAAGGAGTCTGAAAAGAAGCGTATCAAGACTGAAAGTCGTATTAAGGAGCTTGATAATATCCTGAGCTGTCTTTACGAGGACAAAGCGTTAGGAAAGATAACTCCAGAACGCTATGATAAGCTTTCAGCAGGCTATGAGAAAGAACAGACGGAACTTGTGTCTGAGCTTGCTAATCTCACAGCAAAGCTTGAAGATTTAAATCATAGAGATGAGTGTATACATGAATTCATAGAAAATGCTAAGGCAAACCTTGAAATCAAGGAGATCACTCCGAAGATACTTAAAACATTCATAACTCGGATAGAGGTATATGAAAAGCCTGAGAAGTACTCCCGAACCTGTGGGAATTTGGTGCTTATACATTATACGTTTCCAAGTCTGAACGAATCTGAGCCTATGCTATCTCCAAAAGCTGACAAGCCATTTGCTAAGGCAGCCTGCTAAAAGAGAAACCGAGTGGCTTATCACCACTCGGTTTACATAAGATTTTAATAAAGTTCCGTTAAGGATAGCCGCCTTAATGTGCGGCTTTTTTATATCGTCCTGATATTAGGCATAATGCATTATGAATCCCGGATTATATCAGAAAAGTTTTATCACTTTTCCAGAAATGAATAACGGCCCCGTCTATGATTTGCAATCATTAAGAAAATATGATATAATATATAGATATAAATATAGATAGTGTTTTTGTAGCTTTCCGTGAAGGAGAAAATATATGAGCAAAGAGACCTTATTAAAATACAGCCGCCCTGCTGAGGATTTCAACTGGGCACTTCCGGTAGGAAACGGAAGGATAGGCGGCATGATATTCGGCGACCCGGCAGAGGAGATAATCAAGCTTAACGAGGATTCCATCTGGTCAGGCGGCCCCAGACACAGAGTCAACCCGGATGCACAGGAGGGCCTCGCTGAGGTAAGAGAGCTCCTGAAAGCAGGAGATATCCCTGCTGCTGAAAAAACCGCATTTGAGAAGCTCCAGGGAGTAACTCCGAACAGCAGGCACTATATGCCCCTGGGCGACCTGAAGATAGAAATGAAACTGGCAGGCAGAGCCAGAGACTACTCCCGCACCCTTGATATATCTGAGGCTGTCAGCAGAGTAAGCTTTACAGTCAATGACGTAAAATATACCAGAGAAGTTTTTGTGTCAGCTCCCGATGAGGTAATGGTCATCCACATCACCAGCGACCAGCCGGGAACGATAGACCTTGACTGCTCCATAGACGGCCGTGACGACTACTACGACGATAACCGCCCCATCGGTAATGATATGCTCATGTACACCGGCGGAACAGGAAGCAGGGACGGTATATTCTTTGCCGCAGCAGTTGGAGCAAGAACCGTCGGAGGAAGTCTCCGCACATTGGGCGGAAAACTCCATGTTGAAAAAGCAAATGAAGTGATGATAGTACTTGCAGTACGCACCAGCTTCTACGGTGAATACTACGAGGCTTCCGCAGAGGTAGATGCCGAAATGGCTCTCTGCTGCACCTATGATGAGCTTCTCTGCCGCCACATAAATGATTACAAGGAGCTCTTTGACCGTGTTGAGCTCTCTCTTGATGATAACAGCGAGACCGATATAGCTGCCATGACAACTGACGAGCGCATAACCCGTCTGAAGGGCGATGAGCTCGACAACAAGGAGTGTATCCGTCTTATACACGATAACAAGCTGATAGAGCTTTACTTCAACTACGGCCGCTATCTTATGATATCCGCCAGCCGTGCAGGCACTCAGCCCATGAATCTTCAGGGCATATGGAATGACCAGATGTGGCCTGCCTGGGGAAGCAGATACACTGTAAATATCAATACCGAGATGAACTACTGGCCCGCTGAGAGCTGCAATCTCTCAGAATGTCACCTCCCCCTCTTTGACCTGCTGGAGAGAGTCTGCGATAACGGACGGATAACCGCCAAGGAGATGTACGGCATAGAAAAGGGCTTCGTGTGTCATCACAATACAGATATATGGGGAGATACCGCACCTCAGGACCTGTGGATGCCTGCAACTATATGGCCCATGGGCGGAGCATGGCTGGCTCTTCATGTATTCGAGCACTATGAGTATACCCTTGATAAAGACTTCCTTGCGGAAAAGTATCACCTTATGAAAGAGGCCGCAGAGTTTTTCGTAAACTTCCTCATTGACGACGGCAAGGGACACCTTGTGACCTGCCCATCACTCTCTCCCGAGAACACCTATCTCACAGAAAACGGAGTAAAGGGAAGTTTATGTGCCGGTCCTTCAATGGATTCCCAGATAATAACGGTACTGTTCACCGATGTGATAAAGGCCTCTGCCATACTTGAAAAAGACAGAGCCTTTGCAGAAAAGCTGGTGGAGCTGCTTCCGAAGATACCACAGCCGGAGATCGGAAAATACGGTCAGATAAAGGAATGGTCAGAGGACTACGATGAGGCTGAGATGGGACACCGTCACATCTCGCAGCTTTTCGCCCTTCACCCGGCTGACATCATCTCCCCCAATAAAACTCCCAAGCTTGCAGATGCTGCAAGAGCCACTCTTGTCCGCAGGCTCATCCACGGCGAAGACCATATCGGCTGGAGCTGTGCATGGACAGCGAATATGTGGGCAAGGCTCTATGACAGCCGTATGGTATACGAAAATCTCAAACTGCTGCTGGCATTCTCAACGAATCCCAATCTTCTTGATTCCCACCCGCCCTTCCAGATAGACGGAAATTTCGGCGGTACAGCTGCTGTTGCAGAAGCGCTGCTCCAGAGCTGCTGCGGAGAGCTTATAATACTGCCTGCCCTGCCTCATGAATGGGAAAACGGTCATGTTACCGGACTTCGTGCAAAGGGCGGCTTCGGAGTGGATATAGAGTGGGCAGAGGGAAAGCTCAGCTCAGCAGTGATAACCTCAGACAGCGGCTTTGAATGCCGCCTTAGAACAAACTGCGTAGTAAGCGTGACCTGTGACGGCGAGGACGTGGACTCACGCATTGAGGACGGCGCAGTTATCTTCAGCACCAAGGCAGGCAGCCGATATACGGTCAGACCCTGACATAAAGGAGAAGCAATGAACATAAAGAAACTGATATCCATTGCCGCAGCAGCAGCACTAAGCACACCGGCAGTATGCGGCTGCAGCAAATCAAAAAAATCGGAAAAAGTGGTAAACGAGCCGCCTGTACCAATTGTGGAGGAGGAACCCGAGACCACCACCGCTGCTCTGGTAACGACATCAGTGGAGACATATCCGGATTATCCGGTAACGATACCCGAGATAAACAAGCAGACTACAGGAGACTTCTATGAGGCTGAGGACTGTGAGCTCACCGGCGGACTCAAGGTGGCTGCGGAGAAGGATAATTTCAGCGGCGAAGGCTATGTCACCGGTTTCCCTGCCGACGGCAAGACCGGACTGACATTCAAGGCCGATGTCCCCAGCAACCAGCACTATGACCTTTCATTCAATATAGCCGCAAGCAGGATAACCACCTGCCGGCTGATGCTGAACGGAGTTCAGCTCACAGATTTCACTACCACCGGCGGAGGAAAGTTCACCCAGATAACTATCCAGGGAGTATTTCTCACCAAGGGAGGCTCTGAGATAACCCTTATCCCTGATGGCGGAGACATATGTCTGGACTATCTCAAGCTCACCGATAATAATACCCTCAGCGAGATAAAATACGATGCAGAGGGAAAGCCTGTAAACGAAAACGCTGCTGAGGCCGCCAAGGAGCTGCTCAGCTTCCTCACCGAAAGCTACGGCAAGTATATCATCACCGGACAGTATGCCGCAGACAGCGATAATTCCGAGCTGGACCTTATATACCGCACCACAGGCAAATACCCTGTTATCCGCTTCTGCAACCTCAAAGTCCCCAGAGGCTCCTATGACGAGAGCTTCAAGGATATCGATGCCAGCGCTGACTGGTATAAAAACGGCGGAATAGTATGTGCAAGCTGGTACTGGAGCGCTCCCTCAGGCAAGAGCTCTGTCCGCACAGAGGAAACTGATTTTGACCTCTCAAAGGCCGTGACCGACAAGGATATCGCAAATCTCACTCAGGAGGAGATAAGAGGCCTCTACGGCGAGGGAAATATCTCCGAGGAATGCTACAGCCTGATACTGGATATAGACAATATGGCCGGACAGCTTTCATCCCTGAAAAGCAAGGGAGTACCTGTTCTGTGGAGACCTCTCCCGGAGGGAAGCGGAAACTGGTACTGGTGGGGAGCAGCAGGAAAGGATGCCTACAAATGGCTCTGGAAGCTGGTATATACCCGCATGACCGAGTATTTCCAGCTGGATAATCTCATATGGATATGGAACGGTCAGAGCTCCTCTTCTCTTGTGGACAAGAATACCTACGATATCGCCTCTGTGGATATCTATATGTCCGATGAAAAGGACTACGGCAGCCGATTCTATGAGAGCTTTGCTGCCATACAGAAATTTACAGGCAAGGGCAAGCTTGTAGCAATAAGCGAATGCGGAAGCCTTCCGGATATAGACAGTGCCTTCCGTGACAATGCAATATGGTCATTCTTCGGACTTTGGTTCGGTGAGTACCTTGAGGATGACAAGGGAGAATACTCCGAGAAGTATACCAGCAAGGAAACTCTTGTCCGCACCTACAACTCCGATGGTGCCCTCACCCTTGATGAGTACCAGAAAATAAAAAGCGGTGAAACGCTTTCAGTCAATACAGAGACAGTAACAGAGCCTGCTGCGGAGGAACCTGCTTCCGTTACCACCACCGCTTCCGCACAGTAAGCAGGCCTGCGAAAGGAGGATAAAATGTTCACCGAAAAGCAGCTCAGAAGAGCTCCTTCCGAGAATCAGCAGGAGCTTATAGACAGAATGCTGGGAGAAGCCGGCAGCGGCAAATACCGTGCAGTCAGCTTCCGCATGGAGGATGTTCTTGTAACAACACCTTTTCTCGATGAATGTGCCCTTTTCATGTTCATGGAGGATGATTTCGCCATGTTCGATACAAAGGGGAAAAAGACTTTCACAGAGCTTCGTACTGCTGCAGCTGAGGCTGCCGAAAAGAAGTACGGTGTCCGCACAAGAGTCACTCTTGAAAAGATATACGACATTTTCGCAAAGCTGAGCGGAGTAAGCCCTGAGGGACGGGACAGGCTCATGGAGCGTGAATGTGAGCTTATCGAGCACTTCTCCTTCCCCCGTGAATGTGGCAAGGCCATCTACCGTGAGGCAAAAAACAGCCGTAAGCGTGTGATAATATTCTCCGAGAGCATATACCCCCGTGAAGTGGTCACAGAGATACTTGAGCGCTGCGGATACAGTTCATATGACGGACTTGTTGTCATATCAGAGATAAAGGACTGCGACGCAAGAAGCTGGTACAAGCCTGTACTGGAAAAGGCAGGAGTAAGTGCTGCAAAGCTTTTCCACTGCGGCCACGATGTTGCATATGATATCGAGCTTGCCATAATGAACGGCTCAAAGGCAATGATGATAGCGCCGCCCGCAGTGCTTATGGAGCGCTCAGGCCGCCTCACAGGATATATAAGGGACAAGCTGGTATACGACTTTGATACACCGAAGCACCTCACCCTCCAGTGCATCCTGGGACTTTATTCGATCTACGGATTCGATATCCCTCAGAATAAAACTCCCCTCAGCGATATCTGCGGTGACGGACATATGCTGGGATTCATAGTGCTTGGCTCTCACAGCCTCTGCGGAGAGGATCATGATCCCTCTGCCAGACAGGCGCTCATACTAAATGCCCTCAACTCCGACAAGGCAGCTCTTGAGGGAAAAGAGGACTTCGATACCCTGCTTTCCCGTCATTTCGGAAGCTTCCTCGACAAATTCGGCACCAGCGGCTGCGAACTTCCTCTGAAATTCACAGAGGAATGCTGCAGTGCCACGGACCGTGAGTTATTCAGGCCGTATATGTCGTCTGAGGCTCTGAAAAAATGGGGTTCTTCTGTAAAAGAGCCCAAGCTTGTGGATTATTCAAGAACAAGTCTTGAAAAGAATGCTCTTGACCGTCTTGCCGACAAAATGTTCCCTCCCGGGACAAAAGTCCGCAATATAACTGATAATATTCTCGCAAAAGGCCGAAAAAAGCACAAATAACAACAAGCTTCACACAGCCCTCACCGGATGTGTATTTTCCGCCCCGAATCGCCAAAATAAGCTAAAAAAATCCGTTGCTCCCGGATGTAATATGTGGTATCATATTTAAGTACCCGCAGAAAAGACGTATTCTGACGGATGCCGCAAGAACAAAGGGAGGTATAAATCCATGAACGGAAAAGTAAAAGTACTTATCGGCGATGATTCCGCCGAAAACGGAGTAAGCATCGCAAACAAGCTCAGGGAAAGGGGAATGTACGCATATACCAGGCGCAGGGACTGCTCAGTCATAATCAATTCCATAAAGAACGATCCGCCGGATGTTGCCGTACTTGACATAACCGCACAGAATGGAGACGCTGTTACAATAATGAAGGGTGTCCGTGAGCTGGGAACAAAATCTCCCGTATTCATCGTGACCTCTGCCTATGACAACGAATTCATCGAGCGTCAGGTAATGGATAACGGCGCCTCAAAATTCCTGCTCAGGCCCTGTGACGCAGATGACCTCTGTGCCGCAATAAGCTCAGCACTGGGCGACAGGGCAGACAGCCTCAGCAGCGATATGGAGATAGTTGTCACAGATATAATCCACCAGCTGGGAGTACCTGCTCACATAAAAGGATATCACTACCTCAGGACAGCTATACTCTGCTCAATAGAGAACAAAGAGCTGCTGGACAGCGTTACAAAGCAGCTATATCCCACAGTTGCCGGCGCCTACGACACCACATCCTCAAGAGTGGAAAGAGCTATCCGCCATGCTATAGAGATAGCCTGGGACAGAGGCAATGTGGATACGCTTAACTCGTTCTTCGGCTACACCGTGGATACGGGAAAAGGAAAGCCCACAAATTCAGAATTCATCGCACTTATCACTGATAAGCTCCGGCTGCGCTATAAATCGGCGCTTAAGAGAGTGTAATATGTATCTGCTGTGATGGAACTGAATATAATATAAACTGAAGCGCAAAAAGGCGCAGAATAATATATTTTAAGGAGGAACCATCATGGCATTCAAAAAGATACCGCTAAGAGAACTCAGCTTCAACCCCTTCGACAAGATAGGCAAGGAGTGGATGCTCCTGACCGGCGGCACTCCGGACAATTTCAACACCATGACTGCTTCATGGGGACAGCTCGGTGTACTCTGGAGCAGAAAGGTGCTCACCTGCTATATCCGTCCCAACAGATATACATATGAGTTCATCGACAAGGGCGAATACTTCACAGCTTCATTCTACGGAGAAAAATACCGCAGTGCCCTTACATTCTGCGGTTCACACTCTGGAAGAGATTTCGATAAGGTAAAGGAGACTGGTCTCACTCCCGCTGAATTTGACGGAAATGTTGCCTTTGAAGAGGCAGACCTGGTATTTGTATGCCGCAAGCTCTATCAGTACGATATGGAGGAGAGCGGCTTCCTTACAGATGACGGGATAGCTGAACAGGTCTATGGCAAGGAGCCCTATCACAGAGCCTATATCTCTGAGATAGTTGCCGCATATGTAAAGGAATAAGCAGAAAGCCTTTCCTTACAGTCCCCGGCAGTTGGCGCCGGACAAAATTCAGAAATAACAATACAGAAAAAACGGCGGATATAGTATCCGCCGTTTTACATTAATTATATTACGAGAAATGCCTGACTCAATAGCTGCCGGGGCCGCCATTTCCATAGCCCGTGCCTCCGTAGAGTTCATTAGCACTGGGACCGTACTGATTGGTAGTCACGCTTGGCTGACAGAACCAATACAGCAGTACAAAAGCTCCCACGCAGGTGAAAATTATCAGGTACCACCAGCCGCTCTTGCCGATATCGTGGAGTCTTCTTGTTATCAGAGCCAGAGTCGGTACAAGGACGATAAGTGAGTACAAGCCGCTTATCGCACTGGAAGCAGTGGTGTCTCCTGAAGATACCACAACTCCTGTTGTAATGAAGCTGAGCACAAAGTTTATCAGCATATTGAAGACAACTACATACCAGTATTCACTTCTTGTAGAACGTCCCTTGAAATTGGCAAAATTCTTGAAGAAGAGCTTTACAGCATCGCCGAATCCAACATAAGCAGGGCTTACTACCTCGCCGGCAGCAACTCTCGAAGAAAGTTCAGGGTCAACATAACCTCTGCCGTAATACTGACCGTTATTCTGGCCATAGCCGCCATAATTCTGTCCATACTGGCCGTAGCCGTTATAATTCTGACCGTACTGACCGTTGTTCTGGCCGTAGCCGCCGTAATTCTGACCGTACTGGCCGTTATTCTGGCCGTAGCCGTTGTAATTCTGACCGTACTGGCCGTTATTCTGGCCGTAGCCGTTGTAATTCTGACCGTACTGACCGTTCCCGTCAGAGGGACCCGGTATCCTTGTAGGTGCACCGTTATTGGCCGCATTTGGATTTGAAGCTCCGCAGTTATTGCAGAACTTATCTGAAGGGAGCATATCTGCTCCGCAGAAAGAACATTTCATAATACCATCCTCCTTTAGAGTTATTTTAACAGAATATACTGGTTTTGTCAAGAACAAAGATGAACTTGTATGAAAAGTATCATTTTTGCCATCAAGGATGCCATTTTGCGTTATTTCAAAGCATTTGACACTTGATTTAAGCCGGAAAATATGTTATAATGTTAGGAAAGTGCCGTTTTTACGGCTTCACAGATCAAAAAGGAGGATCGCTATGCTTAACGCTGATCTGAAGGAATTTGAATTGACCTCCGGATTCGATGAGCTTGTATTGTCCGCAGCAATAGCTGTTCCGTCAGGAGCACCCTGCGGCATAGTACAGATCATACACGGACTGAATGAGCACAAAGAGCGCTACTATCCCTTTATGGACTATCTGGCTGAAGAGGGATTCATAACAGTAATACACGACAACAGAGGCCATGGAAAGAGCATTTGCTCACAGGATGACCTTGGATTCATGTTCCGCAGCGGAAGCGAAGGCTTTGTAAGCGATATCGCCCAGCTCAATAACCTGATCCACGCCCGCTTCCCGGATATCCCTGTATTCATGTTAGGCCACGGCATAGGCGCCTCCGGAGCCCTTTGCTTCATTCGTGAGAACAGCAGGACTATAAACGGGCTCGTCCTGACCGGCATTCCCTGCTACAGTCCCTTTTCACCTGTAGTAAGAGGAATCAATTCCGAGTCTTCCAAAAAGCTCGGCAGCCGCTTCCGCAGCGAAAAGATCTATGATCTTATCGACGACAATTTCGGAAAATTCTTTGAACAGCCGGACAACTCATGGCGCTGCAGCGACCCTGAAGTAGTTGAAAACTTCAACAACGATCCGCTGTGCAGCTTTAAAACTACCATGAACGGCTACGAGGAAGCCCTGACACTGGTCAGGGAGGCCTGTGCAGCTAAGAAGCAGACTAATGCAGACCCTTCACTGCCCATAAGATTTGTCTCAGGCAAGGATGACCCCTGCATGATATCTGAGAAAAAGCTGTTCAGACTTATGGCAAAGCTTGAAAAAGCAGGCTATGAGAGCATTTCACACAGGATATTCGACGGTATGCGCCACGAGGTGCTTAACGAGAAGAATAATATAAATGTCTGGAAAGACATAGCAAAATCCCTGTTTTCATGGATAGACCGCTTCAATGAGGCTCAGGCAGAGCTGACAGCTCAGGCCGGAGAGCCTGTCCCGGCAGCAGAGCCGGAGAACGTCTCCGCCCCTGAAATACAGGAATGACCCCAGCAAAGAAAGGATATACTATGGACATTAATAAAACACTGGCAAAGGAATTCGGACTCAGACAGGAACAGGTGGATAATACCGTTGAACTCATCGACGATGACAAGACCATCCCCTTTATCGCCCGTTACCGTAAGGAGCTTACCGGCTCTCTTGACGACCAGATACTCCGTGAGCTCTATGACAGGCTCATGTACCTCAGAAACCTTGAAAAGCGCAAGGAAGAAGTAACAAACGCCATCACCGAGCAGGAGAAGATGACTCCTGAGATAGAGGCTGCTATCAGCGCAGCACTTACTCTGGTAGAGGTAGAGGATATATACCGCCCCTTCAAGCCGAAGAGAAGGACTCGTGCAGGCATCGCAAGAGAAAATGGTCTCGAACCGCTTGCAGCCCTTCTTATCGCTCAGGACAATGCCACAGAGCCTGAAAAGGAAGCTGAGGCATTTATCGATGAGGAAAAGAAAATACCCGATGCTCAGACCGCTCTCCAGGGTGCTATGGACATCATCGCAGAGGATATCTCTGACGATGCAGACATCAGAAAGAAGCTTCGTGCTCTTGCCGGAGAAAAGGGCGAGCTGGTATCAAAGGCTTCCGATGCCGAGGCAGAGAGCGTATACATGAACTACTACGAGTACTCAGAGCCTATCCCGAAGGTCGCAAATCACCGTGTTCTCGCTCTTGACAGAGGAGAAAAGGAGGGCTTCCTCAAGGTTGCGGTTACTCTTGATGAAACACTTGCAACTGATATCATCCTTGGCAAATACATCAAGGCAAACAATGCCTGCGGTGAGCTTGTAAGAGCAGCTGCCGAGGACAGCTACAAGCGCCTCATATTCCCGTCAATAGAGCGTGAGATACGTTCAGAGATGAGCTCAAAGGCTGCTGAGGAATCCATAAAGGTATTCGCAGCAAATCTCCGCCAGATGCTTCTCCAGCCGCCGCTCAAAAACAGCGTTATCCTCGGACTTGACCCCGGATACGCTCACGGCTGCAAGACCGCAGTTATCGACGGCACAGGCAAGGTGCTTGATACAGCTATAATCTACCCCACAGGCTCAGCAGGTGCAGTAGAAGCTGCAAAGAAGAAGGTAAAGCAGTTCATAGATAAATACGATGTAAGCGCTATCTCCATAGGAAACGGAACTGCCTCCCGTGAGACAGAGACTTTCACCGCAGATATAATCAAGGAGTACGCCGGCAAGGTAAGCTACATGATAGTAAATGAGGCCGGTGCATCTGTATATTCAGCCTCAAAGCTTGCCGCAGAGGAGTTCCCGGAGTACGATGTTTCCATAAGAGGAGCTATCTCCATTGCCCGCCGCCTGCAGGATCCCCTTGCTGAGCTTGTAAAGATCGAACCAAAGGCTATAGGTGTAGGACAGTATCAGCACGATATGCCTCAGGCAAGAATGAGCGAGGCCCTCGGCGGAGTTGTTGAGGACTGCGTTAACTCAGTAGGTGTTGACCTTAATACAGCATCCTATTCACTGCTTTCATATATATCCGGAATCAATTCAGCAGTTGCAAAGAATATTGTTGCTTACCGTGAGGAGAACGGAAAGTTCACTGACCGCAAGGAGCTTCTTAAAGTACCGAAGCTTGGAAAGAAGGCCTTTGAGCAGTGTGCAGGCTTCCTCAGAGTCCGTGACGGAAAGAATCCTCTTGACAATACTGCAGTACATCCGGAGAGCTATGCTGCCGCTGCATCACTCCTCAGCGAGTGCGGATTCACACTTGCAGACATAGCCAACGGCGGTGCAGAGGGTATCTCTGAGAAGGCTGACGGCCTCGGAGTTGAGAATATAAGCTCCACCCTCGGCATAGGTGTACCAACTCTCACAGATATCATCGGAGAGCTTAAAAAGCCCGGCCGTGACCTCCGTGACGAGCTCCCTCCTCCGCTTATGAGAAGCGGCGATATCATGGAGATAAAGGACCTCAAGCCCGGTATGGAGCTTGTGGGAACAGTCCGCAATATCATCGATTTCGGTGTATTCGTTGATATCGGTGTCCACGAGGACGGACTTGTACATATCTCTCAGATATGCAGCAAATTCATCAAGCATCCTCTTGAAGCTGTAAAGGTTGGCGAGGTAGTAAAGGTCCGTGTCCTTGACGTAGATGTAAAGCGCAGCCGTATCTCACTAACAATGCGTCTCAATGATGAAGAGGAAAAGAAGCAGCAGGCAGAGCGCAGACCCAAGAAAAAGCGTGAGGACAGACGTCCCAAGGGCTTTGATGCAAGTCAGCTCCGCAACAGCAGCTTCAGGATAAAGCAGAAGTAATGTACTTTGTCTACATTCTGAGGTGTGAGGGCGGAAGTCTGTATACAGGCATAACTACTGATATAGAGCGCCGCCTTGAAGAGCACTCCGGCGCCGGACGCAGAGGTGCTAAATTCACACGCTCCCACAATGTGGAAGCTGTAGAGGCGCTGTGGAGCACCTCGAACCGCAGTCTTGCCTCAAAGCTTGAATGGCGGATAAAACAGCTCACAAGACAGCAGAAGCTTGCACTCATCGCAGATAACAGTCTGTTCACAGGATTTTTCGGTGCAGATGCAGCAGATGTATATAAAAGGGAAATAATATAAAAACAGGATCTCCGGTCAGCAGACTGGGGATCCTGTTATTTCTGATATTATGCCGGGCTGTTTACTTCACATAGCTTTCCGGAAGTGACGGCACCAACTTCACAAGATATTTCTGTATCGAAAGAGCATCCATAGGAGAGAGACTTCCGCCCCTTTCAAATACATCGGCATTCTTTTCGCCCTGCACGGTAATGCAGCTGTCACTGCTTCCGTCCTTGCCGAAACGGTCGGGATTTGACAGGGACTGCATTACAAGCACAGCGTCATTCATTTTAACCTGACCATCGCAGTCAGCGTCACCGGGGATATTATTCTTTCCGTTGACATTAAAGCTGTACCATGTGATAGTATCCGCATCATCATCAGTATATGCCCATGTAAGGGTATTTCCGTTTACAACAGGCTGTATCGAGGAGAAGGAGAGCCTTGCATTTTTCAGCTCTGTCTCCTGACGGAGAAATTCTCCGCACTCATCCAGCACAACGTATCTCACGCTGTCGAATTTTCCGTCCAGATACTTCTCCCAGAGTACGACATAAGCCCCCTGCTCAATAGCCACCGCCTTTACAGCACCTACTGCCTCATTTTCTTTGAAGTTCGTAAGCCAGATAACATTTGAATCAGCCACCTTGCCTGTAGCGATATCCACTCTGTCCTCTCCGGCACAGTCGGCAGCAGCAGACGAGATGAGAGTATCGTCCCAGATGCGGACAAATACATTGTATTTTCTCTGTCTGTACTGAGAGTTATAGAATACATCTGAGGTATAGTTCTTTTCACCGCTTCCGGCGATAGCATAAGTAGTCCTGCTCTTAGCAAGGCCGCCCAGCTCGATATATGTGGCATTTCCGTCAAGCTGAGCCGCATTTGAACCATACTTGCCCGGTGAATGGAATCCGACTATCCTGCTGTGGCTGTCGGAGGCATTATCGTAAAAGCAGAAATTGATGCCTCGGAAATTCGCATCACCGTTCTGTATATCAGCAAATCCGCTTTCAGTAGGTATCATGCTGACACCGAAGGAATGTGAGGCATCGAGTGTATCGATACTTATCACAGAAAGGTCAGCAGCCTTTGCAGCCACAAAAACTGAGCCCTGATGATGATAGCCGTCAGATGACCTGAGCCACTCTGTATCAAAGAGCAGACCAAGAACTCCGCCGCTAACGCACATATTTGCATTTCCGGCATCAAAGGGGAACTGTGCCTCTGTTTTTGACGGAGACAATCCCAGGGTATTCAGAAGCTCACCATTACGACTGTACTTTTCTATGACGACATTGTTTGTTTCCATATTATCGGCGATAACATCGTCTTTAATACTGTATCCCCACATAATGAAGATATTGTCCTCATCGTCAGCACAGGCAGCTCCGAGAGTCATCCCCTCCTTCTGAACTGAGAACAGCAGAGAGCCATCCTGACAGTATACCTCAGCTCCTCCGGCAACAGCCAGAGCCGCACAAGCAGAGCCGTCGCTCAGCTTCATCTCAAAAACGCTGTCGATATACCAGCCGGAAGAAGCTTTTATGTCAAGTTCTGAATATGTCCGGTCTGATGATGCGATATACTCCTTTGCACCGGTACTGTCGGAAACATCATATTCTATAGCCTGACGGCCTCTTGAAACATTTACGATAGTTTTCGGGAGAGTACCTCTAAGGGTTATATTGCCGGTTATGATAAGATCCGTCAGCTCACCGGAGCTTCCGTATACAGCGTTATTGCCGTAGATAAGATCTCCTCTGACCTCAATAGCTGCAAGGCTGCTGCACCAGTATATCGAATTCTGTTCCAGCCTTACACTGTTCTGGAAGGTGAGTTTTGTGATCTTTTCACTGGTCACAGAAGCACCTGCGGCATATCTTACATTCTCAGGGACGATAACCTCTCCCTCAGCGTTTTCAGGCAAAGCCAGCAGGATACCGTTTTCTGTTACAGCAAAGCCCTGTTCGTCGGTACAGTTTTTCTGGTAAGCCGAGCCATAGAAGGCGTATCTGCCTACAGACAGCACACCTGCGGCATCAGGATCCTCAAAGACAACTTCTGTCAGCCTGCTGCACCTGTTCAGTGCATATGCACCGATATTCTTAACAGAAGCCGGGATCACGATACTCTCTATGAAGGGGTGCTCATAAAATGCAGCGTAGCCTATTGAGACCACTCCCTCGGGGATAGTATAGGAAGCATCCTTTTTGCCTACCGGATACATTACGATAGTTTGCCCCGGCTTATCCATAAGCACTCCGTCCAAAGAAGAGAGCTCCTTATTATCGGGAGAAACATAAATAGCAGAAAGAGAATCTGAACCGTCGAAAGCTGAGGTGCTCACCTCTTTTACGGACTTTCCGAGAGTTATAGCTGTCAGTCCCTTATTATTCTCAAAAGCACCGCCGTTTATCTCTTCCACAGTATCCGGAACGATAAATTCCGTAAATGCCCGGCAGCCGCAGAAAGCATCATAATCGATGACTGTCAGGTCTTTTGGGAATTCTATATCGCTTAGCTTATAGCAGTTCTCAAAGAAGCCGAGAGGATCGGAATAATAGTTGTACGATGGAGTATAGGCCAGTGAATTCAGACTTGCGGGAAGTCTTACTGATTCAAGTGATGTACAGCCGTAAAACAGTCCGCCGCCGCACTCAGTTACAGTATCAGGTATAGTCACCGATACCAGACCTGTACATCCGGAAAAGGCCGTAGAGGCGATACCTGAAACAGTATCAGGAACGGTATATGCGGTCTCAGTCTTTCCGGCAGGAAAAACAACAAGCTTGTTTCCGTCTGCATTGAACAGTATCCCTCCGTCAGCAGAAAAAGCAGTACTGCCCTTGGGCACGGTAAATCCTGAAAGCTTTGAACAGCCGGTAAATACAGCAGTCCCAAGCTCAGTCAGAGATACCGGCACCGTAAATGATTCCAGGCCGGTACACTGCCGGAAAGCCTCATTGCCTATGCTTGACACTTTGTCCGGGAGACTTATCTCCTTTATGGAACGGCAGCTCATGAACGCATAGTTTCCGATTTTCTCCAGAGTTTCCGGAAGTGACACCGATTCCAGATTATAGCAATATGCAAAAGCCTTTGCTCCAAGCTCAGTTACAGGAAGTCCGCCTATCTCCGCAGGCACTGCTGCTGATATAATACTGGAATCAACTGTGCCGGTAATTACAATATGGTCCTCATACTGATAATACTTAAAATCATCAGTAGCACCCTCTGTATAATCGGCGGCAAAAACATTCCTGTCCGGAGCACTGCTCATACCGCTCAGAGGCATTGCAGATATACAAAGAGCCGCCGCTATGGACAGGATTCTTTTAAAATGATTCATAATTCGACCTCCCCTGAAAAGATTTATATAATTATACCATATTTTATCAACAATTTAAAGTGCATTAAGTTAATTTCTGCATAATATACAATTTGATCTTCCTCTCTTTGGTCAGGATAGCGCCAGAAAAGCCTCCGAAAAACAAAACTCTTGCATGGAAAATATAATTGTTTACAAAAAGTTCATAATTCGCCTGTCCAAAAACCGCGTTTCCGTAAGTTATAATAAATGAATAAATAGCATAAAAGGAAAGGAGCTGAAACGCATGGAAATTTGTCTTGACAACGCTGAAATAACAGAAAGCTCTCCCACTTTTGAAGAGATATACATAAAAAACCGCAGACTCATGATGTACACCGCAATGAATATACTAAATAATTTTGCAGATGCCGAGGACTGCGTTTCAGAAGCATTTCTAAGGTTCTCAAAAAATTTTGAAAAGTATTCTAAGCTTGACTGGCCAAAAATGACTTCTCTGCTCGTTATAATAGTCAGAAACGCTGCACTGGATAAGTACAGGAAAAACCAGAAGATATGCCTCAGCGAAACTCCTGACGAGGATGTTGGCGCTGTAAGTCTTGACAGCTATCCCATTGATTCAGTCATAAGCGCAATAAAAGA
Organism: Ruminococcus flavefaciens; assembly: GCA_002371825.1. Classification (GTDB taxonomy): domain Bacteria; phylum Bacillota; class Clostridia; order Oscillospirales; family Ruminococcaceae; genus Ruminococcus; species Ruminococcus flavefaciens_L. The sequence continues at coordinate 24,432 of DFHF01000067.1, read as the reverse complement.
CCTCAAGGACGAATACAGAGATGTATTGATGCTTCGTTATGTATACGGCTATAATATAACAGAGATATCTGCACTGCTGAAAATAAACAGCGATAACGTATACAAACGTATCCAGCGGGCACGAAAGGTGCTTGCAAAAAATCTCGAAGAAGGAGGCGGAAAAATATGAGTAAAGATATCTTAAAAGATGCTCTTGAGGATGTTCTCAATGAGAGCTTCAATGAAATGACCGGTCTGGATATCCCTGATTATGATTTTTCCGACGAATTCAGAGATAAAATGGAGAAGCTGACAGCATCGTCGGAAAAACGATCCGAAAAAAAGCGAAAAGGTATTCTCTGGATATCAGTCTCAGCATTAACTGCTGCTGCAGCGGCATTCTGCGTATGGACAGGTCTACGGAACACTCCTCAGCTTTCAACCAAGGATAATAATTCCGGTATAATAACATCTGTTGAAGAGCCCACTGAGGGAACAAGTGTCAGCATTCAGACTACATCTGTCTGCCAGGCTGACAGCAAAACGACAACAATTGTCTCATCTGAGCCTGTTTCAGCCGTTACCACCTATTCACACACTCAATCTATTCCACAAAACGGCATCAGCTCAGTTTCACAGTCACAGGCACCTATTACTAACCACAGTGTCACAGTGGCCACCACCACAGGAACGCATCACAGACCAACGCTTAATACCACAGCAGCAAATACATCTTTACCTGCTCAGGTGGTCACCACTGTGACCAGTTACTATGACCCTGAACTGAATGAACAGCTCGATGAATATGAAAGGAGTCTTGTTATGAAAAAGTTTTTAGCAGTTTCAGCAGCTGCTGCATCTATGCTCAGTGTATCACCTACACACAGCATGGCAGTATACGTAGCTCCAAAGGTCTCTGAAAGATTCAGTGCCTATTTTGAGAATATTGATTCCGGTTTATGGAATGCCGATGTTGACGGAAACGGCACCTTTGAGGCTCAGGATATATACAAGATCTACCGCTACATACTTAACAATGAGAAATATGCCTCAAAAGAAGAGCTTGCTGTAAAGGAAGCCGGGGACATCAATAAGAACGGCATTACTAACCTTGAGGATGTAAAGATCCTTGAAAAGTATTATTTCTACAAATACGGTTTCGATCCCGAGGATTTCAACATCTCCCTTTACAAAGACAACAGCGACAGAGTTACGATCGACAGCTATAATTTTATCGAGGAAATGAAGTCCGTTGCTGAAAGCGATGATCTTCTTTATCAGTATGCCGCAGAAAAGATCAAAAACGGCGATGTGGATCTGGATGTAAATTCTGACGGAAATATCGATATCATGGATGCATTTGACTATTATGTATATTTCTGCAAGAACTACTACAGCGGCATGGATGTTCTTATTGACAACATCAAAGACTATGACAGCGTATTCAAGAAGAGCGAAGATGTTTTCGCAGCTTTTGACTATGACCGCAACAGCGACAGCACTATAGTAAAGTATTTTATCTATAACTGTGATTTTTCTCCTGAATGGCTCAATGTCAATATCTATTACGATCATTTCCATAAATATATGAAGCAGAGCCCCAATACATCAAATTATCCTCTTTACAGCAAATATGAGTTCGTAACCAGATCCTTCTCTTATCTTGTAAAGGATGCTGCCCTTGAAGCCGGACTTGCAACAGTAAGAGATGATACATCAAAGATCGATCTGTTAGTCAATCCGGAATTCGGACCGAAATTCGATGTGCTCTTCGCTCAATATGACAGTGATGTAATGAACGGACTTATCACTCCTCCGGATATCAATCACGACGGTTCAGTAAACTTTAAAGACAGAGATGTTCTTGTGCAGTATATGTACGATGTTATAGACTACAAGACCGCTGAAGACAGCACTATCGATTACAACACATGGACATATATCGATACTCAGCTTGATCTTAATGACAATGGCGTATACGGTGATCTCTATGATCTGTGGCTTCCCAATCACCTCATCATGAAGTATGGTGAAGATACACTCACTGAAAAGCTCAATGAATACAATGCAAATCAGGAAAATCAGAAAAAGATCTCCAAGCTCGGCCATATCAGGTATCTTGAAGCAAAAAGTGATGTCAAGCTCCAGCGCTCCGGCGACGCTGACGGCGACAGCAATGTTAAGATGAACGATGCCGTTCTCGTTATGCAGTCAATTTCCAATCCTGACAGGTTCCAGCTTGATGACTGGGGCGAATTCAATGCCGATCTCTACAACACTGGCGACGGCATCACTCCCATGGATGCACTGGAGATCCAGAACCAGCTGCTTCTCAAATAAAAAATAATCACTCCTATTTCCCAATGATATAATTACAAAAACAGCAATCCCCCCATTATAAGAAGACCGCTCTCAACAGAGGGCGGTTTTTCTTGTAAAAAATAAGGGGATATGATATAATATTCGTAACAAAAGCTATACCCGCACAAAACGTTCACATATTATTAACAAAACGTTTACAATTTCAAGTGCACATCACCACTGCCATAAACGTCAATCATTATGAAGGGAGGTAAATGCGTGTCAGTCGATCTGAATGAACAGTACGATAAGATTTTCCGCTACTGCTACTTCAAGGTCAGGAACAGAACTGTTGCTGAGGACATAACTCAGGAAACATTTCTCAGATTTCTTGAAAGACAGAACAAGGAGAACGACATCGTCAAGGAAATGCACTATCTGTACACAATAGCCGGCAATCTGTGTGCAGATGAGTTCAGGAAAAAACAAACGGAGGAACTGACCGATAACATCCCCGATGAAACAGACCACGAGGACGACATTCTCACAAACGTTGCCCTTGGCAGTGCAATAAAAAAGCTTTCTGACGAGGACAGGGAACTGATCATACTCAGATATGTGAACGAGGTCCCTGTCAGCGTACTGAGTAAATTGTACGGTATTTCAAGGTTCGCAATGAGCCGCAGGATAAGGAAGATACTTTCCTTCCTGAAAAAAGAATTCAGCGGAGAGGAGGGATACCATGAAAAAGCAGTTGAAGAAAGCCATTCAGGAATCATTTGATTTTCCTGAAGCCGCCCATAAGGACGAATTCTTAAGGGAACACGGTATCCCCGCTGAAGAAGAACGCCGGCACTTCATACCGATACCACTCAGGATAACCGCTGCTGCTGCAGCTTGTGCATTTGCCATAGTACTCTGGAACTTTGCAAAGGATCCTGCTGTTAAGATAAAAGAACCTGAAGGAAACAACATCATCACCACTGATGAAGGCGGTGCGGATGAGATCCATACCTCAGCAAACGATACAATAATAACCACAACAGCAGACTCTGAATATATAACTATTACTACCACGGCAATACCTGAAGCAACAAAACCGTATCAGTCACAGACTAATACAAAAGATACTGTAATAACTTCTCCTGCTGTCGTAACAACTGCCATGAATAATATAAACTCCAAGAGTACCCGTACAACGTTTGAGGCCAGTCATTCTCCGGAAACAAAAACAACCAATGTCTCTGCGGCAGAAACAACGGCTGCCGTAAATACAGAGCCTGTCGTTGCAACAACTATCAGCGAGGTCGACAGACAAGTCGCTGATTACGAAAGGAGTATAGCTATGAAAAAGTTTTTAGCCTCAGCAGCAGCTGCTGCTTCACTTATAAACATGGTCCCCACAGGAGTTCAGGCAACATATAATCCGCCTGAGTTCGATCAGGTCTTACTTGATTATGTATTCCCGCATATCGAATCCGGGGAAGCATCACCGGATGTAAATAACGACGGAAAGTTCGACAGATATGATCTCTGCGACTTCTGGGCATATTTCATGAAAAAGGATGATATGATAACTCCCGAGGAGAGAGAAGTCATAGCAGCCAGAGGCGATATTGATCTCGATCTTAAGATAAAACTCAACGACTTTGTCATACTTGAGCAGTACTATTTCTACAAGTTCGGAATCATTCCCGATGATTTCGATATGTACAATTATCCCGATAAAAACGGCGATATCACTCTCAGCAGCTACAAATTCGTAGAGGATCTGAAACAAACAGCTCTCAAGCAGGATCTCTTATATCAGTATACAGCAAACCTTATCGAGACTGAAAATATCGATCTTGACTTTAACGGAAACGGAACCGCAGATATCTATGATATCTTAGAATATCAGATGTACATCTACAGCAAATTCACAGAGCCCTTCGACAATGACGCTGCTAAAGCACTTGTTCCGCTGAGCTCTTCTACATGGGAAAACTGTGATTCATTCCACAGCAAATGCTTCTTTGATGCAAACAGTGAGGAAACTCTTATAAGATATCATCTATACAACAAGGGATTCGATCCGAGCTATATTTATACACCGGGCATATTCGAATACACAGATGAGCTTATTGCAGCAACTCCCGAAGGCACAAACAGAAATGAAATGCGCGGCAACATGGGAACTCCTATCGGCGCATTTATCTCAGAGGTAAGCTCAGCAGCTATCGATGCAGATATGCTCGCAGTCGCAGACCGTACATATAAGCTCGATCGTATGCATGAAGAGAACTACGATGAAGTGCTCGATGCAGCCTGCGAGAAATTTGATGGACTCATGCTCAACGGAAAAGTAGCTCCTCCGGACGTTGACCTTGACGGCGCTATTACTATGAACGACTTAATTACAGTAATGGATTACAGCTCCGATCTTGTCGCAAAGAGAGACGCTTCAGGAAGCGTTATCCCCACAGAGGTATGGGTGCACATAGATACAGAGCTTGACCTTGACGGAAATGGTGTCAGCGGCGATATGGTCGACCTCCAGGTAGTTGAGTTTGTAGTAAGAAAGTATGTCGACAACGATGAAATTGATGTGGATATAAACGCTCTCCTTAAAGCATACAACGAGACCCACAGTGCACCTGCAGCTGAAAGCACAGAGTCAGCTGAGATCAAGCATATCAAGTATATGGAAGCACTCAGCGGAAAGACTATCAAGCGCTCCGGCGATGCTGACGGCGATAACGAAACAAAGATGAATGATGCAGTTCTCGTTATGCAGTCAATTTCCAATCCTGACAGATTCGAGCTTGATGACTGGGGCAGCTTCAATGCTGATGTCAATAACACCGGCGACGGTATCACTCCCAACGATGCACTGGGTATACAGAAGCAGCTCTTAGGCATAAATGAATAATAACAAGAAAAAGAATAGAAGAAGAAATTATATATAACATAGAAAACATTTTATAACTCCCAATAATATAGATACAGACTTCGGGGAGCTCCGCAGAAAGGGGCTCCCCGAACTATTTTAGTACTTTCTTTACCTCCGGAAAAAACACTGTTGAAAACCACTGCCTAAAAACACGGACTATCTTGATATAGAATTTGCCTGTACATACAATGTCCTATAACGGAGTATAAACACACCAGCTCCGGAGGCAGTCCGTATCGTGTGCCGGCCTGATATTGAAGATATACCGTAAGCTATCGCACCTGACACGTCAACAGGTCTATGAGCGGCAGTGAAAGTTGCTGCAAGCAATATAATTCATATTCATTCCATTTTTTATCTCAAATCTATTAATATCTTGCTGTCGTATTGCACATATGCACCTTCTTTTGTTTATATGTTTCACTAAATTATCACAAAGTGTATTGACAATGCCTATATTTCGGTGTAAAATATAATCTATAGAAATGTTTTAGGCGTTTTTACAGGGGCATTAATAAGGAGGAAAAAATATGAAGAAATTATTGGTGTCAATCACTGCATTGGCAATGAGCAGCTCTCTTGCTGCCTGCGGAAGCACATCATCATCATCATCAAGCTCTGAGAGCTCGGCAGACAACTCAAGCAAGACCATTGGTATTGCAATGCCTGCTCAGGAGCTGAAGAGATGGAACAACGACGGTGAATTTCTCAAGAAACAGTTTGAGGATGCCGGCTTCAATGTTGTGCTCACCTACTCAAACAATGATGCGACAAAGCAGAATAACGATGTCTTGGGACTTATCTCTGATGACGTTGACCTGCTGCTGGTAGCCGCTGTTGACGGAACAGAGATCTCAAAAACTATCGACACCGCAAAGGAAAAGAATATTCCCGTTGTAGCATATGACCGTCTCATTATGAACACAGACGCAGTTACCTACTATATCTCCTTCGATAACTATACTGTCGGAAAGCTTCAGGGTGAGTTCGTAAAACAGCAGCTCGACCTTGATAATTCATCCGGCCCGTATAATATCGAATTTGTAGCAGGTGACGCAGGCGACAACAATGCCCGCTATTTCTATGATGGAGCACACGATACCCTCGTAAACTACATCAACAGCGGAAAGCTTATCGTTCAGTCCGGAGAGGACTCCTTCGAGCAGGCAGCTACAAAGGGATGGACTACTGATAACGCCAAAAAGGATATGGAGAATACTCTCACAAACTATTATCCGGCAGGAACCAAACTCGACGTTGCACTCTGTTCAAACGACTCAACAGCTCTCGGTGTAACACAGGCGATCGAGGCCAGATATACCGGCAACAACACCCCGATAATCACCGGCCAGGATGGAGATATTGACAACCTCAAGAACATCCTTGACGGCAAGCAGTCCATGACTGTATACAAAAACGTAAACGACGAAGCTGCTGTTGCTTTTGAAGTATGTAAGACTATCCTCCAGGGAGATGTTCCTACAGCAGGCCTTGTGGATTCACTCCCCATGGAAGTAACCTACGATACAGGCTCATACAACAACGGTGCAAAGTACATACAGTCTTATCTGTTATTACCCTATGTAATCACTAAGGATAATCTTCAGCTCCTTGTTGAAACAGGCCTCTATAAGTGGGACAGCAACAACAAGTATCTCGAAGAAGCAGAATAAAACAGCAAACCAGACCGGATCTGATACGGATCCGGTTTTTTTATTGTCATGTGAGAGAATCACCCGTCTTCTTCGTCTTTTATAATGGGAGATATACAGCCATTTTATCAGCTCCATTACTATTGACAAATCTATATTAATGAGATATAATATTTTTATCTATGACTTAATAACACAGAGCGAAGGGGAAGGTTATGACCAAAAAATTGAGGTCCTATATTTCACTGCTCAGGGTCAAGCACTGGATCAAGAATTTCATAGTTCTGATACCGGCTTTCTACGGCGGTGTTTTTACCAAAAATGATATTATCCTGAAGCTGACGGCGGGTTTCGCAGTTTTTGCACTCTGCTCCTCAGCAATTTACGTTATAAACGATTACTGCGATATTGAAAAGGACAGGCTCCACCCTGTAAAATGCAAGCGCCCGCTGGCAAGCGGAGAGGTCTCAAAGGCGGAGGGAATAACGCTTTTCTGTATCGTAACAGCAGCAGCAGTCCTGATAAACGCATTCCTATGCGGTATCAGCGTCGGCGGAGCGATCCCCCTGTTGTATCTCCTGCTGAATTTCATGTACAGCAAATCCTGGAAGAACAAGCCTGTAATAGACATTGTTATACTGGTCTCGGGATTTGTACTGAGAATGTTCTATGGCTCATATATCACCGATGTCCGTATCTCAAACTGGCTGTATCTCACACTTATCGCACTTTCGCTCTTCATGGCCTTCGGCAAGAGGAGAAACGAAAAAATGGCCTGCGGTGATGCCACAAGATCAGTCCTCAGCCAGTACACCGAGAAATATCTCAACAGCAGTATGTATATGTATCTGGCAATATTCCTGGTATTCTACGCCCTCTGGAGCGTTGATTCAGGCTCTCTGCCCAATATGATATACACCACTCCGCTGGTCATAATAATGATAATGAGGTACACTTTCGACCTTGAAAGCGATGCTCACGGCAATCCGGTAGATGTTATCCTGGGAGATAAGTTCCTTATACTGCTGGGAGTGCTCTATGCCGGATTCATATTCATACAGATCTACTTCCCGGAGGTGTTAAGTGAACGTATACGATTTTGACGGAACCATTTACAATGGTGACAGCACTATTGATCTCTATCTGTTCATGGTGAAGCGGCACCCCGGTATACTTAGGCACTTTCCTTCAGCCTGTATATCTGCGGTAAAGCATAAGCTTGGCAGATGTACGACTACTCAGTGGAAGGAGATATTCTTCCGCTTCCTGCCCGGCATCCCGGATATGGAAGCAGAACTCCGCATCTTCTGGGATAAGAATCTCGGAAAGATAATGAAATGGTACAAGGATCAGAAGCAGGATACAGATGTGATAATCTCCGCATCACCCGCCTTCCTTCTTGAGATACCGATAAAGGAACTGGGACTGAAAAGCCTTATCGCCTCTGAGGTAGATATAAGGTCCGGAAAATTCAGCAGTGAAAACTGCAAGGGCCAGGAAAAGGTCAAGCGATTCAGAGCGATATTCCCCGATGAGAAAGTGGACAGATTCTATTCCGATTCTCTGTCAGACCTGCCCATGGCAGAGCTGGCTGAAAAAGCTTATCTATGCCACAAAGGACGTCTGACAGAATGGGACGTCCGGAAAGGAACAAAATAATGTCAGAAGAAGTAAAAAACACAGAAAAGAAAGCTGAAAAAGCAAAAACTGCCGACGGAGCAAAGCCTGCTGAAAAGAAGCCTGCTCCTGCCAAGGAAAAAAACGCTGTAAAGAATCAAAAACCCAAAAACAAAGCAGCCGGCGCAGTTAAACACAAGCCTGCCGGTGCTGATAAGAAAGTCTTTTCAAGACTTCCCATTCAGATAGCATATATATATCTTGCAATACCGATGTATATTTTCCTGTTTGGCTGGCTCAGGACACCTATTGCACTGGTAATGGAAGCTGTTCTCACAGCCGGTCTCTTCTTTGCATTCAGGACCGCTCCAAAAATGGACGTTACACAGTTCACACGCTCAAATCTGCCTAAGCTGGTACTCATGGCAGCAATATCTGTCATCTGGGTATACCTCTCAGGTATAGGTGAATTTGCCTTCCAGAACTTCGATCATATGTGGCGAAATGCGATCCTGGAAAAGCTCGTTTCAAACGACTGGCCTGTAATAATCACAGATTCAGAGCCGTATTTCCAGAAGCCCGTTACAATGATATACTACTTTGCACTCTGGCTGCCCGCAGCCTGTGTCGGAAAGATATGGGGACTCCATGCTGCAAATGTATTCCTCTTCTACTGGTGTGTTGCCGGTGTTATGCTGGTAATGACACTTATCTCCGGCCTTTTAAAGAAAGTATCTCCCTGGATAGTTCTTGCATTTGTATGCTTCAGCGGTCTTGACGCTGTGGGAGATTTTGTGCTCCACAACTCCTCAGGATATCTCTGGTTCACCAGCAATCACCTTGAAAACTGGGCTCCCGGCTTCCAGATGTCATCAATGTCAACACAGCTCTTCTGGGTATTCAACCAGGCTATCCCTGCATGGGTGATAACTCTCCTGCTGCTCCACCAGAAGGATAACCGCTCCATAATTTTTGTTTATTCATTCAGCTTCATGGCCTGCACCCTCCCGTCCATAGGTATGCTTCCCATACTTGCCTGCATAGGCATCAGAAGGATCATCCAGATGTACGATAAGAAGAAGATCTTCAAGGAGAATGCTATTGCAATAATCCGTGAAGCGATAACCATACAGAATGCCGTAAGCGGCCTGCTGCTGACACTGGTATCCTACCTCTTCCTCAAATCCAATTCCACCAGCACGGACGGATTCCGCAAGACAGAAATGAAGCGTCTTCTTATGTCATACCTGATATTCGTCCTTCTGGAGTTCATGGTATACTACTTTGCTATCTACTCAAAGAAGAAGCGTGAGCCCCTCTACTGGGTATCAATGGCAACACTTCTCGTAGTACCGATGATATCCTTCGGTCCTCATATAGACTTCGTAATGCGAGCCTCTATCCCGGCACTTGTAGTTCTGTTTGTACTCATCATGAGTGCCCTTGAGGAATCCCGCAAGGCCAAGGAGATAAAGCAGTATGCGGTCATAGCAGTGCTTCTTGCCTTCGGCGGACTTACTGCTTACCATGAGATAACAAGATCAGTCACTACCACTATCAGCCACTCAACTGATCCGGCAGTAGCTATCACCGCCACAGAGATCGATCTCTTCGAGGACGGTGCAAGAAACAATTTCTTCGGCGAATACGAGGATTCGTTCTTCTTCAAATATCTTGCCAAGAAGTAATAACAAAAGATAAACGGGGAAAGCTCCATTCAAAAGGAGCTCTCCCCGTTTTTTCATTAGTATAATCCTGCGCCGATAAGTTTGCTTCTCATCATACACAGATCAAAGCCGTCCAGCTTGTTATCCCTGCAGATATCAGCTGCCTCAGTATTTATCCGTTCCTCTCCCGAAACTGAAAGGAGCCATTTCTGAAGCAGTACCGCATCCGCAATATTGAACCTGCCGTCCATATTCACATCACCTTCAGGGGAGCTGCTTTCAAGATAAGCCTGATACTCCTCCCAGGTATAGATATCAGCACCGAGATCATTATTCCCGGAGTTGATCTCAGTCAGTGCAGTTACCTTTTCCCCGTCAAACAGATAGAGATCATAGTCTCCGTTCATAGTGCTGCTGAATATCATCCTGTCGCCGTCCGCAGGGCAGGCATCAGAGCAGTCGCAGAGCTCTGAATCAAAGGGCAGCCTTGTTATCCTGCCGTCATCATATCTGACAAGCTGATCGCAGCGGTTATCCGCAGAATACCACTTAGTGAAGAAAAGCTCATCTCCCCTGACAACGGGATAATAGGCTGTTACACCGCTCTCACTGAATATGGTCTCAGTCCTGTGTGAAGCAGTATCCAGCCGGCATATTGAACCGATACCCCCGCTGTAGCTTGCATAGTATATAAAGCTTCCGTCCTCAGAGAAGCAGGGCATAGCCTCCTCTGCGGAGTCATCTGTCAGCATAGTGACTGTTCTTGTTTCAATATCAAGAAGTGCCAGGTCATACACAAAGCCGTCAGCATCATTATCCCAGTGTCCACGCTTGAATACCACGGACTTTCCGTCAGGCGACCACTTAGGGTCCTCATTGCGGAAGCCGCTCCGTTCAGTGAGATTTTCCGTATTTTCTCCGTCGCTGAGGTAGATGTCCCATTCATCCGCCTCACTGTCTATAGCCATAAATATTATCTGCTCAGGAGAAATACCGAAGCTTCCGTTCATAGCATGGATAAAATCTCCGCTGATAGTTTTCACAGTACCGTCCGGTGTACGGAGATACAATCTGCTGTCCAGGGCAGAATAGCTGCTGTAGCTGTGCCACAGGAGCCAGCTTTTCGGAAGCTCCGCAGTCTCCTTCCAGCCGCTGTCCGGGTAGGATTCGTGCTGAGGAGTATCACCGCTTTCGTGGAATGGAGTTATCCTGACATAGTCCACCTCAAATACCGTCTCTTCAAAATCAGGAGTGCCTGCCCAGTATTTAGGGAACCACAGCCCCAGCCAGAAGCGGCTCTCATTTGTAGGGATGAAATCGTAAACAGTATACGTCAGCTTGTCGTCGAAGTAATATTCCACCCTCGGAACTTCATCCTCGCTGCCGGTATGCCAGTCAAAGCGGTAGGTATGGAACTTGCCGTCAGTCTGCTCACCGCAGTCCACAGACTTAGTCCTGTAGTCTTCCTCGGTGACCCAGGTCGTGCAAAGAGCATGGCTGAGGCTGAGATCGTCATTTTTATCACGGCCGGGAAATTCGATATCTATCTCATGGTTGATGATATTCAGCTTATCCCCGGAGTAATCCTCCTCATACTCAAATGTCCACATAGCCGAGCAGCAGCCAAGCTCCGGAGCTATCCTTGCTCTTATCTCATAGCTGCCGGAGCCGAAATATTCCTTTGTAGCAACAGCACCTCCGCAGCGTTTCCCGTCTGAGCGGCGGCTGCCGTCACGGTTGATACCACGCTGACTTCCTTCGTATCTGTTGCCAAGTCCTTTCAGCACCAGTTTACCGTCACTGACAGAAACATTTTCCGCAGTAACTCCGCCGTTGTAGTCCTTTGTCACACCGTCCTCATTGACAGTCCCGCCCCAGTTTTTCTCAGCAGCGAGCCATTTATCCGTATCAAGACTGCCGCTGCTGAAATCTTCATAGAAGCCCGGCTCTGCCCTTTCATCAGCTGATGCCGCCGGAAGCGGTATACAGCAGGCAACAGCTGCCGCAGCAGCCGCAGATAACATCCGTTTTACTCCCGATGATAATGTCATGATCTCTCCTCCTTTTCAGAAATGCTCTGCCAGCTTCAGACAGTTATTTCAATAAGATTTCCCTCAACAGCCACAATACAGCTCTCGTAATATCCGTCACCTGTTGTTCTCGGGCCGCTTTTCACCTCATATCCCGCTGACCTCAGCCGCTCCGTCAGTTCATCAACTTTCTCCCTGCTGCCAACACTGAATGCAATATGTGCATAGCCAGTACGCTCTGCTGTTTTGTCAGCTTCCGGTACATCAGGTCTGTTCATAAGCTCCAGTCTTGCACCGTTTTCAAAGCTGATAAAGTAGGATCTGAATCCCGTCTTTGTATTGTGATAGCCCTCATTCGGCCAGCCTCCGAAATACCTTGCAAAAAAGTCTTTTGCAGCTTCCAGATCGGTGACATACACCGCTATATGCTCTATATACATGGTTTACCTCCCATACTATCCCAAAGCCTCTGCTTCCGAAGATAACACCGGATACTTCTTATTCAAGCACCATTTTATTCCCTTTGCGATACGCATTTCAGGTTCATTGAAATGTCCTCCCTGATTCCATTCAAGGATATATCGGGACACATTTTTATCGCTGCTCACAAGCTCGTACTGCCTGCGGGTACAGTCACCGACTGCTGCCATGACCTTATCCCTTGCCTTTTCCTCACGGTCACCGAGACTGAGATAAACGAAGCTGTCAGCAGGAGCAGTATGTCCTTCGGCATAGCTTATCCAGTCCCTGAACCACAGCGAACCGGAACAGCTTATGACTCCGCTGAAATACTGACTTTCATAGAAAGCCCATAAGCTGAAAAGCCCTGCAAGGGAGTATCCGCAGATAATACGCTTTCCAGTGAGACCGTACTCATTTTCACAGCAGGGAACACATTCATTTACAAGCCATTCCAGCGTTTTGCGTCCGCCGCCGGGGAATGACATCTTCTTGCTGAGAGTAAGCTCCCACGGCGAGAAACAGTCGTTCCAGTCCTCAGCTTCAAAAATGATATAGTTGCACTTAACGTCCTCACACAGAGCAAGAACTTTTTCAGCAGTTTCGGCACTGTCCTTCATTTCGCCCCAGTATATCGCAGGCAGGGCAGGATCGTTCACTACGATATGGCAGGTCCTGCCATTGATATCTGTTGTTTTCATTTTTCCTTCATACACCTGTATCACCGTTCTCATATGATTATTTACACCAATAAAATTATAGCATATTCCCCAAAGATCATCAATAGGAATATCCGAACAAATGCAGAAATTACCGCAAATCTGTTCCATACGGATATTACAAAGAATATGAATGCGCTCAGAAAAAATTTCAGGCAGCTGACTTTTTGCACTAAAATCTGCCGGCATATTTATTCAATGTGACAAAATTTTCTCTGCCTTGCAACGATCCGGGCTTTTTTCAACACTTATTTATCAGAATAACCTTTTGAAAGGATGGTCGCCATGAAAAAGATCACAGTTTTGGCTTTCTCTGCTTTAATACTTCTGTCAGGCTGCGGCAGATCAGACAGTGGAGCCGAAAGCTCAGAAACAGCCTCCAAAGTTCAGACAGCTACTTCAGAGATAAGCAATACAACAGGATATATAGCTGATTCTCTTGACATCAGCAATAAAAAAGATGCTGAATTTTATATCATGAGAGTTAATGATGATTATATCCAGATACCCGGTACCTGCAACTGGATCTATCTGAACCAGGGCGGAGCTTACCCCAACCTGAGAAATGGTCAGATAGCAAAGGTCACTGCCGATGTAGAGATTTATGACGGCGGCGAGGCCGGATACATGGGGAATTACTTTATCCAGGAGTTAAAGGATTCAGCTATCTTACAATATGAAGATGTTGTAAAGGAAATCGATATCCCCACAGCCACAGAAACGGAAAAAATGAACTACGGCAGACATATGCTTCAATATCAGCATAACGATGAGCTGTATTTCATAATCCTGAACAGGCAATACATCGATGTTTTTCTTAATGATGAATTGTTCATGGAGTATGAATTCGATCAGCTCGACAATATCCTGAGTCCCTTTTTTGAGAAGTTGAATAATTAGAAAATGAAACGACATAAAAAACAACGGCTCCTGTTATATACAGGAGCCGAAACTTTTATCAGTATTCCGTATCAGAAATTCTTTGAAGCATAATCGACCCATCTGCTGTCCTTTGAAAGTGATCCGCCTTTGAGGAAAACAGACTTTGAATTTTTATTGTTTTTAAGGAAAGCATCAAACCATTTTACAGCATATTCAGCAAAAATTGAAGCTGATTGTCCGTCTACGGGACCAAAATGTGTAACATCCTTTACACTTGCATATACAGAAGGTGCATTGCAGGCATTGTAAGATGACTTTACCCATGATGATGATACTATCGTATCTTCTGTAGCTGTTATAAAGAAAGTAGGCACATTCAGCTTGCTTGCCTCATACTTAAGCTGACACCCCTGCACATCAAATACACAGTCTATATACGAATTGCGCCTTGCAGCATTAACTGCACTCATTCCGCCCTGAGAATGTCCGCCTGCTCCGATATGCTCTACATCGACCTTATTGTAGAAAATACTTTTGCTGTCCTTATTCTCGTTGATGATAAAGTCAACTGATGCAGACTCTGTTAAACCTGATCCGCAGAAACTATCGGTGTTTCCCACAACAATGTATCCGCCTGCTGCGATCTGACTGAGAAGCTCCTCATAATGCTCCCATGAAGCAAATGTTCCGTTTCCCCATACAACTACAGGATACTTCTTGTTGGATCTAGTCATATCCTTAGGGAAATATACAACATGATCGATCAGCAGACCATCATCATATTTCGCTAAGCTGACAGTATTGCTCACACTTGTCACGGATTCAGGCTGATTTGCAGCATTTACTGAACTAAGATTTGCTGTTAAAGCTGGTGTTAAGATAAGTGCTGCTGTCATAATAGATGCGATTCTTTTTTTCATTTTACGACCTCCGGTTCGTTATTTAGTATGTTGTTTTAGTCAATATATAGTATTAACACTCGTTTATTGTATCATATATATACATATTTTGTCAATAGTTTTAGAATATAGTTTCGATCAGAAATGATTTTACGGGTCTGTATCTGTTAAGGGGCTTCATTCTTAAAAGGTGATCCCGCTGCTTTTTATGATCCGGCACCTGCATCACATTCAAGTCCCTTCCAGCCGAAACGGACAAAGGATACAAGTATGGAAATGATAGTTATGGACTCGCTTAAAATGCCGCCCAGCGAATACACGATAACATCATATGCCAGCCAGCACGGTGAAGCGCAGACCAGATTTACCATGCGTATCTTTCGTGGACTGTTGGACCAGTAAGCAAATGTGCTTGTGACCGAAGCGGTAAACGCAAGCAGGCTGACAGGTCCGTTCCATGTTAGTATCAGCACAGCAGTGAACAGCACGGCTATCACAGCAGGACACCACTTCCTGCGGACCCACTCCCAGTCATTGTATTTCATCATCAGAGCGTTGCGGAGAATATTCACTGCAAGGCTCAGACAGCCGCTTATTGCGTCCAGCATGAAGAATTGCAGACAGAACAGTGCCGAACCTAAAAGCTGAAACAGAAACAGCCAGCGGTTTGACTTTATCTGGTAAGATGCTATAAATAGTGCTACGGCTACAAAGCCGATACCCTGAACCAACAGATCGGACAATTACGGTCATTCCTTTTCATAGTAGTTTGATATGTATTATTATAGCACAGATCTGTAGATAAATCAATAAAATGCTCTCATTTCAACTCCCATTCGTTATCACCGTGATATATCATCAGCCTTGTCGATAACGCAAACCACCGCTCCGTTTCTGCGAAATTCCTCGGCTATGTACTTGCCGATACCATTTGCACCGCCTGTTACTGCGGCTACTTTGTTTTTGAACATATCAGTCACACTTCCTTATCGGGTGACGAATAACAGTCTTCCACTTTTCGGGAAGCGTTTTCCTCGGGTCTGAGAGATATATCTCATGGTGCAGACGTTCACTGCTGATGTCGTTCTGACAGCCATTTTCAGCGACAAATTTATCCATTAATTCAACAGTTGCAGGCTCGTCATCGTAGGAGCCAATGTGCATTATCTGAACGCAAAGCCCCTCATTTATCGTTAGGAATTCGGCTGCTGAACAGTCCAGTTTTTTCTTCTTTGAAGCAGTTTCAATCGCCCACCTGAAGTCCTTCTCCGTGATAAAATCGGGAAGTCTGATAACAGATATCCACCTGAGCTGAGACTTGTCAGCGTAGTCGAAAACTCCAACCTTTTCGCTCCGCCAGAAGCCCTCCAGCGGCGGTACGACGTACTCAAAAAAGCCGTCGATTTTATAATCGGTTTTGTAGCTCATTTTCAGCGTATAGGCAACTGCATAGAGCACTTCTATTGCCTGTTTGTATTCACCGTTTTCATCATTCGGGTCACCTTTTCCGCGGACAGCGATGTAATTCATAATTGGTATTTCCACGATTTGCGGCTTGTTCTTCGGCATATAGTATTCCTTGTATTCTTTCTTAAAATCAAATGGCATGGTTTCCCTCCTGCTTTATCAGTATTTTACGAAACCAAAAAATCGGCTTTGAAATCGGTTAAAAATTCCATATTCGGTTTTTGGCTATTTTCTAAGCTTTTCCGTACTTTTATTCCTGGCTGCCTTTGTATCAGCTCTCAACACTCCTTTTGGTGCGTTCGAGTCGTATTTTTACGGTTTGGGATCTACGGTAACACATAAAAAATTTTTTGCTCTTTGTAACACAAAAACTCCCGAAAATGTGCGGCGCTATCCCACTTGACTCTCATGCTACAGAAGACTGTTGTATTGCTGCAACTCTCAAATGAAAGCTGCACTTTCAAACGAAAGTCTACCTTACAAGGTCAACTACCGAAAATGTCGCAATTCTGCGTGCTTTTCGGCGGTTGACCTTTCATTTTATTGTATTCAATAGGGAGTCTAAGCATCATCGTACACTTCATAATTATCTATTGCATGATCCTTGCAGTACTGCTCAAGTAATATTTTCTGCGAACCAATGCTTACGCTTTCGCCCATTCGCCCGTCATCGACCGAGAGTCTGCAATACAGCGCTGCTTTTTTAGGCTGTTTGTTTTTCATTATTACTCCTTTCTCAGCCGTGCAGCAGCTCCTTACACGGACAGTATACCACATATCCGCTTCGGAATCCAGTGCATTCGGCTGATTTCGTAGGACTGAACAAAAAACGTTTTTCGGTTTTTATACCGACTTGCTCTCGGTCTGCTTTGCATCAACGGCAGGAGTTCCATACCCCCTCTCGAGCTGTCGGAGCATTAATTCTCCGAGCGACTCTTCAGCTCTTTTCCTGCCAAGGAAAGCAGACCAAACACGATAGGTGACACCGTCAACAGTACAGTCGTGATGCAATACGGACTGTACCTCGGGATCTTCACTGCAATGAGTCTTTTCAAGGTTTACGCTCATACATCCGCCTCCTCTAAAACTATTCAATTCAAATTCACAGGTACAAAATC
>DFHF01000067.1:0-6644 GCA_002371825.1 Ruminococcus flavefaciens | reverse complement strand
ATCGTACCGTCTTTGCTGAGCCTGCGTGTTACCAGCCCAGACTTTTTGAGCATCCCTTGCGAGGCCTGCTCGTTTTTTTATCACTCCTCTCGCAGCGGCAATTATGCTGCTCAGACGCCTCCCATATCTCCCTGATCATAGCCTTTATCTGGCTTTTTCCTCAAAAAAGACGCCTGCTTTTTTGAAAGTTCCAAGGAAAGACGCCTCTGCTTACTTCACAGCAAACGCCGAATAATCGGCGGGCACTGCCCGTCCGATGTGGAATGGCGGGCGCAAATGACGCCAGCCTTTTTCCTGCAAACTGGAAAGGGGCACGGGTTCTCCCGTTTTCAGCGGCAGGCGGAATGCCGTCTGCGATGCTTGCCTTCCCAGAAGGGAAGACTTTTTGTCACCGCCGCCACTTTTTCTCTGCCAATAGTATTTGTGTGGTATCCCCACACTCGCTCCACGTTGCGCGACAACCGCGTTCAACGGGAGCGGTGGGGTAACTATACCATTTTGGTTTTGAAGGCGGCTAAAAAGGGGCTTTCTGCGCCTGTTTCGGATAATCATTCTTTACACGGTTACTGTTACAGTTATTATTGCAAAGAAAAGAAGGCGCTTGTTTTATTATAACTATCAAGTAATATATAACCTTCTTCTTTGCTATATAATATATATTCTATTGTTTACTTAATATATAAGCCTATGACATCATGACACAGCCCCTATGACAATTAACTTTTGAACTGAAGTGCAAGCTCTGCGTTGCGGAGCTTGTCTTCGTCCATGTCATAGTTGAGGAATGCAACCTCGTAAGAGTTCGCGACCTGACGACCGTTGTCAGCATAGTTGTTGTGTATGCGAATGATATCCTTCTGCGCAAGGGTTTTCAGTGCGCGCTCAACATTACTCACCGACATCGCAGTGTCTCTTGCGATACCTGTGCGGCTAATGGTCGAGGTTTTCTTTTCGCTGTCGTAATAACAGAGTAAGTCCATCACCACCTTGAACTCGGCAGGCGTAGTGATGTTGAGATACTCAAGCGGAGAGTTGATACCGTTAGAGTACGCTGTGCAGTTGATCACGTTCATATTATTCATCTACATCTTCCTTTCGCGTTTCGAGTTTATTCTTGTGATGTCAAGAACTGTCCGGACGTCTTAACTGAGTTCAGTATACACCAGTCCTTGACAGAAGTCAATAGATGTTGTATAATAACTCTATCAGTTTCGATTTATTATCTATTATTTGTAAACTTTTTGTGAACAATCAAGTCTTAAAGCGTTATTCAAATGATTATTGATTGCAAGTGTTCTGATAGTTGTATCAACTACTGCGAACACAAATTCTGAAAGGAGAAGCTATGTTTGAGATAGAAGCGCACTACCACGACCGCAAGATTTATTTATCAGACGGAAGAGAGTACCCGCTCGGAGAAATACTTCTGCGCTATTTTTCAGCGAATATAAAAGATCTGGAAGATGTTTATGATGTTTGTAAACGTGCAAAATCACATCTGAACATCAGTTCTGAGTATCAACCTTATGCGATCGGTGAGCGAGCACAAAAGGTCGAAGATGCTTATGAGCGTATCTTTGATATTGCAGAGAAGCTTCCGCCGTATGACAAGCAACACTTCCGCAGAGGTGTTCTGCAAAACTTGTTTGCATTTTATGACGACCTGTTTGTGAATTATTATAGAGGACAGAAAAACAATGAAGAGGATGACGATTATTATTTCATAGACAGATTGGAAGGAATAGACGACGGATATATCAGCGAAAATCTCAACGAGCTCAAACGACTTCCTGACTATCATCTTGATGATGAAAAAGCGTTGAATGATTCTGAGAAGAAACAGTATGCGATAGAATTCATTTCACATATCAGAAGGATAGCTGATGAGTTTGAAACATTTGTCGCAGACCTGCTGCGAGTAAAAAAAGTTTTTATGTCATTCGCTGACGAACTCTGTGACCACAACAGCTATCCTTCAACCGAAAAGGTCATCGAAGTATTCCAGAAGTTTACCACAACACATAATCTCAGCAATTCGTATATGAATCTGGAGTCCAGCGGCAGTATGTGCATGGGACATACAATAATTGAAACGAAAAAAGGTCCCATACTTTGTGAGACCTATCGTTTCACATCGCTGGGAGCCTTTCTGTATTTTGAGTTGTTCAAGTGCATCGAGGAGAAGTTTATGCCTGTCAAGTGCCGCAACTGCGGTCGGTGGTTCATCATGAAGCATACAACATTTTCTCACTACTGCAAGCGACTCATAAGCAGCAATCCTCCCAAGTCTTGCCGTGACATATCCATGCGACACACCTTCAAGGACAAGCTCAAGAATGATCCAGTGTGGGAGATATACAACCGCGCCTACAAGCAGCACTACGCTCGTTTTATGAAAAAGAAAATGAGCAAGTCTGAGTTTGCTGAGTGGGGCGAGTATGCTATTGAGCTGCGGCAGAAGGCTGCCGATGGTGAGCTGGAGATTGAGGAGTATCAGAGGTTGATCAGAATATAATTAATCCTACTATCTCCTGATAATTAAACGACCCGACATGGTACGCATAGCTTAGAGGCGTGTCGGGTACTGTTAAATGTATTATACCCTATCTATGTAAAAACGTCAATAAGAACCAATTTCTGATTTTATAAGCTATAACTGACAAAAATTCAGAAAGTCTATTGATTATCAGTTATAAATGTGGTATACTATATTCAGAAGTCTCAAGGAGGGGTAAACATGATAAAACGTGAAATGTACATGAGCAGAATAAGACCATTTATAAATACCGAGCTCATAAAGGTTATGACAGGACTGCGCCGAAGCGGTAAGTCAGTAATGCTGGAACTTATAAAAGACGAACTCACCGAACAAGGCTGCACGAAGGAACAGTTTATTTCTTTCAACTTTGAGAAAATGGAGAATGAACGGTTCTGCAGTGCCAAAGAGCTTCATAATGAGGTAATGCGGATCGCAGGTAACACCAATGGGAAAGTCTATCTTTTCTTTGACGAAATACAAGAGGTAACCAACTGGGAAAAATGCGTGAATTCGCTGCGTGTTGACCTCGATTGTGATATCTATATAACAGGTTCAAACGCAAAGCTGCTTTCAGGCGAGCTCTCAACCTACCTTGCAGGCAGATATGTCGAATTCATTATCTATCCCTTTTCATACACAGAATTTACCGCGCTTTACAAAACACAATTTCCGATAGTTTCTGATACAGAATGCTTCAATAAATATCTTATATCAGGCGGAATGCCATATCTTAGCAATTTGAAATATGCCCCCGAGCCGAGCGGTATTTACCTTGAAGACCTTTATAATTCCGTTGTTCTTAAGGATATTGTAAAACGCAATAAGATTCGTGATGTTGACCTTCTTGAAAAAATAATAGGCTATGTTATGGCTAACATAGGTACTACATTTTCGGCAACATCAGTATCAAAGTTTTTCAAAAGCGAAAACAGGATAGTTGCTCCTGAAACTATTTTGAATTATATCAAATATGCACTGGATGCATTCCTTTTCTATCAGGTAAAGCGTGAGGATATACAGGGAAAACAGATACTCGCCTCAAATGAAAAATATTATATGGCTGATCACGGCATTCGTGAGGCAGTCTCAGGCGGAAACACAAAGAATATCAATCTTATACTCGAAAATATAGTATATATGGAGCTTCTCCGCCGCGGATACAAAATAACTGTCGGAAAAATCGGTGATAAAGAGATAGACTTTGTTTGCAAGAATAAAGACGATAAGATGTATGTTCAGGTGACATATCTCCTTGCTTCCGAAGAAACGATAGAGCGTGAATTTAGTGTTCTGGAACAGATACCCGATAACTTCCCTAAGTATGTTGTTTCTATGGATGAGCTTGATTTTAGCAGAAACGGAATAAAACACATGAACATAAGGAATTTTCTTTTGTATGACGCGTGATAATTCGCGATTTCGTGGTAAAAACGCTTAAAACAATTTGCGAAAATGGCTGCTGACAAAATCCAATTATGAATTTGTTGAAAACCGCAGCGAGTTATCCGAAACCGTTTAAGATATAGCGTATAATTGTTTTAACCAAGCTCTTGATTAAATCGCTTTGTTGTGGTATAATAACTACACTATCGGCAGACTGGTCACAAAAGGCGGTATGAAAGCTGTCCGTGAGTATTATGAATCGCTGGGCGAGGAGTTCATAAATGCGCTTGACGATATGCTTGTGCTTGACGCAATAATTTGCAACGTAGACAGACATTTCGGAAACTTCGGATTTCTGGTTGATAACCGTACAAACAAGATAGCTGCTCCTGCACCTCTGTTCGACCACGGCAATTCGCTTTTCAATCTTGCAGGCAGAGATGACATTGCCTCAGGTAAAGCACTCTGCGATTATGCGGATACGCTCGTACCGTGCATGTATGATGACTTCATCGGCACTGCGAAAAAGGTGCTTACCAACAGGCACAGAGACGGACTTCGCAGGCTGCTCGACTTCCGCTTCAAGCGCCATTTAAGGTATAATCTCGATAGTAAGTGACTGAAGCTCATCGAGGAGCAGATACACAAACGGGCAAAGGAATTGCTGATATAAGGCAAATAATCAAATTGAAGGGAGGCTGTGCTATGTATTATGTAATGAACAAAGACCGTATTATAGCAGAATTCGACTATAATAAAAATGAGCTTGGCACAGCTGTACCGAAGCTTATCTCAGGCAGCCTTCCCGAAATATACGGTGATATGAAGCTGAAAAGCTGGCTCGAAACTCGCCGAAGTGCAAAGCACCGTGCAGAGATAGCAAAGCTGCTGCGAAGCCTCGGAATGACTGACATAAAGAGCTTTATTGACGTATCCCTCGGACTGACTCTCACAGATACGCTGTGGGTAAAGGAAGAACATTCCGACAGCAAGTGGGCTGATGTCAATCTCTACGACAACGAATTCAGCGAAATCGTATCCCAGACCGCATTCATGGGCGGTATATCCGACCTGAGCTTTAAGACCACTTCTCCCGAATACGGCACTGACGGAATGCTTCCCAAGTGCTGGGTGCGACGTCCCGATGGTGTTTATCTGCTCAAAGGCGGCACAAAAGGATTTGACGGTGCAGGCTATGAGCCATATTCCGAATATTTTGTCTCACAGCTTGAAAATGCTCTCGGCATTGAACACATTGAATACGACCTTGACAGCTATCACGACAGGATCGTCAGCACCTGCAAGCTAATAACCTCAAAAGAAGTCAGCATGATACCTTCGGTGTATTATTTCAGGAGCTGCTCTGAACTGCCAGAATATCTCGATATTGCGGACAAACTGGGCGCAGGTGAAAAGCTGCGCGATATGCTTGTGCTTGACGCTCTGACCTGCAACTATGACAGGCATCTGAACAACATTCAGTTCCTTGTTGATTCGGATACTTACGAAATAATAAGCCTTGCTCCTGTTTTCGATAACGGTATGGGACTTTGCAGTCATTGCAAAAATGAATCTGCCGATGATTTTATCGAATACGGAAACAATCACGTTCCTTTTGCTTATTATAGCTTTGACGATCATATTCCAGCGCTTATGAGCGAAGATATGTATCGCAAGCTCAATGATATCAAGGACTTTCATTTTGTAAATCACAGCGACTATCCTGTTTCTGATGAAAGGCTGTCTGCCTTGAATGGTTTTATCAAGCACAGGATAGACAAGCTGCTTGAATTGTATAATGTATAAAACAGCCGCAGGAATCAACTCCTGCGGCTTAGTTATTATCTCATATTCAAGAATTATCATACCTTGTACACTGAAAGTGTACAAGGTTGTTATTGTACATTTTTAGTGTACACATTTTTGTGATTGCATTTTCCGAGTCAGCGTTGTATAATGATGATAGAAATTCAAAAGGGGGTTACAGCTATGTATGAGCTGAACGATAAGAAAATCGGCGCACATCTTAAAGAACTGATAGATGAAAGGGGCTATAAGACAACCGCCGATTTTTGCAGAGATTACCTTAAACTGAAATATTCAAATCAGGAAATAACAGATACTATTCTGCAAAATGAAAGAAATCGTTTTGGTGCAATTCTCAAAGGCGATAAGAAAATACAGACCCATGACCTTCCGATACTCTCAGAGCTTCTCTGCGTTTCTTGTGAGGAGATACTCTCGGCAGGAAAATGTTATGCTCCCACAATAAATCATGTCACAAATTATGAAATTGCTCAGTCACACGACAGAAAAGTATGGGACGAGTATATGAAGCGTGAAGATACCATTTTCCTCAATTGTGATGAATACTGTAAAACTGTTATTGACTACGCTCTCGAATTCAAGAACTATGCTTTTATGAAGTATCTTCTTGATGAAGGTTTTATCTGGTTTGTTGACCAAAATGCAGACGTTTGTAATATGTATGGTTATAGAGCAGGAACATCAATAACGCCTAAAGAGCTTGACAAAAAACACCCAGAATACTGTCTCCCAACAGAAATACAATTCCAAGACAAACTCAGAACACAAACCATTGCTCTGGCAATAGAAAACGAAGATTACGATATTTTAGAATCGATGCGTGCAAGAGAAATACCTGAAATGCACAAACTGAATTGGAATGGGATCAACTGTATACAGGCTCGATAAGACCGCC
>DFHF01000066.1:9407-10304 GCA_002371825.1 Ruminococcus flavefaciens | reverse complement strand
CGTTGCGAGATATAATCTCAGCGCAGACTCGATAATCTCCGAGCGACTGCCGCCGTTCTTGGAAAGATACTCGTCACACTCGCGGAGTAAGTCCTCGGAAATATATATTCCTGTTCGCACTTTTTCACTTATCGTCATCATCCCCTTTCTGATAATCGTAGGCACGCTCGAAGTTTATCACGCCGTTGATGTGAGCAACTTCGTCGACACACATTCCTCTGAGGTCGTCGATAGTTTCGTCGTCAACATCATTTACTGCCGCGAGGAAGTGAGACTGCATCGCCGACTCCACTGCCAGCTTGAAGAGTCCGCGGTTGATCCTGTACTCCGAACCTTTGACTATTCCGTCGATAATTGAAGTCAGGACATGTGCGAGATACTCCGTTGCGATACCCGAATTGCAGTCGAGGTAGCCTGAATAAAACCTGATTGCTTTCTCAATGAAGTCACTCTGAGATGTAGCATTTGCCGCCTTCAAATGATCGACCATCAGCTCTTTTGTCCTGGGATAGAGCCACACCGCCTGTTTTTCCTTTTTCTCCATATTCTCCTCCATTATTACTCTCCGACCCGAGTTATCAGCTTGAAAGTCGGTAACTTTCCTGATACCGACTCCCTATTGGTAACACATGGGCAACTTACGACTCCTTTGGGCTATTTTGGATTTTCTGCGAATTGCGGTCGGCTTTGCCGTTCCGCTGTGACCGTTTCGGGGGCTGCGACCCCGAAACTTTATCCTGCAACAGACAGTCACTGCCCGATTTTTGGCACTTCCGTGTCCGCAAACATCTTCGACTTATCCAGCACCGCAACGCTCATCTGACGGTCATCGGTGACGCGGACAGTAGTGGTGTTGCGCTTCCCTTTCACGACCATTATACCGTCATCGACCAGCTG
>DFHF01000066.1:0-9343 GCA_002371825.1 Ruminococcus flavefaciens | reverse complement strand
ATCGACCAGCTGCTGTATCAGACTGTTTTTGCCAATGGAGAAGCTCTCACCCATTTCCTTCGACAGCTTCACCACCTCTGACAGCGCCGCATTCATGATGAGGTAGTAGAAGTTGTCGTCCTCGAAGCCGATGAAGCCTTTTCGGTTCATATCGCAGTCGCTGCCGATGACGTTGACACTGCACCTGCCGCTGTCGAGGAGGCTTTTCAGCTTGTCGCAGAACTGATAGGAGTAGTTTCCGTTCTCAACAATGGAATTGTTTCTGACTGAACTTGTGACGATTATGTTTCGGAATGACTGTTTGTAGTTCTCCATGTCCTGCACACCTATTTCTTCTTTTGCACTCAAGAACGCAAGCAGGAAGTCGAAGCCTATCATCAGATGCGCGAGAGTATCGGGAACTCTTGTGTGGAAGTTACTGCACCTTGCAGACAGCTCAGCCGTTACTTCGGTGCGGTATTTTTTGAATGTATCTGACAAGCCCTGCACGAACTTTTCATCGTCGCAGAGATATGTTTCGCGCAGCCAGTCAACGTAGCTGTGCATTATCGACGCAAGCACACCGTCCGCCGCGAGCTGCTGATACTCAGTCATCAGCGCAAGATCTATGTCGTCCGCTTTCATCTCGACGATGAAGTATCGTGCAAGACCGCTCTGCGATAGGGCAGACCCGATGCGTCTACCTTTTCAAGCACCTCACGAGCATGAGCTGCTGTGTAGCCCTTGCTTATGCGCTTCAAGACCACATCATCACCTGATTCTACACCGATATATGGGTTCGCAAAGCCCACTTCCGCCATATTCCGAAGCTGCTGCTCGGTCTTGTCATAGAAATTATCTATCCTCGCATAGCCGCCTATCGTTTCCACCGAGGGAACGTACTTGTGCAGCAGCTCGGCGGTCTTCATCAGCACATCATAGTCCGCCGCAAAGCCGTCAGCACCTTGCAGAAAGATACGCTTGGGAGCGCCGAAATACATGGGTATCTGCTTGATGTCCGCTTCGATCTCCTCTATGGTAGACTTGCGGAATTTCCTGTCCTTGAAATAGGTGCAGAACAGACAGTGATTGTGGGAACATCCCTCTGTCGTCTGCAAATATCCGTCAGCCGTTTCGTAGGGCGGACGGTTGATGCCGCTTGCAAATCTCATAGAAATACCTCCTTAAAGAGTACCCCTGCGGGATACTCTGTTGTATGCACTGTTATCGACTGTTTCAATGGCTCTGCCCAGCTTGGCAAGCATTTTGTCCTTGTCGGTTTTCAGAATACCCTCAATGCCCACGGAAACAAGAGGGTGTATAGCCCAGAAATAGGTGTCCGGCAGTTCAAGCGCCTGCAGGAAAGCGTACTCCTCCTGCAATATCTCCTTTTCCGTTGCAGGAACAAATCGGCCGTCCCGAATATCCTTATCAAGCAGTGTTCCCTCAAATGCTGACATCGTATTCAGTAGTATCTTCGCAGGCTTTATCTCGTTTTCAAGTGCGGCGGTGGCTTTTGCGTTTTCAAGACCTCTGCCTTTGCCAGCCGTACCCAGCATTAGCAGGTCGCAGTGACTTATCCCCACTGCATTCAGCCGCAGACATTGCTCCCTTGTCTCATCAGCAGAATAGCCCTTGTTCAGGTCAGCCAGCACGTCATTCAGACCGCACTCCACACCGATATACAGGTCATTTACTCCTGCCTCTTTCAGGCGTTTTAAGTCCTCGTCTGTCTTGTGGGCGATGTTGTCCGTCCTCGCATACATGGTGATGACAGCCACATTCGGCAGATATTTTTTTATCAGCGAAATGCGCTCCAATAGCTTTTCTGCCGGCAGTGCAAAGGGATCAGCTCCCACAAGATAAACACGGTCTATGCTTACAGCAAGCCTGCCGTAGCGATCCCTGACCTCAGCCACATAATTCTCCACCTCGTCGAGTGACCACATACGGAACGGCACATTCTGATACATATTGCAAAATGTGCATTTGTTGTGGGTGCAGCCCTCGGTCACCGGTATAAGCATAGTGTGCGCCTCTATCGGCGGACGGTATATTGTTCCGTTGTAATTCATAACATTACCTCATTTCTCATATTTTATATTTCTCGCATTATCGAATTGTTCGCTTTTATTTTTGAGCTGCAAGCGTGGGCTTACAGCTCGGGAGTTAGTAAAACAAATCAGAATCTATGAATCCTTTTCTTCGTAGGGCTTATCCCATGAACCAATCTCAATCAGATTACCTTCGGGGTCTGCAATATAACAGGTTCTTTGTCCCCAAGGTTCAAGCTCCGGCTCAAGTACAGGTGTAGCTCCGTTTTCTACAGCTTTTTTGAACGCAGTATCGACCTCTTCAAATGTATCAACATAAAGAGCCAATTCAAAATGTCCGTTTAAACCCTTAATATATTCGTATTTACGGTTTGTCATCTTTTCAAAGTCGTTTCTTCCATATAAAAGAAACAAAGTGCCGTCTTTCACTAGATATACATTTGATGAATTCTCTGTTTCTTTAATCTCAAAGCCGAGTACATCTTTATAAAACCGGATCATTTTAGCCATATCCTCAACAAACAATCCAAAACCGTCCAATCTCATAAGCTACCTCCGTTAAATTCCGATTTATCGTCCGCTCACAATTCCTTTTTCACAAACTTCGCAAGCGCTTTTATCGTTTCCTCATTCCTGCGGTAATATGTCCATTTGCCGTGCCGCTCGGAGAGAAGAAGCCCGGCTCTCTGCAAGGTGTCCAGATAGTTCGATACTGTGGAAGGGGAGAGGTTGGCTTTTGCCTGGATACTGCTTACACAGACACCGCCTTTGAGGTCAACAGGCTCACTC
Organism: Ruminococcus flavefaciens; assembly: GCA_002371825.1. Lineage (GTDB taxonomy): Bacteria > Bacillota > Clostridia > Oscillospirales > Ruminococcaceae > Ruminococcus > Ruminococcus flavefaciens_L. The sequence continues at coordinate 6,521 of DFHF01000066.1, read as the reverse complement.
AGACAGCCGCCCTGTGGTGGAAAATTCTCCTCCGGCGATTTGAGCCATTTGAGGATATTCAGCCGTGTTTCGTTGGAAAGCGCCTTGCTTATCTCGATCATATCTATGTCCATTTCTATCACCCTCCTTGATGTGTTGAGTATATTATATCATACATTTCGGGAATTGTCAATATGTAAAAATGAAGTTGATACGGATCATTGGAAAAGTCCCCTCTTAGATGTGCCGGGCAAGGACTTAAAGCTCTGGAGTTTGCTCCTTCAGACAGTTATTTAGCGTTGAGACAAGATCGACTATAAATTTTTCCTGTGTGTCCTTTTCTGTCTGAAGCAGAGAAAGGTATGGGTTAAGATCTTCAAGCTCTATAAGAAGAAGTTCTCCTTCAATTGTTCGACAAGCATCGACACGCTGGATACCATGGCTTATGCTGTTCCATGAAATAAAACGCTCTGCAAACCGGATATCCTCCTCAGAAGCGTGGTATGGCACCATCTCCCAGCGTTTAGTCTTATTGGGAGCATACATCGCATATTCAAATTTATCATCAATAAAATAGAACGATACCTCATATTCAAACTCAACAGCAGGCTGTATCAGATAAACATGGTCGGCAATGTGCCTTTGAGACAGCTCCTCATCTGAAAGAAATTCGAGTCCTATGGAATCTGCTCCGTCCTTCGGTTTTATAACATATCTGTCTGACGCAGGGAGAAGTGAAATATCACTCTTACAGTCAACAGTCGGTATAACAGGAAATCCCAGCTTTGTCAGCTCAAGAAGATAGTCCTTTCCGAGCATATCCGCTTTTCCTGTGAAGGTGTTGAACGTCCTCAGTGAATTCTTTTGGATACGCTCTCTGAAAGCTCGGTAAATTTCCTTGTACCCGATAACGCTTCCCGTATTTCGGAAGACGATCACATCGGCAGAGTCTTCAAATGCCTCTGAATTTTTCGGATGACAGAGTGCAACGTCAAAATGATCCATGAGCCTGCCTGCAATAAAAATATCTTCTTCATAGTAAGTACGCCCTTTTGCAGGGTAATAAAGGTCTGTAAGATAAAGGATGCTTGCCATATTATTGTTCCTCCTGGTTGATGTGTCAGATTAATTATAGCACGCATTTCCGAAATCGTCAATGCAGATGTCATTGAGTGCAGCTTTGAATTCAGAACGGACTAAAGTTACAGCGTTCTTTTTCTGTTCCTTATCGCCGCCATAGCATCCAGATCACCATGTTCTATCTCATGTTCAAGAGCTGCAATAATACTGTCCTTACGCTTCAGAAAGTCCGGACCTGTCAGGTTCTTACCGGATATGGTATGGTGCGTTATGAACGAGCAGTCACAGGTCAGGTTCTCTACAAAGGTTTTCAGTTCAATGAGCATTTCCTTTTCGGAAAGCGGATCAAACTCGCCCCGCTGTGCTTCTTCCAGTAGCGGAGTGCCGGGAACCAAGGTCAGGCCGCCCGTGCCGACAAGCATCGGTTTGCACTGACTGAATATCTTTGCGGAATTGACAGCATGATCGTGACTATGCTCTTTACCTGCCACACCATTCAGAAAAGTCATCCAGTAGTCGATACCTGCATCTTCAAGCTTGTGACACTGCTCCAGTATATCTGCGGAAGTGTAGCCCTTGTTGATACGTTCCAAAGTCCAATCGTCACCGCTTTCGATACCGAGGGAGATCTCACGAAGTCCCATTTCTTTCAGACTTTTAAGCTGTTCTACGGTCTTATTGCGAATGTCGGTCACTCTTGTGGCGGCATAGATGTACTCCATTTTCGGAAGATAGCGGTTTATCATTTCAAGTATCGGTGCGAGCTTGTCATAAGTCATTGCAAGGGGATTGGCACTGAGAAGCTGAATCGTCCTTGCATCGGGAGCGATATTTGCTATCTCCTGCAAGTCCTGTTCTATCCACTCCATAGGCTGCACCTGGAAGGTTACATCACGGTACATGGTGCAGAACTTGCACTTGTTGTGGGTGCAGCCCTGTGTTATTTGTAAAAGCGGGAATGTCTCCCAATAGGGGTTGCGGTAAACTGTTCCTGTAAAATGCATATTTAGCCCTCCTTTTTCGGCGATTTGCTCACCACGGTTCTTTGACCATTTTCTCTCCTGTATCGTAGGCCTCTTTCAATTGCTCCAGAAATACAGTTTCATGACGTTTGTCTTTTTCCTTTGTATCGAACATCGACCAGTCAAACCGACTGTAATCTCTGACCTGCTTCGTATTTCCTGCGATCAGCAGCTTAGTGTTTCCGACAAATGCACCTAAAGTCTGCTGATAACCTTTCAGCATAGTATCATATCCGAGCTGAGCATAATCCTCTTCATCCGCATTGCTTGTCATTATCATAAGCACTGGTATCTTTTTGTTATTATAGCTTCTTGGTTCATTCTTATATGTCAGTGACTGAAATATAAGTCTTTCATAAAGTGAACGAAAGCCTGCGGATACATCTCCCAGGTAATTTGGAGAACCGAGTATAAGACCGTCAGCATTCCTTATTGCTTCAAGCAAAGGAGCAAGTCCGTCCCTGTACACGCATTTTCCTTCATTTTGAGGCAGCTTACAGGCAAAACAGGAAATGCACCCCGTGAATTTATCCAGTTTATAGAGGTCAAACAACTCGACCTCTGCCCCGTTAGCCTGGGCTCCCTTTACTGCTTCCCGAACAAGTGATGAAGTATTCCACCCGATGCGTGGACTTCCATTTATTGCAACTATTTTCATAACAAACACCTCTTTTTTTGATTTGTTTTGCCTTTGTTAATCTTATTTTAACCGAAGGGATTGACTTTTTCAATATACAGAATTATAATATTGACAGAAAGTCTTACACTTTTTAATTTATGTAAGAAAAGAGCGTGAACATTATGGCAGAACGGACTAAGATATGGATAGCCGACAAGATGAAAGAGCTTATGAAGACCAAGCCTCTTGACAGAATAAGAGTCACCGAGATATGCCGTGTTGCCGAGATAGAACGTCCCACATTCTACTATCATTTCAAGGACAAGTACGACCTTGTGGCGTGGATATTCCTCAGCGATGCATACGATACTGACGTTATCTCCGCAGAGTCCGCAGCACAGGGAATGGCAAAAATGCGGCAGGAGTTTATCTTTTACAAGAGAGCCTATGATGATGTTTCGCAGAACGCTTTGTGGCAGTATATGCTTGAATACTTCGTCAAGCGGTACGAGCATGAAGCAAGAATAAAGCTGAATACCGATGTTCTCGATACTCAGCTTAAATTCTCTATTCGGTTGTATTGTTACGGTACTGTCGGCATGACAAAGGAGTGGCTGCTGAACGACAACACCACCTCTGCGGAAACTGTTGTGCAGATGATGTTTGAGTCTATGCCGGAGAATATGAAGAAGATATATTTTTTAATATAAAGAAGAAAAAGAATCATAATCAGAATAATAAAAAAACGCTCAGGATCAATATTTCTGAGCGGTGGTATTATATAAGTTTTCTAAGCAATTCTAAGTGCTTACCGACCTTCTTCACGATGTTATATCCATCACCGCAGTAGAAGTCAATGAGCCGTTTGCAACAGGTTAAGATTCCTGTCTGCACTATTACCGAGCGGAGGCTGACTTTCACTATCAAGCGGTCCACGGCATTGGGAGTATAGCCTGTTAAGGCTGACACTTCTGTGATAGTCGCCACGTCAGGCACATCGAACCAAATATCGTTCAGCTGTTCGCAGAAGCATTCCGGCGATCACTGCGGCTGAACCCTTTCCACCGCATTTTCAGATCCTATTATATATTCGATATCGTCATCGAGCTTCATAGCTTAGCAGCGGGTGTTTTGACAGCTGTCGGTGCAGGGAATAGCTCCGCTTTGTAGAACGCTCTAATGACTCAGAACTATCCTGATTGGCTTCCTGAGAGGTTATTTCACACTTGAACTTACCATTACATTATGTTATAATAGTAATATCTCAACAAACATGCGGTGAACCCATTGAAGCGAAAGACCACAAAAGAAATACTTGCAGAGTCCTTTCAGGAGCTTGCAGCAAATAAGCGTATTGACAAGATAACCATAACCGAGATCACCAATAATTGCGGAATGTCGCAGCCGACTTTCTATAATCATTTCAAGGACAAGTATGACCTGATCGTGTGGATATACATATACGAATCAGACAAGATAATATCGAAGATCGGAAAGGACGGTTATACCTGGAAAAACAGCTTGTTTGACTGGGCACAATATTTTGCTGAAAAACGTGAGTACTTCGTCAATGCGCTGAAACATACCGGCGGGCAGGATTCTTTCATACAGTATATGCGTAAGATCAACAGCGAGATCGTACTGACCGAGGTGCGAAAAAAACTGATGACAGAATATATCCCCGAAGAAATATATGGTATGGTACGGATCTATGTTTACGGATCGGTACAGTATATGCTTGAATGGCTGATGAATGACAGAGATATGTCTCCCGAAAAGGTAGCTGAGATATGGGAACATAGCCTTCCAGAACCGCTGAAACAGTACTTGTACGATTAAGATTTTGTAATTCTCGCAAAATACAAAATCATTTTGTAAACGGCTGAAATTCTATATGGACATTCAGCCGTTTTTTTGTTATGATGAAGATACGGTAATCACCGAACTAAATCATATTGGAGGTCATTCAAATGACAGATACAAAGAAAATTCTCGAAGGATTACAGATCATCGTAACAGATTTAGCACAGCAGGCAGACGGTCACGCTATACAGTCAAAAATATTCGCCGCTCAGGGCTTTTCCAAGCTGGGTGAGAAGTACGCAGAACACGCTGCAGAGGAGCGTGGCTATGTTGACAAGTGCATTGACCGTATCCTTGATCTCGGCGGTGAGGTAAAGAACGGCGCAAAGAAGGAAGCGCCCGTTTACACCGATGTGATCGAGTGGATCAAATATGACCTCCAGGTTTCAAAGGACGGTCTTGCATGGCTGAAAACTCTGGTTGAAGAAGCAAGAGATGATTACTCCACTTTCGATATTCTCAAGGAATACTATCAGGATGAGGAAGAAGATATGTACTGGGCAGAGCAGCAGCTTGAACTCATCGAGAAGATCGGCTTGCAGAACTGGCTCAACGCTCAGGTGTGATGCAAAGGCAATGCTTCCCGATAAAGTAAGAAAGCTGTTTCAGGAACATTTGTGGTATATCGCCACATACGGTGACGAGCCGAATGTTGTTCCCGTGGGATTTAAGTGTGTATGCGATGACGGCAGGCTTGCGATAGGGGCTGTTCTGCTTGAAACCACCCTTGAAAATATCAAGGCGAATGGTAAAATTGCAGTTTCCTGCGCAAATCCTCTGACAGGTGAAGCATATCAGATAAAAGGTACTGCCAAAATTGTCACCGAGGGCGAAGCGTATGAACACTACCAAAAGCTCACTGAGGATACATTCAAGGGAACAATGTCGCTGAAATGTGCGGTCATCATCACGCCCGAAAAGCTGATAAACTGCTCACCCAATGAGCATAATAAGGAAGACATATCACTCTGAGGAGGTCACGAAAATGGCAGAAAAAGAACAGATACTTGAAGCTATGAAAAAAGCAGGCGAGCCGCTGAATGCAGGCAAGATAGCCGAGTTGACAGGTCTTGACCGCAAGGTCGTTGACAAGGCTATGGCTGCAATGAAGAAGGATGGTTCTATCGTTTCGCCCGTCAGGTGCAAGTGGGAGCCTGCTGAAAAGTAAGTATAAAAATCAGGCTGTCGGTGGACATCGGCAGCCTTTGGTGTAAGGAGGAAATCATCATGGAAATCAAAGCAGTAAAATTCAGAAAAGACGGATTCTACGGACAGCCCTTTGTCATGGGCGGTGAGGAAGGTGCGGACAAGTTCGACAACAATATCCGCTACCGTGGCAGTCTGCAAAACTACCTTATTGACACATGCAATGAGGTCATTCTCGTTGATACGGGACTTCCCGCAGGTACACCCGAAGAAGCTCCCGATGAGAATAGTCCTGCCTACACAGGAAAAGATATTTGCAGTTATATGGAGGCTTTTTCGGCTCTCGGCTACAAACCCGAACAGATCACAAAGATTCTGCTCACCCATAAGCACACAGACCATTCGGGTGAGTTGAAGTCTTTCCCCAATGCGAAGATATATGTGAATGCTGATGAAACTTCCGCAGACGAATTACAGGGACTTGACAACATTGTTCCCGTGACATTCACAGACGGCGCATATCACAACTTCCCCGAAAGCCAGAAGATCACAGACGGAATTTACTTCATCAAGGCAAAGGGTCACACCAACGGCAACAGCCTTATCATAGCCGAAAACGAGGGGCTTTTCTATATGTTTGAAGGCGACATCACCTATGTTGATGAAGCACTTTACGAGAACAAGCTCTCAGTAGTTTTTGATGACCTGTCAGCCGCAAGAGAAACCCTCGACCGTGTGCGTGAATTTGTCCGCAGCAATCCTACAGTTTACTGCGGAACACATACTCCACAGGGCTATGAGAACCTTGAAGC
>DFHF01000058.1 GCA_002371825.1 Ruminococcus flavefaciens | reverse complement strand
ATCTGCTTTTCTCTTCTCTCATATGATTCAAATAAAGCCATTGTAGATATCCTCCTTATTCCTTTCTGGGGTCAACGATCTTAACGGCGTCAGCAACTCTTCCGTACTGACCCTGAGCCTTCTCAAAAGCTGTGTTAGCGTCGTCGCCAGCCTTGATGAAGTCCATCATCTTACCGAAGTTAACGAACTTATAGCCGATGATCTCGTCGTCCTCATTAAGAGCGAGGCCTGTGATATAGCCGTCTGTCATTTCGAGGTATCTGGGTCCCTTAGCGAGTGTACCGTAAAGTGTACCAACCTGTGAACGGAGTCCCTTACCGAGGTCCTCAAGGCCGGCACCAACAACGAGTCCGCCCTCAGAGAATGCAGACTGTGAACGACCGTAAACGATCTGGAGGAAAAGCTCTCTCATAGCTGTGTTGATAGCATCACAGACGAGGTCTGTGTTAAGAGCTTCAAGAATTGTTCTGCCGGGAAGTATCTCAGCAGCCATAGCAGCGGAGTGTGTCATACCTGAGCATCCGATAGTCTCAACAAGAGCCTCCTGGATAACGCCTTCCTTGACATTGAGTGTGAGCTTACATGTGCCCTGCTGAGGTGCACACCAGCCAATACCGTGTGTAAAGCCGGAAATATCCTTTATCTCCTTAGCCTTTACCCACTTTGCCTCCTCAGGAATGGGAGCAGCGCCGTGAGCAACGCCCTGTGCGATAGGGCACATTGTTTCAACTTCGTGCGAATAAATCATTATAAATACTCCTTTCGGTTTTTAGGCAGCCGGATAAAACTGTCCTTGCATACTCCAATATTATACATCATTTTTACTTCTGAATCAAGACAAAACGTTAAAATAATGACAAGCAGTTGTTATACTTAGCTAACATAATTGAAATTATTTCTATTGATTTTTCTCCTCATCCGGATTACAATTAATGTATACTCAATAACTTCTCTTAAGCAGTTATCGTCCCGTTTATTTTGGGTCGGACTTATTTTGATATAAATGTAAAAATAACAGGAGTGTATAAAATGAATTCAAATCACGCTGAAAAAGCCTGTCAGCTCTTTGCTGAGGGCTGCAACTGCTCACAATCTGTCTTTACAGCTTTTTCCGATGTTACAGGTATTGACCCGGAGCTTTCCAAAAGGCTCTCCTCTTCCTTCGGCGCCGGAATGGGCAGGATGCGGGAAGTCTGCGGCACCTGCTCTGCTATGTTCATGATAGCCGGCCTCCTCTATGGAAAAGGCATCGAAACGGATCATAATAAAAAAACTGAACACTACAAGCGAATACAGTATCTTGCAGAAGAGTTCAGAAAAGTTCATGATACTATCATCTGCCGTGACCTGCTCAAGGGACTGAACGTTACAAGCACTCCTGAGCCGGAGAAGCGTACTGAGCATTACTACAAAGTCCGTCCCTGTGTCAGATTCGTTCGTACTGCCGCAGAGATACTTGACCGATATATATCTGAAAATCCGCCTGTATGAGATAAAAACAGACCGGAAGCAATATCGTACTGCTTCCGGTTTTTACATTATTCAGTTTTTCCGGTCTCACGCTTGATCCTGAACTCTACAGACCTCTTCAGATAGCCGAGATACTCTTCATCACGGCACATTGCCTTTCCGATGTCATCAGAGAGCTTTGCCACAGGACGTCCGTTTACATACTGAAGCTTTATAACTATATTCAGAGCCTGCTCCTCTGTATCATTTGAACAGAAGGTTCCTATTCCAAAAGATACCTTTGTCCTGTCACAGAAGTGATCGTAGAGTTTCTGTGCTCTGTCAAAATCAAGGCTGTCGCTGAAAAGAAGGAGCTTCATTTTTGGATCGACACCATACTTCTGATAGTGTGCTATTATCTTTTCTCCCCACTCATAGGGATCTCCGCTGTCATGACGAACTCCGGTATAGTTGTTTACCATAGAGCGATTGAAATCGAGCAGGAAAAGATCTGTAGTAACTGTATCAGTAAGAGCAGTACCATTATCTCCGTCGTATTCGTCGTACCAGTCCTTCATTGCGTAGTGATTTGTATATGCCAACGGGATAGAGTCTATACCCTGATACATCTGTACGAACTCGTGAGCATATGTTCCTATAGGAGTTACATTATACTTCATTGCAAGATATACGTTTGAAGTTCCCACGCAGTTCTTTGTCTCAGTGACCAGACGCTTCACAACAACGTCCTCCCACTCACGGGAAAGTCTTCTGCGGCATCCGAACTCTGCAAACTTGAAGGTATATGTTCCGTCGTTCATTGCTCTGATCTTAGCATCAAGTCTCTCCTCAGCAGATCTGCGGAGCTTCTCGTAATCGTATTTCATTCTGAAATATACCTCGTTGACTATTTCAAGAAGATATATCTCAAACTGCATTGCTGAGAAAAGCGGACCGTTTACCTCTAAATTCAGCTGACCATTTTCATCAAGCTCTGCTGTTACATAGTCCCTTATAGGTCTCCAGAGGCGAAGGAACTCAACATAATCGTTCTTTATAAAGCGTATAGAACGGAGATAATCCAGCTCCTCCTTTTTGAAGGTCAGCGAGCAGAGGTGGTCTATCTGCTCATTTATCTCCCGGACCATTTCCGGTGTGAATACTACGTCCTTATTTCTGCATTTGAAGAAATACTGTCCGCAGAGGTCAGTGTGCTTATGAAAAATTACCTGATCCATATTGAATTTATAAAGATCAGTATCAAGAAGTGAGATAACAATAGGTTCCAGTTTCATAGCGATCTCCCTTTCTTTATCAGAGTACGTCTATCTGACAGCTTTTCATTGTTTCAACTGCTGCATCGTGCTTCTCAGGAGTTACTCCTGCACAGCATTTTTCATCTATTGCAATACGAGCCTCAGGGAAATTTGCTTTAAGTATCAGTGCATTGCTTATCACGCAGATATCAGTGCAGAGGCCGATAAGCTCTATGCTGAAATCTTCTCCGCCAGCAGCTTTATAAATCATTCCGGGCAGATCAACAGATCCGAATGTTTTCTTTTCAACGGGAGTATACTCTCTGCCCTCTAAAGCTGCTGCAATATCTTTGTCAAGCTCCCATCCCGGTGTACCCTTTATACAGTGGGGAACAGGGAGTTTCTTTCCTTCGGCTGTCTCCATATAGTTTTCATAATGAGTATCATAGGTAACGAATATTTCGCCCCCGAATCCTCTGATCTTTTCCACAGCAGCAGGAACTATTCCGCAGGCCTCCTTGGTACCGAGTGCTCCGTCAACAAAGTCCTTCTGCATATCAACGACAACAAGAAATTTTTTCATAACATTACCTCCATATCCTTATATTACTTTTTGCGTTTATACAGCTTGGCGGGACGATGCCCCTCTCCTCGCACATATTCATCCGTCTCTTCAACATAGCAGCTTACCATTCTTCTGAAATTCGCCGGAAGTATAGAGACATTCATTATGGTCTCCTGGACCTTCTGGAAAGCAGTCAGCGTAAACTTTTCCGGCAGGAAATCAAAGATCATATCATAATTCTTTGCCTCAGACCTTAGTGCTGCAAGAGCCATGCCTATCATAGCAGCATGATCAAATGCAAGATCACCGCTGTCTATTATCCGGAAAAAGGTTCTTCCGAAGCGTGTTTTCTCCTCAGAGAGAACTGCTTTCAGCTCAACGTCTTCATAGCTGAGAGTGAGATCGTAGACTCCGTTTTCGTCTCCTTCAAAGCTGACGCTGAACCACTGTGCATCTGAAGCATCATCGCACCCCATCTGCTTCACAGACTCCTCACCTATAACCGAAACAAACAGGTTCGAGATTATCCAGCCACGAGGATCTCTTCCAGGCTGACTGAAAACTCCTACCGGCATAATTGCTGCCGGAAGCACGTTCGTTTCCTCCTGTATCTCCCTCAGCGCACATTCTTCGATCGTCTCGCCCTTGTTGAGGAAGCCTCCGGGGAGTGCCCATTTGTCTTTGAAGGGGTGTCCGCCTCTTTTAACCAGCAGAAGCAGCAGTTTATTTTCCGGATTGCGGCGGTAATTCTCTCGGTCTCCGGAGCTTACCATAAACGCTGCAACATCTGATGTAACTGATGGCCGTTCGTAATCACTGAGCTTGTAATTGCTTAAGAACTCCTTTTCGCTGTCCATCATTATCGCCTCCTGTGTTATTTCTATTATGATAATATCACAAAAATAATAAGTTGTCAAGTACTTTTTGAAATTTTCTGAAAAAAATTTTTTGAGGCTCCTGCAGCGAAGAGAAAATTTCATGCCTGAATAAAAAATATGCCCCACTTAAAGTGAGGCATTAGATCGTATATAAGCTATACATTGATTATATACAGCTATTAAAATGCTGCTTCATACACACAAAAAAGCGGAAGCGTAACTGTGGTCAAGCTGGCTCAGCCTATTCTTTGTCTGTACTGATCAGATGATACTCCCGTTAGCGAAAGCAGACTGACTGCCTCGGACAGAGTGATCGAGCCTGCGAGCGAAAGCGTGACTGCGGTCAAGCTGGCTCAGCCTATTCTTTGTCTGCACTGATCCGGTGATACTCACGTTAGCGAAAGCAGACTGACTGCCTCGGACAGAGTGAGCGAGCTTGCAAGCGGAAGCGTAACTGCGGTCAAGCTGGCTCAGCCTATTCTTTGTCTGCACTGATCCGGTGATACTCCCGTTAGCGAAAGCAGACTGACTGCCTCGGACAGAGTGAGCGAGCCTGCGAGCAGAAGCGTGAATGCGGTCAAGCTGGCTCAGCTTGTATACATATGCTAAGGTATAGATGCCGCTTCAAACGCGCAAAAAAATTCGCGCCTCACATATGTAAAGCGCGAACAAGCCTGCGGGGGCTCCCCGCTGGAGCAGATAACGGGGGTCGAACCCGCCTCCTCAGTTTGGGAAACTGAAGTAATAGCCGCTATACTATATCTGCTTCTCTTACCTCATCATTATAACATTTTCAGCTGATAAAATCAAGCTTTTTCAAAATTAATTCTTGACAAGCACAAAAACCTGTGATATAATATGCTCAAATCACAGAAAGAGGTGGAAGGATGAAAAGATAATCTGCTTTTGAACACATGAATATTTTATCGGCAGTCTGACTGTAGTCATACTGTCTTATCATGTTGCCAAAAGTGGATTATGTTCTCATAACCTCTTTTTGTGTTGTTTTTTATATCTGGTGCAGGATACCTCTGCGCCCTTGAGGTTATAGGTTCATAATGGATCGTTTGGCAGCAAACGGTCCTTTTTTATTGCCTAAGGGCCGGGAAGGAGGAATTTATATGTCACAAATCAATGTTCAGAATTTAACATTCTCTTACGAGGGAAGCTTCGATAATATCTTTGAAAACGTCTCGTTCTCTATCGATACCGACTGGAAGCTGGGCTTCATCGGCCGGAACGGTAAAGGCAAAACTACCTTTCTCCATCTCCTTATGGGGAAATATCCTTACAGAGGGTCAATTTCTGCCTCTTCAGGCTTTGAGTACTTCCCATACCACATCAATAACTCGGATGCTGATAGATCTGCCTCAGAATTTATCGGAGACATTAAACAGAACTGCGAGGAATGGCGGGTTATCTGCGAGCTCGCTCTGCTGGAAGAAGATGCAGATCTGCTATACCGCCCTTTCTGCACACTCAGTCCGGGCGAAAAGACAAAAATTCTTCTTGCTGTTCTTTTCTCCGGGGAAAACGAGTTCCTGCTGATAGACGAGCCCACCAATCATCTGGATCAGAACGCAAGAGATGTTGTCAGACGCTATCTATCGGGCAAAAAGGGTTTTATCCTTGTTTCACATGACCGTGACCTGCTGGATGAATGTACAGACCATGTACTTGTGCTGAACCGAAAAAGCATCGAGGTACAGAACGGGAACTTCTCAAGCTGGTGGGAAAATAAAAAACGCAAGGATCAGTTTGCTGCTGCTGAAAACGAAAAGCATCTCCGGGAAATAAAAAAGCTTAAGCAGGCCGCTAAGCGCACCTCTGAATGGGCTGACAAAAATGAACGTACAAAAATAGGATTCGATCCCATAAAAGAACACGACAGGTGTATAAGCACCCGCTCTTTCATAGGTGCCAAAACCAAGAAAATGCAGAGCCGTGTAAAACAGATGGAGAAACGCATAAGCCATGAGATCGAAGAAAAAGAAGGTCTGCTCAGCGATATAGAGAGAGTTCCTGACCTCAGACTGTCAATGCTTGAGCATCACAAGAGCACGCTGATCGATCTCAAGGATTACAGCTTCACTTATAAAGATTCTCCCTCTCCCCTGTTCAGCGGCCTGACATTTACTCTCAAAAAGGGACAGCGTATAGCGATCCACGGCGGAAACGGCTGCGGTAAATCCACACTTATTAAGAGAATACTCCATAAGGCAGGATACAGAAATTTGCAGGCCGATTTCTCCGAATCCGGCTGCTGCTCTACGGCCTCAGGACTGGATATTTCATATGTGGATCAGGATACATCCTGGCTTAAGGGAGATATTTTCAGTCTTTGCCAGGAGCTATCCCTCGACCAGTCTCTCTTCTGCACTATCCTCAGACATCTTGATATGGAGAGGGTCCAGTTCCAGAAGGATATGCGTGACTTCTCGGAGGGGCAGAAGAAAAAAGTTCTCATTGCAGCAAGTCTGCTTCGGCCTGCTCATCTTTTTATATGGGATGAACCGCTTAATTATATCGATATCTTTTCAAGAATACAGATAGAAAAGCTGCTGCTGGAATATCAGCCTACTATGCTCTTCGTTGAGCACGATGTGAGATTCCGTGAAAAGATCGCCACGGATATCCTTACTCTCTGATGACAGTAGGCTCCGCAGCGATCATTTTCAGAACTGATCTTTCAGTATCTCTATAAATTCATTTGTATGCTTAGGGTGGTCATGGGCTTTCATAAATGCACAATAACGTCTGATGACAGGTTTGCCGTTTCTCAGCAGCCTAACAGTTCTGACTGCACTCAGAGGCACATCTCCGCTGCCCTCTATCGGCATAATACCATTCCCCTGTACGACCTGCATAAGCGCATCATCGATATACTCCGTAAAAATGATATCGCTTCGGAATCCGAGATCATTTGTATAGAAGTTTCTTTCCGTTTCCTGCTGATCCTCTGTGGACAGCAGGATAAGCGGAATATTTTTCAGATCGCTTATCTCGGCATCTTCAAGCTGTGCAAGAGGACTGTTGAGTGATATACCGGCATAGTACTCTCTTATATCAAGAACTATATTTATGTATTCATCCGAAAATACACGCCTCTGGTCGTTGAGTACGATATCAAGCTCATCATTTCTCAGCTGTGCATACAAAGCATCATGGTTGCCATGGACGACCTCAACAGTTATATCCGGATATTTGGACGCAAATATGGATACAGCATTGTGAAATTCTGAGCCTCCGTATCCCTTCAGTACTCCTATCCTGAGGCGCTTTTCCCCGGAACCGCTGATACGCTTAAGCTCACGGCATAAATTATCATAATCCGCTGCGAGCACAAGGCTTTTCTTGTAAAAGTATTCACCGGCAGGAGTGAGCGAAAAGCTGCGCTTCCTTCTTTCAAGAAGGACAGTTCCAAGCTCTTCCTCAAGAGCCTTTATCTGCTGTGATATTGCCGACTGCGATATAAAATGCTCCTCGGCAGCTGCTGTGAAGCTGCCAAGCTTTACGACAGACTGAAAATACCGTATCTGTTTGAGCATATATCACTCCGTTTTGTCAGAGGCCGCCGCATTCCTGATGCAGGTAAGTGCATTCAGACTTCTGGGGTAGCCTATATAAGGCAGGCACTGTGAAACTATCTTTATCAGAAATGCCCTGTCGTTGCCTATACGCATATTTGCACCGGCATGAGCAGTGAGCTGAGGTTCACAGCCGCCCTGTGCCGACAGGAAGCAGAATGTTATCATCTCACGCTGCTTGTAGTCAAGACCCTTTCGTGTGTACCAGTCGCCGAAGCAGTTGTCAGCAAGCCACCGGTTGATATGAACAGTCTCAGCCGGTCCTGACTTATAAAACTCCTTCATGCCATCGCCGAATATATCCACCTGAGCCTGTATGCCAGCTTCAAGGCGGCTGTCTGCTGAAGTCGTAGACTGTCCCTCCAGCGGCAGAGACACTCCCAGCTCTTCAAGCACTTCATTGGTTGCCTTCAGAAATGGATATACACGTCCGATACCCAGATACGCAGCAGCCTGGTATACTATCTCCTTGGCCTCTATGTAAGTCACTCCGAAATTAAAGGCTGCGGGGAGGATAACACGGTATTCGTCCACTCCCTGACAGCCGATAAGTGTGGAGAGGATAGCCATAAAACGTGTTTTGTCGTCCAGATCATCACTGCTGACAACTTCGTCGAATGCGAAATTATCAAAGCACTCTATAAACTCCGGGTCTGTCTTTGAAAGCTCTGACACATGACCCGGAAACATTTTTTCATGATAGTTTTTTGCATTTTCTGTTACTGACATAGTTTCCTCCTTAATACAACGATGCAGAATACATATTCAATGCTCATTTAAGTTTGCCATATTCCTCATCTGAAACAGGCTCGCACCATTCTGTAGAGCAATTCTCACCTGAGACCTCTATGGCAAGATGCTGGAAGGCACTGTCAGCTGATGCACCGTGCCAGTGCTTTACATTTGCAGGAATGTGGACTACATCTCCGGGCTGGAGCTTCTGAGGCTCCTTTCCCCATTCCTGATACCAGCCGCTTCCTGCTGTGACCAGAAGCATCTGTCCGCCGGCCTTGTCGGCATGATGTATGTGCCAGTTATTGCGGCAGCCAGGTTCAAATGTTACGTTTCCTATGACCACCTGCTCCATACTGATCATGTTGAGGTAGCTTGTGCCGATAAAGTATTTTGCATAATTTACGTTCTCTCCTCCAACAGGGAAAACTGAATTGTTTCTTAGCTCTTCAAGTGTCATAATGCATCCTCCTTATATTGATTTTTTTGCCCATGCAGCAGCTTTATTCTCTGAATTCTCAGCCTCAGCGCCATGCACTGAAAGACCTGCCTTTACCTCTGCGCCCTTGCAGAGAGCCTTCAGGTCACGCTCGCTTGAGCCCATACCGCTGCCTTCATTTGTGCAGAAGGGAATTATGGTCTTTCCTGTGAGATCAAACTTTTCAAGAAGAGTGAACATACACATAGGCATTGTTCCCCACCAGTTGGGATAGCCGACAAATATAGTATCATATTCCTCAAAATTTTCCGGGAAGCCCTTTATCTCAGGACGTGCCTTCTCTCGGAGCTCCTGCTTAGCCTCTTCGATACAGGTCATATAACTGTCGGAATAGGGCTTTACAGTCTCAACTTCAAAGAGGTCACCGCCGACTGCATTCTGAATAAATTCAGCTACACGCTCTGTGTTTCCCTTTGATATGTTTTTCAGACTGCCGTTCCAGTAATTTTCTCCCTTGCGAGAATAGTAAACTATAAGAATTTTTGCCATGGTGATTACCTCCGTATCAGATTTTGTAATTATATTCTAACATAGATACAGTAATAAAACAATACGGATATCTTATATATTGCATAAGAAAAACTTATGTATAGTATTGCTGTTGAACAGAAAAAATCCGGACCATTCCATGCAGTGCATAAAACAGTCCGGTCAGATTTTAAGTTTTAATATGCCGGCGCTCCGAAAAATATCATCGCCTCAGAGTTATCCTTATTTTACGGATACGTTCTTTTCTGCCCGCTCTCTTTTCCTCATATAAGCATAGACCGCAAAACACATCGTAATCTGCAATACTGTTGAACATGGTGTTGCAAGTCCGATCAGGAAAAGTGATCCATTGCCGAAATGCTGCATTATGAACGCAACAGGTATCCTCACACAGAAAGCTCCGCAGATACCCTGTATCATTACAAATGTAGTCTTCTGTATACCGTTGTAGTAGCCTATGAAACAGAACAGGAAACAGGTCAGCAGACAGTCTATCGCATAAGCTTTAAGATAATCCCAGGCATTGCTTATCGCTTCGCTGTCATTTGAGAATATACCTGCCAGCAGGTCACCACGGAAGAATGTCAGCAGGAACATAATGAATCCGAATACAAAGGATACTGCTATACCCGTTTTCAGAGCCTGCTTTGCTCTGTCCGGCTTTCCGGCTCCGAAATTCTGAGCAACAAATGCCGACATCGACTGCATAAATGCCAATGGAACAAGCATTATAAATGCACAGACCTTCTCTGCAACTCCTACACCTGCCGAAGCAGAAAGTCCTAAATTATTGACGATCGCCAGCATTACAAGGAATGATATCCCCACAAGAAGATCCTGCAGGGCAATAGGTGTTCCTATCCTGAATATTGACCTTGCACAGGGTCTATCCATTCTGATATTCGTCCTGTGGAACTCAAACGGAAGCTTTGTACGTCTGATAATAAACAGTGAGATAAGCACACTTATAAGCTGTGCAAGTACTGTTGCAAGTGCCGCACCATTTGCTCCAAGATGCAGTACCGCTACAAAAAACAGATCCCCGATTATGTTGAATACACAGGCTATCCCCACAGCTATCAGAGGTGTTCTTGCATCGCCAAGGCCACGGAAAATACTTCCAAGCAGATTATAAGCTGTGATTATCAGAAAGCCTGCTCCGCATATCCTGATATACCCTGCAGTTACATCAAATGCCTCCTCAGGAGCATTCATTATCTTAGCAAGGACCTCAGCTCCGGCTACACTGATGAATGTCAGGAGCAGACCCGTTATAGCAAAGATCAATAGTCCTGTGCCTATGATCTGTGCCGCATCTTTCGGTCGCTTCTGTCCGATTTTCTGCCCAACAGCTACAGTTATTCCCATCGAAAAGCTGACAAGTATATTGGTCAGTGTCATTACTATCTGCGAGCCGGTAGAAACTGCGGATACTGCCGCATTGTCACTGAATCTTCCTACAACAAGCAGATCTACCGCTCCGTAAAGCGACTGCAAAAACATGGCAAACAGCACCGGAAGCATGAATTTCAGAAGCTTCGGCAGTATCGCTCCTTCAGTAAAATTATTCTTTTCCATTTATTTTCCTCCACAAAAAATGCCGGACAAAACAGCAGGCATCTCAGCCTGCGGTCTTATCCAGCATCGCATTTCTATCGAATGTTTTGCCCTCCGAACCAACTTTTTATTATATCACGGTTTGAATACAGTGTCAAGAGGAGCTTTTTTTCATATACAGTTATCCCTCCGGCGTTTGTCTTATGGTAAAGAGAAAATGAGCTTGCGCTATGTGAAATTTACATCCCCCTGTAAATATAAGCCCATTTTGATATTCTGCAACTCAAGAAAACAAAATGCGGTCCAGAATTTCTGAACCGCAAAATTACAGCAGGTACTCCCTGCATGGTCGAGGTGACAGGATTTGAACCTGCGGCCCCTACGTCCCGAAAGTAAATTAAAATAATCATATTTAGCTATTTTTCCATAAATTGCAAATCAGCTGACCCGTATCCGACCCGCATAATTGAACATTAATACACTTCTTTTCACTATTGCATGACTGAAATCAGGTGTCATTTTATCAGCAATAAAATCCGACACAAAAAAGCATTTTCAACTCTTGACTATTGAAACAATCTATGATATAATGTAAAGACACCAATCAATGCAATGTCTCTCTGGTTCACCAAGGAGAGACAGAAAAAGTCCCCTCCGGATCAGCTCCGAAGGGGATTTTTTTACTGCTACTGCTCATCCAGCAGCCCAGTATAAGTATGATCGTCGATGATTAGAGTCACCGATTTTTTGGTTATTTCAGGAGGCTTAACCTGTGGGACCGGCTCCGGCTTGCTGAATTCGTTGAGCCCGGCAGCCTTGATAATAGTCGGATAGTCCTCATATGCCTCGTTGATATCAACGTTACCAGCTATGCCGGTTATAGTTCCGTTGCTGGATTTCTGCCAGATGCCGTATCTCTTTACAGCAGTTGGTTTGCCGCCGTACCGTGCGACCCATTTGTCAAACTGCGTTAGTCTGCTCATATCAAGTCTATCTACGAATCCAGATATATCAGATGCGTATATTCCGCAGTAGTATCCTGCTTTTTCCATAGTCTGACAAAATCCAATGCAAGCATCAGTAGTGCCGCACTTGTCGGCCGGACTTGTCAACTCAAGGTCGATGTATACGGGATAGTCAAACTGCTTTCCCTTGATGATATTTATGAAGCGATTAGCATCTGATACTCCGTCTATACGGGATACGCATTTGGAGCCGACTATGTAGTATGCACCGACTGATATACCAGCCTCCTTTGCACCTTTATAATTCTTCTCGAATTTGGAATCAGTATAGAATCCGTCGTCCGAGCCTCCGGCTTTTATTATAGCAAACTCTATGCCGGCCTCCCTGACCTTAGTCCAGTCGATGTCGCCCTGCCACCGTGAAACATCAATTCCTTTTTTCATCGTCATTATCCTCCTTTATTCGTATTATGCTTTTCGATTTGCACACCGAAGAAAAAAACTATCACTGTCTTAAAAAGTTCAAGAAAGCTCTCTGCCGATATTTTCCCGACTACTGCAAGATAGCTGAACACTCCAAGCATCGTCAGCGTGATGATAGTTTTTACCTCGATCAGCTTAGCAAGTCTGTCTTTGATTTTCATGTTCCAGATCCTCCAGGCGGTGATTGATTACTTTTATCTGCTCCTCAACCACAGGCATACGCTCAGCAAAGCCATTATGCCTATCAACTTTTTTCTCCAGCTGCTCTATCCTGTAGTTAGTCAGCTTGGAACTCACCAGTATACCTCCGAGGCTCCCTGCGAGTGTGCCGATGAGGGAGAGAATCGAGATGAGAATGCTGCTGTCCATCACCTTGTCTCCTCCTCGCTATTACTTGATGCCATAAGCTGTGCAGTTGACTGCACCTGATTGCCAGACACTGCCAGTATCATCTCATAGAGCTGCCGATTAGTAGGAGCATAAGGCTGATACCCTGCAGGCAGCTCTGCTCTGCGGATCATAGGCTCGAATGATAAATTATCACAGACAGTATCCTTAAGGATAACGCATCTGATCTCATTAAGTGTGTAGCTTGATCCGACAGCAAACGAGGCTCCGTTACCAATATCATTGATAGATGATCCAGGTGTCCTCGTAATATCTAATCTATACGAGCTGGATGATCCACACTCAGGACACCCCGTAAGGATATAGTCTCCATTTGAGAGATTAAGATTTGAAAATGTATTGAGTATCAGTATTGCTGTTGCTGTCGCTGTACCGTTAGCCGTGAATGTGCCGTCTGTATTTACTGTAAATGTGATGCCGTTAACAGTCTTTGTGACTGCATTATTCATCAGCTGATTTTTCGCTCCGCAATCCGCCAAGGCCGAGACAGCACCAGCTACAGCCTTATTCTGCACGGGGTTTTCTGATTCTGTGCTCAATGCACTGTCGATATCAGATATATCGAGTTTCTCAGCGAGCCGGGCACTGAGTGACTGTGCATCTCCTATTGCATCTGATACCTCGTCGATAGTGCGGTCGATATCGTCTACCGTGTGATTTGCGTCCATTTTTCTTATTTTATCTGCCATATTATCACTCCTTGATATAGATTCTTGCGCCGGTGCCGTCTACAACTGCATAGCCCTCACCGTCATACAGCTGTCCGTAATCGCCTCCGCCGCCGTAGAACTGCACCTCGCAGCCGGTAGGGAAGCTTGTGGGATAGTAGGTACAGTCAGCAGGTATGCGTACTGTATTCAGCGCTGTGTTGGTAAATGCCCACTCCCCTATCAGCTCGCAGGTTCGTGGAATATAGACGTGAGCAAGGTTCTGAGCGTTCATGAATGCGCCTGTACCGCTGCTTGACTTCTCTCCGCAGGTGAACTCTCCCGTACCTCTATTGGTAAGGAAGTTTCCGGATACGAAATCATACATTCCAGGTTTGCCGTCCGACTTTCTCACGCACGGCCACAGGTCAACTATAGGTGTTACTCTGTCAGGGCTTCCCGCAGGATTTTCTGAAACGCTGAAATTATAGATCCTGACTGTTCCGCCCATATCTTCAACTTCCTCTCCCCAATATCCGGAATATCTGCAAAAGAGATATATGGGCTGATAGCCGCCGCTTCCATAGCCTCTGCTAAGTTCTCCCTTCTGTACTCCGTCCGCATAGAGGATCTCATTGTTGTACTGCCATTTCACAGGAGTATTTCCTATAGGGACATCTGTCCGAACCACATCTCCCGAGTAATAAGTGTATCCACGGAACTTCATGAACCCGCTTGCCCCTGTTAAATTAAAGCAGTCCTTGTTTCCGAAAACTGAATAGTTATCACTGCACGAACACTTGCACTGGATATTATAATTTGTCTTTTTCTGAGATGCATCCCCGATGTCATATCTCCATCCGGTATCGATGTACTGCGTTCCGGAGCTTTCGAGGTATTCCACCTCTGCGTACTCTTTTGGCAGGCGGCTTTTGCTTAATCTATCAACATACATATGCAGATCTATTGCCGAAGGCATTTTAAAATGCAGGTCCATTATGTGCCTCCTTTCGCAGCAGTATGAACATATAGCTGCCCCAAAAGCTTGCGATAACTGCTTCCGCCAGTTGATATAAGATTAAAATGCATATCATATGTTCCTTCGATCAGTTCGATCGTATCATTACTATCAAGCTGTACAGAAAATCCATTTTCAGTAGCTGTACACTCCTTATTAATCACAGCGATCTGAGGAGTTTCTGCTCTTGCAAGTATAAGATACATACTGCATCCTTCGATGCTGTCTCCGGATCCGACCTCTACCTCAACATTAAAAATAGGCAGTGTATCTCCTGCCAAGCACTCCATATCCTGCATTTTTTCATAGAAATACATTACATTCCACCTCCGAATACTTCGTTCCATAGTGCACTGATCAGTGTTCCGACATTGTAAGTGTTGCCGTTCTGTTCAAATAGCAGTGAATCTCCATGTATGGCAGCCTGTGATGAGATACTGCCTGCTGTTATCGCTCCGTGCAGCACCGCATCGCCTGATGAAGATATATATGCAGACGGCGACTGGTCGCTGATGCTATTGTAAAGATATACCGCACCTGCCTGTATCAGCACTTTCTTGTCTGCGGACGTATTTTTCAGCATTAGCTGCAATGGAGTCAGTTGGAGATCCCATTCATTGCAGTTCAGCGTGATAGCATCATACGTTTCTGTAGCTGTACTCATGTTAATTCGCCCACCTGTCATCTGTAGTGCAGATGCCTGAACTGTACCGTTCGGAAGTACCCTGAATATACCGTTTCCATTATTGATATCCATACTTGATGCTGTGACATTTCCATTCGTATCAACGTGGAATGTTCCGTTTCCGTTGATTATCTCAAGTCCTCTCAGCACTCCGGCAGTAATGAAATCCGCTACAATAGCCCCGTTCATGGTGATGGCTGTATCATAGGGGCCGCTGTATCCGTTATTACTATAGCCGAAGCCCCCGGAGTTCCAGCGCCATACCTTGGTCGCTGTAGATTTATCCGGAGTATCCATGATAAGGATCTCGTTGCCGTTGACTACTACATATCCATTGATGCCTGCATTGATAAGATCCGTAGCCGTTGCTTTTGCAGAGGCAAGGATGTCAAGTTTCTGCTTTGGCAGCTCATATTCGATCAGCCTTGCAGTGCGTGTAGCTATATCTGTGATCCTCTCCGCCCTGTCTCCTATCTCGATAGTCGGAGCATAGGGCTTGTAAATATCAACTGAGCGTCGCATGACTCTCAGCTCCTCATCGATGCTCATAAACTCATTCAGGAAAGGATATGTCCAGCCACATTTCACAGCAGTATATGCACTGTTGATAGTACTGAGGTCAAGTACCTGTGCCTGATATGCCTTGCGAACACGATTGTTATTTGCGAGATAATCCTGTCCGGCTGTCTTAAGATTTGCAGGAACGGTGATATCATCAAATATCACTGTCCCTTCGATGATACCGAACTGATCTATAGCATTACTATCATCCAGATATATGCAGTCGCTATTTACTGAAGCTATTGTAAGGCGCTCAGCGCTTTCCTCTGGGTGCAGCTGATAGCCAAGAGGTATGAGCCTCGTTATAATGTTCGTACTGTCAGTATCTACACTGAGAGCGACTATATTATCAGCAAGCTGTATCTTCGTACTGCTCCTGCTGCCGATCTGTTCCATGTAGTCAAGGACAAGCCTGCCTTCAACCTTTCTGATACGGATCTCTCCGCCGATACGTTCTATCAGATTAACACGGATCTCTTCAAGAGTATTTCGATAGGCCGTTGTCTTGCTGTTGGTATTATCGCCGGAGATATTGCACATACCGAGATATATTCGCTTATCCTCAGATACATTTGAGTTGTGAATATCCAGCAGAGCTGCCACAAATTCTTCAACAGTGCTGCTTTCATAGTGATGATAGGGCTGTATGCTGTCACACAGATAACCGAGGTAGCCTTCACATACACCGTTCTTAGACAGGTGGCCGTCAGCTCCCATGCTTTCACTGTGAGTGAGCAGTGTTCCCTCGAACTCGATCTCACTCGTGAGAGTATTCGTAACCTCGATAATATCCTTCCTGTCCTTGAGCTCATCTTCGTAACGTGGATTTGAGACAGGGAGCTTGAAAGAGAACTTCGGTATCTGATTTACTTCATCATCGATGCGTCCAGCAGAAAGCCTGTACCGGCTCTGAGTATCAGGCTCATGCAGGAGCTGTCCGTTGATAGTTATTCTGTACAATCATATCACACCCTTTCCCATATCCTTCCAGTCGTTCATGAAATCCGCAAAACCAGTTCGAGAATTACGATATTCCCCTGCCATTACAGCGGCATAAAATCGCTCAGCAAGAGTAGCATCAGCGGCGGTTATCATGCCGTCCATATCTGCATCAGCTGCTCTCTCCTGCTCCGGAGTAAGCCCGGAGGGATGCCCTGCGGCCAGCTCCCCGGCAGCAGCAAGTATCAGAGTAGCATCAGTACCGTCGACAATCCCGTCACCATTGATATCCGGGAAATGCACTGTATCTGCGGTATACATCTTGTTGCTGTTAGGATATATGGCCGGTTCTGCCATGAATGTCAGTGTGAATGTGTATATACCGTGTTTTTCCTCGAAAGACACAGCCGGCTCCGATACCATAAAATGATGATCCGGAAAAAGGCTGTCCATGAGCTTTTGACGGCCTTCCCAGTGAAGAGCCTCGATGATCCTTATCACCTTATCCTGTGCTCTCCTTGTGTGGAAGCACATGAGCTCGAACTTATACACGAGCTTTCTTTCGCCATAGCTCTGCTTTCCACATACGGACCCGAAGTCGTATGTCACGCTGGAGAACGGGACACGCTCCTTGTAGTTATCCTTCGGAGCTGCCCCGATACTTCTCTTAAGCATTTTAAGTCCGAGAGTGTAGTATGTATTAAGATTGCCAATTGTCAATGCTGCTCTCATGCGAGACCTCTCTTTCTGAGCACTACCTTCTGCCCCTGAGCTTTATCAATTTTTTCACCTGCAAGATCAACAACTCCATCAGCTATTATTTCATCTCCGACTATGAGCTGTATATTCACAGGCTGACTGTCAGAGGTATCACCGGATGTATTGTTATTGACCGTGCTGTAGCTGTAGTTGTTGACGATATCGGATGTGGGGCTGGGAGTATATCCGCTGTCAATATAAGCGGATTGCCTCCTAAGAGCATCTACTGCCTCAGGAGCGATTTTCAGTGCGAATCTGTCGGCTACCTTGTCTATCCACTCTGTATTGTTTTCAAGCGGTATGATAGCTTCAGCGCCGTCTTCACCGATCAGCGATATCTCCGGCGAGGTTACAATGCCGCCTCTTGCATGACCGAAAGCCCCAATGATGTTCTTAACTCCCTTGACCGGATTAAGCATGCTTGTAGCACCGTTCCAGGCTCCTTTCAGCCCAGACACAAGACCTCCGCCTTCTTCTATGGCAGCATTCATGCCGTCCTTGAAATCTTCGACAAATTCCTTACCCTTTCGGTATGCATCACCAAATCCGATCGCATCAAAGAAGGCTTCTATAAGATCGCTTGCTGCACTTCTCATCTTGTCCTGAAGTGCGACTATGCCCTCTGCAAGCTTCACGACGATCTTGAATGCTGCGGCAAGAAGCTTAACAGTGTTCTCAGGGTTAAGCAGATATTCTGCAAGCTTGGCAATTATTTCGATAGCCGCATCAAGGAGCTTAGGAGCTGCCACTATAAGTGCATCAACGATATTATCTACTATTTTCGGGAGATCTTCTGCCATTACGTCAAGGCTGTTAAGCAAGCCGTCTACAAGTCCTAAAAGAATGGCTATGGCAGCATCTACAAGTCGCAGGATGTTGTCCGGCTCTGTGAGTGTCTCTATTATCTGGAGTATCATGCCAATAGCGGCAGGGATAAGCTCCGGCAGGCTTTCACTCAGATACTCAGCAAAGCTCTCTATAAGAGTTAAGGCAGCATCTACAAGCAGAGGCAGATTGTCTTGTAGTCCCTTGCCGATAGTGCCTATGATCTTAATAGCTGTATCGAGGATGAGCGGCAAATTGTCTGAGAGGGACTTTGCAAAGGAGTTTATCAGCTCTGCTCCACGACGCATCAGATCAGGGAGATTATCTGTTATACCTTTTGAAACGGTACTGAGGAGATCTCTGCCAACTGAGAGTAATTCAGGTAGATTGTCTATGATGGCATGACCTAATCCCTGTACCAGCTCCCAGCCTGCGGATATAAGCTGCGGCATAACATCAGTTATGAGATCTGGCAGAGCTTCTGCTATCTTAGGTGCTATTTCCTCAATCAGATCGCCTATACCTTCAAGAGCCTGCTCCGCAGCCGGAAGAAGATTGTCGAAGGCAATTGAAGCTGTTTCGGTGAAACTGCTGATAAGCTTACCAAGATCAGCTTTAGGATCTGCAAGACCAGCAACAAGATTCTTCCAAGCAGACTTCATTGCTCCGATCGAACCGGATATTGTGTGCTCAGCTTCCTTTGCTGTAGTGCCGGTTATATCCATGCTGACCTGTATCTCATGTATAGCGCTTACGACATCAGAATAGCTTGATATATCATAGTGTATACCTGATATTGCTTCCGCATCTGCAAGAAGCCTTTCCATTTCGGATTTCGTACCGCCATAACCAAGCTTAAGATTATCAAGCATGGTATAGTTCTGCTTTGCAAATCCCTGATAAGCGTTCTGGATGCTCTCCATTGTGGAGCCCATTTTATTAGCGTTATCCGCCATGTCTGTGATAGCCATATCAGCTATCTTCGATGCTTTAAGAGTATCACCGCCAAGCGACGATATAAGAGCCGCCGAGAAGCCTGTAACGGTCTCCATGTACTCGTTCGCACTAAGCCCGGCAGTCTTGTATGCATTCTCAGCATATCCCATGACGATGCCTGCTGAGTTCTTGAAAAGTGTTTCAACACCGCCTGTCAGCTGCTCATAGTCTGCATAGGCTGATATTGCCTGCTTACCAAGTACTGCAACAGCTCCGGACGCAGCAGCAGTCGCCGCAGCCACTACCTCCATGCCCTTCTTTGCAAGAGAACCAAGCTCACTTATTCCAGCCTTGAATCCGGTCTGATCTATCGCTGTATCAAATTTTAGTGTACCGTCAAAAGCCACACTGATCCCTCCTTATGGATCGTGCGGCTCATAGGCTCATTGCACTTGTTTTCCGTTTTCGATTTTTGCTTCAAATACTCGTTTGCAGTTCCTTGTACACATGACGTATACACCGGAGCATTCTGCGGTATTGCTGTATAATATAGTTTTAGCTCCGCAGTATGGACAGCGGAGCCATTTTCTTTCCGTTTCCGGAATAGGTATTTTTTTCATTTTAAACCTCAAAAACAGCACTTATCTCATCATCGGTCATCTCGTAGGGGATAGCGATACGGCGCTGTATTTCCATTATACGATGCCTTTCTGCATCGTCTTTTATCTTGCTTATATCGGCAGAGCGATATGCTATCCTTTTCTGACATACCGAATCATCAGGAAGCGCTGCCATTAAGCAGCGAAACTCCCACCAGTGCATTTTGGCTGTCAGGAGATCTATTCCATAGAACCTACGGAAATCCCCTATGATATACTTTGCATCATACTTATAGCTGAAAACCGGCGGCCTGTGAGGTTCCTCAGAACGAGCATCTTCATATTCTTCCAGCGGATCCGGTTCCAGAGCTATGGCCCTGTAGAATGACATCAGTGCTGTGATAAGCTCTTCGGTGATTTGTTCCGGCGGAGTTTTCAGCCACTGTACAGCTATGACGATCTTTTCCTCTGCTGTCAGATCAGTATCTGCCAGCATATCTGCAAAGCGGAACCATTCCCGAAAGTCGGTGATGATACTGTATTCTGTACCGTCAGCTTCGATAGTTTCCGGGAATGGCTCATACAATGCGTTTATCATTTTTTCTTTGCAGCTGCCCTGCGCTGCTGACGATTGACAGGCTTGTACTTTGAAAGCCTTTCTGATTTCTCTTTAGCTATCCCGACTCTCTGCACTGATACAAAGTCAAGGAACTTGAAATAAATTCCTTCATAAACATCAACATTTGTCGGCTGCCCTTCAAAAAGCTTCTCACCTGTGCCTCTGCCGAATATATCATCAAACAGGTCCTTAAAAAGCTGACAGTAGTTTCGGATGCGTTCGGAATTCTTTCCGTCTTTCGGAAGTTCCTTTTCATGCTTTTCCATTGCCTCGAAAGCCTGCTCACAGCGCTCGTTCACATCGGCGTCCTGTAAGTCAAGCTCTAAGCTCAGTCCGTTTATTTCCCATATCTTATGGCTCATAGGCTCATCTCCTTATAAATTACTGAGTTTCCTCTTCGGTGTTTCGTTCTTTGGAGTCGCCGCCGGAGTTCTCCTCCGGCGCTTCTCCGGCCGTCTATGTGGCTTCTGTGAATGTACAGGTCTTCCAGTCATCAGAGCTTGATGCTGTACCTATTATCTGCTCTCCACGGCATCTGAATGTGCCCGAATACGTCATAATATTGATATTATCACCCTCAGTAGACGGGACAACAGCATATGGACGCTTGACGGCCTCTCCTGTATCAGTATCTACAACGATGATATTTCTCACCGCATCGTCACCAATGAGCTCCTCATCGTGTATCTTGACGATATCGTCCTGAACGACATTGTTGCGATGTCTGTCGAATGCGTAAGATATAGACGGCGAATAGCCTACTACATCAGTCTCCTGGAACGGCTCGTCAACATACTGACGGCTGTACTCCATAGGGTTCTTATTTGTTGTGAGCTGCGTAAACTTAGGCATTCTTGTGAATGTCTCGGTGCTTTCTCCGCCACTTGTTGTCACAACTCCAAAAAAAGCCACTTTCTTATGTCTGGCTACTATTCCGGACATAGATCATTCCTCCTCATATAGTAATCTCAGCTGAATCTGATAACGAGCAGTATTACCGTCAGCAGAAAAAGCATATCCTCCTGTAAGCACCTCAATACTCACAGGTTCTCTGCCATCAAGATCGGGCAGGTCATCTGAATTGTTCTTACCAGTTATCCACCGTTCAAACTCTTCATAAAATGCAAGATTATCAGTGCAGCAGCTTACATCTGCTGCAAACACCTCACGGCTCGCAAATGTAAAAAGGAACTGTTTCATGCAGCCGCCGTCTGTGTATTTCCTATACACAGGATCACATGGCACTGCCTCTATGGCATATTCCACCGGCTTATCGCCAAGATAGTCTATCATCAGACCGCCGTCTTTCAGTTCAGGATATGTCATTATAAAATCACGAATGCAATCTATCAACGGCTTCATTTCTTGATTCCTTTCAGTATATCCTCCTTGTGGTCAGCTTTCATTCTTTCAAGCCAGAATTTACCACGATTTTTTCCGGAAGAGCCCTTATTCGTATAGTATTCTTTGCGAGCTGTAGGCTCTGTGTTGATGATAACACCTGGACTTTCTACTTTGTGAGATTTACTCATCTTGCCTTTTCCGGTAAATGGTATTACCTTTTTCAAACGTCTGTTGTAGCCCTTATCCATTGATATCGGTGTGTAGTCTTCAAGCCTCCTGATGACTTCTTTATCAACATAGTTCTGAGCCTGCCTGAACTGATTTTCCGATTTCACAGTAAAATCCGGATTCATCTGCAATCCATTGAATTCTATCATGACATCACCTTGCTTTCAGTTCAATATGCCGTACACGGCTTGAACCATATCTGCGGTCACTGGCGGAATATATCGTCAGAGCTCCTGACGGTGGAGTAAGATCCGGAATGATTTCCGGACATATCCTGTCATCAGTCTTCGGCATATAGTCGGAGGATGCTTCCGGGATGTTGATAAGAACATCATTACGAGGAGAGCGGTCTTTGCCGTCCCCCTCTATCAGTGTCTCCTCCCAGTAAACAGCTCCAACCTCATGCCGTATGTATGTAGGTGCTCTGTTCTGCACTGTCTTTTCATAGATAGTGCAGCCCGATCTATTAGTAAACATCGTATCACTCTCCTGAATTGTATAGATCAAGTGCTCCGTATGTCTGCCTTCTGAGGCCAAGCTCCTTCAGCTCGTTCCGCAGATAGTACAGTGACTGCCCTGCATTAAGATAAGTCATCGAAATGCTGTAGCTGCCGTTTGTCTCAGAACCCTGAGAAAGTGCGGGTGAGCTGTCTGTGATCGAGTTAAGTGCTCTTGTCACTGCCTGGATCACGATGCCTTTTACAGCGATTCCATAGTCCGGATCATCAGAGATCATTTTATCCAGATCTTTGCCGCTCTTTTTGGCTGCAAGCCTCAGTTTCGATGATGCAGTGTCAAGCAGGATCTCTGCCGCATCATGCTGTGCCGCTGTCAGGCTTATCCCCAGAGCTTCTATGTCGCTTACGCTTGCATAAGCTGTTTCCATTATCATCAGCCTCCTCTTTTACCTTATTGGCAGGAGTGATCTCCTCCCAATCGGGGGAGATCAGCTCGGAGACTATTTCAATCACCCTGCCAGTCTGCTTATGACGATAGATCATGTTGAGGATGCTACAATACGAGCGAACGAAGCAGCATCGAGGATGCCCCATCCTACATAGCACTCAGCTCTGAGCACGATCTCGTTGCTTCTCTTAAGATCGCCCTGTCCGTCAGGATCACCATAAGGGATAGTCTCAAATGTAACCTGCTGTGCATATCCCCAGCGGAAAGCATTTGCAAAGTCGCCGACAATAGCACGATCAAGGCTGTTGCCGAAGGAGACAGTACTATTGATATCAGCAGGCATACCGCCGAAGTTACCAGGATTAGCGCCGTAGCGGAATTCAGGATACATCGAAGCATGAGAATCAGCCATTTTCATTGCACCAAGAGCAGTGCCGAAAGCCGGAGCCATAGCGATACCGGTAACATCATTCTCAGCTGCCTGAATAGGTGCGACTGCGCTGTCAACATTATCATCAGGGGCTGATGAATTATATGTAACAGTTGTTGTGACCGCAGAATCAAAGCAATTAGTGCCAACGATAGTTGATGCAGTATTTGTAGCGGGATTCACTCCGTGGAATGCAGCTATATCAAAGCCTCTGGCGATCTTCTTAGCAAAGCCTTCGTTGAATGCCCGAAGGATAGGAAGCTGCTTTTCTTCAGTCATCCTGAGGAATTCGTCAGTTACTCTGTGCTGATATACGAACTTGATAGGCTTGATAGTAACAGATCCTGTGGCAGCATCACCAGCAGGCTTCTGAGCACCCTCACCGACGATAGCAGCTTCTCCGTCCATAGAGAATGTCATTACGTCTATGCCGGCGAACGGCATAGGATCACCGCCACAGAGCTTGGCAAGTGTTGATCTGCCCTTTACCTTGTTGAAAAGATCTGTAACAAGCTCGGGCTTGAAAAGTGTTCCTGAATTTGATTTAGTACCCATAGTGATTATTCCTCCTTTTAGTTGTTGATGTTGATACTGTGCAGCAGTTCGAGCTGTGCGGCTGTCATAGAATCAGCCTGTCCGCTCTCCCCTGAGTATTTCGGTGTTGCCTTATACTTAGGAGCACTGAAATACTTAGCGAAGCTCTCAGCGTCCTTGCTGATCTCGTCCTCGGTCTCACCTGAGAGCTTATCAGCCAGTTCAAGAGGGATGCCCTTCTCATTAGCTGCCTTCATCTTCATGGCTGAGATCGCATAAGCCTTGTTCGAGGCAGTGAGATCGTCACGCTCTTTTGTGAGTTTGGCGGTGTCCTCAGGAGAGAGCCAGCCCTCGAAGCTTTTCTTAGCTTCTTCAACAGCAGCATCAACTCTTGCCTTAACAGCAGCATCAAACTCTGCCTGAGTGTTGATCGGTGTAAATTCCATTGATTTTTCCTCCTTTTCAGGGTTGTATTTCTTTGTAACTCCAGCATTAGTCTGTGCCGGAACAGCAACAAAGCTCCATTCATAAGCATCGGTGATATCATCAAGTATGATATGACATTCTCCGCTGCCGTAGTCATGCCCCTTCATGTGCTCGCAAGGGGATTTTGTTTTATCACTACCGCATATAGAGCAGATCCTCTTGAGGGCGGAACAGCTGACACTGACTTCCTTCTTGATGCCACCCTCGATCTCTTCTATAAGCGACTTGTTATCATTTGTGCGTATCATATATGCTTGTGCCTTAAGGTACTTATACTGCCGCCTGTCCTTAGTAAGCCTCTGAGGATCAGTCACGACCTCAGTGTCATAAATACGAGCCGTCTGATTGCTGCTTCTTGGATCATGGTCAAAAATACCGGATTTGCCAATAAACAGCTTACTCATAGAAATGAGCGCCTCATCAGAAAAGCGCTCACAATCACGGTCTATATCATTATCACACAGAGTAACAGGGAATGAATAGATCTCATCCTCTTTGAATTCTCTGCGAGTGAATTTGTTGATCTTTTCAAGCGTTTCCTTATCCATAATTCCTCCTAATAGAAAACTTTCTGTTTTTTTACTTCTTTCGCCGCAGAACACAACCAGTGTGCAAGCGATACCGATTCCAGGAGCGTTATCTCAGCACCTTCAAGCAGCGAGACATATCCGAATCCGCCCGCATTGCCAATAGCTCTATGCTCGGAATTCGATGCAGCCTGAGTGAGAGAAGGCTGTCCAGAGTGACATATGCTCCCTTCAAAGAGCTTCTTCTCGAACAGTGTATTCGCCTCTATGATATCAGATACCTTCGGCAGCACAGCCTTGCACTTCACACCAGCGTCCTTCATCTCCTTGACAAGTATTTCCTGATTTCCTGCTCCGTCAACAGCGACCTGTACTGCATGAGCGTTCCTGAGATAATCTATTATCCAGCTGTTCCCGTCCCTTGCAGATCTGCAATCCACAGCTTCGACAAATACCCTGCCGTCAGCTGTTTTTACAGCTACAGAAAGCGAGACATTGGCCGTCGATTTCGCATATTTAACACCATAATACAGCTTTGCCGGAGTTTTCAGCTCCGGCTTTTCGATCTTGTACTCGTCCCATTCCCTGCGGCTTATAGCTGATTTCTGACTGTATGTAAGCCATAGTCCTAAGCGCTGGATGTTGTCATCCACCTGATCGTCGCCCAACTCATCTTTGATAGTTCTCTCGCTGAGGATATAGCCCAGAGAAGGATTTGTCTCATACCACAATTCAGGATCGTGTGCGTCTGTCAGCTTAGGAACAGACCATTCAGCCCAGCCTGCATTTTCATTCTTGCCGTTCAGAGTGTTCTTGCGATAGTTGAGGAACACTGTGCCGGATGATACTGTCGTCGGCGGAGTTCCGCACATAAGTGTCTGAGGGTTCTTGCTGTCAGTCACAACATACTTCAGAGCACTTTCCTGATCAGATGTATACTCCTGAGCCTCGTCAATGATAAGATCGTCATATCCTTCACCAAGTCCGCCCTTGCTTGATCTTGTTCGGAAATTGATAACAGCACCGCTGCCGTCAAGCCATTCGATAGTCTCAAGACCGTATTTTTTTGTTGTCTTATAATCAACCCCCTCCTGATATCCTGCCTCAGAGAGACGGTCACAGCATTTGCTCCATGCGTTGCTGGAGGTCGTAGTTCTGTGAGCTGTATACAGCACACGTCTGCCGTGAGTAACACCCCAGATAGCACGCATGATAAGTATCTCGGACTTACCGTTTCGACGTGGTATAGACCACCCGAACTTGATGTGCTTCCATAAGCCGTTTTCATCGACAGCCATTATGTCTTCAAGCATCAGCTCCTGCCACGGCTGTGCTTTACGTTTCGACCTGTTATAGATCTCTACCGCCTCGGCTCCGAGGGATGCGAAATAAGGCAGAACTACCATAATTGTAGGAGTCTGCCTTCCAAGCCGTGTCTCGGTCATTCAGACAACTCCTTTCAATTAAGGCTCAAAGGCTCAGATATTTTTCCAGTCAAATGTCAGCGGCAGCAGCCGATTTGAAATCAGCTCATTGCCGGCGGAGAAATCCTGCCCCGGCTTGATCTTGTCGGACTTCTGCCGATTGCAGGTGAAATGAGCAAGCTGTAAGTTGCTCAGATCGGAAGGATGTCCGCCCTTAGCGACTGGAATAATGTGATCTATGGTCGGACTCAGAGGATGCGGAAACTTGAAGCCAAAGTCAACAGGCTTTCCGCAGATGCCGCACACTCGCTGTGTCGCATAGATCTTCTTTTTGTTTGATTCAAACTGTGCCCTCTGCGTACCGTTGTGGTCAGGACGTAAATTTGGCTTTGCCATATCTCACCTCCGTCAGGGTATAAAAATAGCACTTGCGAGGGACATTTGTGTCCTTAGCAAATGCTCAGTGTTCTTTGAGTTCGACGCAGAATACATCATCGAAATTGTATATGCCTATCCATGCGCCCTTCTGCTTGACGATGATTGCTTTGCCGTCATAAGCGTAGTCGTCCCATTCCCCCTTACCGTAGGAGATAGTTTCACCGCTCTTGAATGTGATCTCTATTCTGTCAGCGCTCTCCATTTTCTCACCTCCTTCAAATGGGTATAAGAAAACCGCCTTGTTATGGGCGGTTTA
>DFHF01000069.1:11320-20070 GCA_002371825.1 Ruminococcus flavefaciens | reverse complement strand
GTTTGCACCCTTACCGCCGAGAAGCTCTCTCATGTTAGCATTACCTTCAGAGAAAAGGTAGCAATATTTGTTTGCCATTGGTATATACCTCCAGTTTTAAACATTACCGAATGAGGACAGAGTATCCCCATTCCAGTTACTTACTATTATAACACAATTCACTAAGAATTACCATATAGAATCTGAAAAAATTTAAGTGTTGATATTTTCGCATTTTATACAAAAATATTGGACGAAATATAAACTTACAAAAAAACTATTGAATTTATTGTTAAAGTATGTAAAAATATAAGAGACAAGTACTATCTTGTCACGCATGATATATTTTATTAAAGGGAAAAATTCAAATATGAAAAAAATAGCACTATATGCTGCTGTACTCAGTCTTTCAGCCTGCTCTGCATTTTCTTGTGGCAGTAAGGAAAGCAGCTCCTCATCGGAAATCCAAATCGAATCCTCCACGGAAAACGAATCCCAACCAGATGAGTTTGAATTTATCGGACCATTTGAATCTGACGAGATACTCATAATCAAGGCAAATGCCAAAGCAGCCTCACTTTCCGCTTCAATGGAAAAGTTCTATGATTATTCTCTGGAGGGCGGCTATAAACTCAAAGACGGAATAAGCGATGAAGAAGTTCAGAATTTTATAAGAATATATGAAGGGGTATATTTTGCCGCAAACCGATATATCAAAGCTCATCTGGATTGTGACCCTAAAGCTTATGTAGACAGTATTTTTCCAGCAAATTTATCAAGAGAGTATAAAAGCACTTCCGTTTACGAAGATTTTTCCGAACAATTCATCTCGCATTATAAAGGTGTCGGATTGGATGAAGTCGAACTTTCAATACTCAGTCTGGATATAGAAATAGGTGAAAAACTTTCTGATAGCGAGATCAGGGACATCGAAACACACATAAGTGATCTTGCTCATTCTCTTAGTACCAGCGGACTTCCGCCAAGAATAACCGAAGGTTATTCGTTCAGCGCTACAGCCAAAACAGGCACAGAAAGCGTCAATACAACTCATACATATAACCTGGCAGCCATAAACTTCGGAAACGAAGTGTGGAAAATAGTTGAAGAGCACACATAAAAAAGCAAATGTAATTAATATCAGGAGGAATAGAAAATGAACAAAGCAATAATCTTAGCAGGCGGACAGGGCAAGCGCATGAAAGCTGATATGCCGAAGCCCCTCTTCAAGGTACTGGGTGACCCCATGCTTGAATGGGTGATCGCAGCCTGCGAAAGCGCAGGTGTCTCAGATATATGCGTAGTCAAAGGCTTCATGGGAGAAATGATCGACGAGTACCTGAACGGCAGATACAAGACTGTTCTTCAGGCTGAACGTCTCGGCACAGGCCATGCAGTAATGCAGGCTATCCCCTTCATGGAGGAGGATACCGACGGAAACACTCTCGTACTCTGCGGAGATGCACCTTTCATCGACGCTGAAACTATTGGTGAGGCACTCGAATATCACAAACAGCAGGGCAATGCTGCTACAGTAATAACCTCAGAGCTGGACGATCCTACCGGATACGGACGTATTCTCCGTACAGCTTCCGGAATCAGCGGTATCGTTGAGCAGAAGGACGCAAGCAAGGAACAGCTCAGTATCAAAGAGGTAAACTCCGGCGCTTACTGGTTCAGGACAGCTGACCTTATCGACCTTCTCGGCAAGCTCAATAACGACAACGTTCAGAAGGAATACTACCTTACAGATACTATATTTATAGCTCTCAGCGAAGGAAAGAAGGCAGGAGCTTTCAAGTCTGCCAATCCGGAGCTCATTCTCGGCGCAAACAACAGAAAAGACCTGCTGGAGCTCAACGATATAGCCCGCAGAGCAGTGATCGAGAAGCACCTTGAAAACGGTGTCGAATTCGTCTGCACAGACGGAGTAGTTATCGAGCGCAGCGTGGAGATAGGTGCCGGCACTCAGATCCAGCCCAACACTATCCTCAGAAAGGGCACCAAGATCGGCAGTAATTGTGTGATCGGACCAAACGCCCTTGCAGATCACTGCACTATCGGGGACAATGTTGTACTCAATGCTTCACAGGCCTACGATTCAGTTATCGAGAGCGGAGTTACTGTAGGTCCTTATGTACATATCCGTCCCGACAGCCACATCAAGACAGGAGTTCACATCGGAGACTTCGTTGAGATCAAGAACTCTACCATCGGCGAGAAGACTGCTATCGCTCATCTGGCATATATCGGCGACAGTGACATCGGCAAGAAGGTAAATATCGGCTGCGGAACAGTTACCGTAAACTACGACGGAATTTCCAAGAGCCGCTGTGTTATCGGTGACAACTGCTTTATCGGATGCAACACCAATCTCATTGCACCGGTCAAGCTGGGTAAGGCAGTATACACTGCTGCCGGAACAACCGTTACCCGTGATGTACCGGACTACGCTCTTGCGATCGACCGTGGAGTAATGAAAGTTAACGAGGGCTACACCCTCAGAAAGCTCAAGAGCAGCAAGTAAGCAAAAAAGGGACGTCCTTCCGGACGTCCCTTTTTTAAAGTATAGAACATTATTGGGTATTGCTTAACACATAAAACTCCCCTGCGGGTCTCGCAGAAAAATAACGCCCTTCATCGGCACCCTCTCAATAGCCGATCAAGGACGCTATTCAGTTGGTGTGAAAGCGCACCCTCTATACGCCTTCACCTATCGGCTGGCACAAAATTCCGCAGTGCCTTATGATCCTTTTGCCATCGTGGAACGATTGTAGTCATGTATGAATAGATCCGAGCTGCTTTTAGGCGATTAAACATATTATAGGCATTAATGTTCAATAGCAGCTTAAAATTGCATCATAGTATATTGCGATTAATTAGTACTATCGATCCGGCGGAGTTTAAACCGGACAGGCTAAAAAACGTGATCATATCTGCCGATCTTACAGGACACAAAAAATGCATCTGAATGTAATTATGCTGTTGGTGAGAACCCCGATATATCGGTGTATTCTGCATCCAACAATTGTATTATAAAGCAAAGCAGCAAGAGAATCAATTGAAAATATTGCTCGATTTTATCACTATGTTGCTATTAATAATACATTGATTTATATTAATATAATGTGAATATATAAATAGTTTTTATAATTTATTTTGCAGACCGTTTTTATTAATTTTCAGTATAATTCAGCTGTACCAGTTCCGGTACAAAACTCTCATTTTTTACTTGATACAGGCAAAAAGCCTCGGTATACCAATCGTATATTTAATATTTAACTTTACCAAATGTGAAATATTCGGCTTTTTTAAGCTTCTCATCAAACTTTAATTATTTGAGTGAACGAATTTATTTTTCACGAATTCATGAAATAATTTTGAATTTTCAATATTTTATCACAATCTTATCACAGCAAAAAGGAGCCTTGCGGCTCCTCTTTTTAATTAAATTATTCCTTCAGCAGCTTCATCTATACATTTTTCATAGTACTTCTTGCTCCAGCTGAACTCGAACTCGCTGAACATCTTAAGGTATGTCCTTGCACCGTCGGCCGCTGCTGCTGCTCCGTGAATATCCCCGCTTTTTGCATAGATGTACACAGCTGTCAGCATGATCTCAAGCAGCTTTGTATCGTTCTTGCCCTGGGGCTTATAGCCGAAGCTCATAAGCTTGCCGGCCTCCTTGTAATGCTTTGCAGCACAGTCAGTAAGCGCAAGAGCAATATACAGATCCGCCTGCTGCTGGATGGATTTCTTCTGAGAATAATTCTGAAGGAAATTGATATTCTCCGTTCTGAAGTCCTCAGCATCACGCCACCTGCCCAGTTTACTCTGGGTCTTCAGCATTTCTATGCAGTAATAGTACTTGTCATCACCGCTGAGCTTTCTGTTCTCAAGCATCTGGAGATAGAAATCAGCTGTCTTATTTTCGTGCATCCTGTCATACAGCTTAGCCAGCTGGATGATATCCTCCGGCGCAGGCTTTTTCACATCGTTAACGAAAGTATCTGCATACAGCTCACACAGCTCCTTGGTATAGCCTTCGCTGATATATAATTGATATATCTCCTCATATTTCCTCATCTCCGCACCGAATGACGGCAGCAGCGACTTACCGAAATTGTTTTTTCTGCGTTCTGACGGCGATAGCATAGATCTGTCCCTCCCGGTAGTATGCGTCGAAGTATGCATACTTAGTATTCTCTGTACCAGTTAATTTTAACACAAACTCAACACATAGTCAATATTTGTTGTGGCGTTTCAAAGAAAACTGTTGAAATGCACAAAAAGCAGGAGCGATTTTTTCCTAATCAATTGATTAAACAATATACTATTTTAAGCTTATTTCAATCTTTTGTGGTATAATATATAATAGATATTTATAAGCTGATCCGCATATGCTTTTCCCGCTGTCCGGAAAGCTGCCATATCATGAAGGAAGGTCACTATATGAGAATACTTGTTGTTGAGGATGAGATACAGCTCGCTGATGCCCTCAGCGAGATACTCAGAAGAAATATGTACACCGTCGATACTTCCTATGACGGTATAGACGGTCTTGACAACGCTATGAGCGGCGTTTATGAATGTATAATCCTCGATATAATGCTGCCGGGAATGAACGGCTTCGAGGTACTGAAAAAGCTCAGAAAAGAAAAAATATCCACACCAGTCCTGCTCCTGACTGCAAAGAGCGAGATCGAGGATAAGATAAACGGTCTCGACAGCGGCGCAGACGATTACCTTACAAAGCCATTTGTCACAGGCGAGCTTCTGGCAAGAGTCCGTGCCCTTACAAGACGCAAGGGCGAGATAATCGACGAGAACAAGCTGGACTACAACGGCCTTGAGCTCAACAAGAACACCTGCTCAGTCATCTGGGAGGGAAACGATGTAAAGCTCAGCCTGAAGGAATACCAGATAATGGAGCTGCTCATCTCCAACCCCCACCAGATACTCCCGAAGGAAAGGATAATCGAAAAGATCTGGGGCTACGAGAGCGATGTTGAGTACAATAATATCGAGGTATACATATCATTCCTGAGAAAGAAGCTGTCAGTGATATCCGCTCCTGTGCAGATAAAAACTGCCCGAGGCATAGGTTATTCGCTGGAATAAGGAGGTGCCGGCTATATGTTCAGGAAAGCCCATATGAAGCTGTTCGGCATAATCACCGCAATTCTTCTTGCTCTGTTCATTGCCGTTCTCGGCTCCGTAAATATCATTATGAAAATGGTCATGGAAAGGCAGTCAAGAACTGTTCTTAAGCAGATCGCCGCAGGAGTAGAATACGACGATACCGTTTCCGACTTCAACTACCTGCCTCCGGACAAGTTCGAGCCCGATGACCATATGATCGAGGATCCGCCTCCCTCAAAGCCCGAGGGCGAACCAGGCAATGACGGTCCTCCGGTCACAACAACAGAAGCCGTAACAGAAACCACAACTGTTACAACCAGCTCAACAACTACTACCGCAGACATTACCACCGAAGCAGATACAGAGGCTCCTGTCGAAGAAGAGACATTTGAAGAGGAAACTCCCTATTCAGAGCCCGAGATCATCGAAACAGAACCGGCTGCTCAGCCGGAAACAGAAGCTCCTAAAACAGAGACGCCCAAGCCTCAGGAGCCTGTTACACAGCAGCCTTCTTCTACATCACCATCCGCTCCTCCAAAGGACAAAAACAGTGACAAGCACTCCGAGGAAGAACGCATAGAGCCAAATGAGAATGATAAAACTCCATCATCACCGCAGTACCCTCAGTGGTACGGAGACCCCTACTGGAATGGCTGGGGCTGGGGTTGGGGATGGGGCTGGGGACAGCCCTATAATCCGTATTGGGGAGACCCGAACGGCCAAAATAAAGGCGACGATAAAAAGAACGAGCAGCAGTGGAACTTCCCGTATCAGGCTCCGAAGCCCGAAGCGGAACCGGAAAGTAAGGAAATTCAGCCCGATATATCCACTGACGAAGCTCCCGATACCGATGATGCCGAAGAAAGCACAGAGGCAGCTTCCGCAGAAGATACAGGTATCGGTTCACTCAATGGAAACGGGAACGGCTCAATAGCCTCCCTTGCAAACACATCCGCAGGCAATAACGTCAAGGATTCCGGTGTCAAGCGCAATTTCCCGAAACGTGCCGGCGCTGAACAGGTGCCGAAGTCACTCGGCTCCATCGATTTCTTCATCGTTATGGCCGATACATCCGGAAATTTCCTTGCTTCAAGAAACAACGACGAACTCACAGAGGATACTGCCCAGAAGTATATCAACAAGATACTCGATTCCGGCAGTGACACAGGTACACTCAATAATTTCCAGTTCTACCGTCAGGATAAGGACAACGGAACCCTTCTGGTGTTCACCGACAAAAGCGCCGAGCTGGATATGCTCAACAAGCTGTACCGTACTACTATCACAATAGGAGCACTCTCCTTCCTGGCTCTGACTGCGGCTGCATATTTCCTCAGCCGTCAGATAATCAAGCCTCTCAAGTCTGCTTTCGAGAAGCAGAAGCAATTCGTCTCTGACGCAAGCCACGAGCTGAAAACTCCTGTAACAGTCATCTCAGCCAATGCAGACGTTCTGGCAGGAGAAATAGGCGAAAACAAGTGGCTCACCTACATCAAGTCCCAGACCGAGAGAATGAATATCCTGGTAAACGACCTTCTGAATCTTACCAGACTCGAAAACAACACCTCTACAGACTTTATCGTCACTGAATTCGACCTCAGCAAGGCTATAATCAATACTGCCCTGCCCTTTGAGTGTCAGGCCTTTGAAAACAACAAGAACTTTGTTGTCCAGGTCGAGGACGGCATTTCCATCAGCGGAAGCGAAAAGCATATCAAGCAGATGGCTGCAATATTCATCGACAATGCCCTGAAATACTCCAAGGACGGCGGAACAGTAAAGGTCACACTTGAAAGACTCGGTGACAAGAAGGTATTCTCAGTATTCAACACCGGTCAGGGTATCAAGGAAGAGGACAAGGACAAGATATTCGAGAGATTCTTCCGCAGCGATGAGTCCAGAAACCGTGCGACCGGAGGCTACGGTCTTGGTCTTGCAATAGCAAAATCCATAATCGACAAACACAAATTCAAGGTACACGTCGAAAACAACGAGGGCAGCAGTATCTGCTTTGTTGTGACTATGTAAGCTGCATACAAGTCTGAAAGTCAATAAAAAAGCAAGGGACACCGAAGGCATCAGGCCTGTTGGTGTCCCTTTTTGCATATTTTCCAAAGAAAAGGCAATACTACCCCTGAAAGGAGTTTTTGCCATGAACATATCCCCTGAATTATACAGCGATATGACCCGCCGGGCCTCGCCGAAGTCCAACTCACGGGTCAACGTGCCTGCCGCATTCGTCACAGGAGGAAGCATCTGCGTTATCGGGCAGCTGATACTCTCCGCACTTGAAGGCTACGGTATCAGCCACAGCTCTGCGGCTCTGTGGACGTCTGTTATACTCATCGTATCTTCCTCCCTGCTCACAGGCCCCGGACTCTACGGCAGACTTGCTAAATTCGCCGGCGCAGGAACTCTCGTCCCCATAACCGGCTTCTCCAACGCCATAAGCTCTGCGGCAATAGAGGCAAGGTCCGAAGGCTTCATACTCGGAGTAGGCACAAAGATATTCACTATCGCCGGACCGGTAATACTCTACGGCAGCGCCGCATCTGTTCTATACGGTATAATATACTATTTAATAATGTAGAGCCTGCCGCATATGCAAAAAAATAAGCAGGGCATATGCCCTGCTTTCACACAGAAAAATTAAAATAAATATGTGTAGAACAAAAGAAAGGAGACAACAAAACGAGTGTTAATAATTAAAGATTATTTAACACTACAGTTATTATACATGATTTTCGGGGGCACGTCAAGTGAAATCCCGATTTTTTTTCATTCCGGACTTGATTTCCGTCACTTTTCACAAATTATACGAACCGTAATATCACATTATGTACATTTGCTGGCAAAGGTTGTTATCATACTGTTATTTTGATAATTATTTTTCCCGAAATAGTGCGGATAAACGGCTTTTTGGCAATTTTGCTAAAAATACGCTGTGGATTTCTATGACAAAAACAGATTAATATTTAAAAAAAAGGTGTTTACAAAAGTTCTTATTTGTGTTATAATATCAGAAGTAGTTATACATGGTTAACTCTTTAACAAACAACCATTCTATAACCCCTTAAATCTATTTTCAGGAGGTCATTCCTATGGCTATCAAAAGAAAAATGAAAACTATGGACGGTAACAATGCCGCTGCATATGTTTCATACGCCTTCACGGAAGTTGCCGGTATTTATCCGATCACACCTTCCAGCCCGATGGCAGACTATGTAGATCAGTGGTCAGCTCAGGGTGTCAAGAACATTTTCGGAACAACCGTTAAGGTTGAGGAGATGCAGTCTGAGGCTGGTGCAGCAGGTACTGTTCACGGTTCACTGAACGCTGGTGCTCTTACTACAACCTATACAGCTTCTCAGGGTCTTCTTCTCATGATCCCGAATATGTACAAGATTGCCGGTGAGCTGCTTCCTTGCGTATTCCATGTTTCTGCACGTTGTGTTGCTTCTCACGCACTGAATATTTTCGGTGACCACTCTGACGTTTACGCTTGTCGTCAGACCGGTTTTGCAATGCTCGCTGAGACAAATCCTCAGGAAGTTATGGATCTCGCTGCTGTTGCTCATCTTGCTTCTATCAAGAGCCGTGTTCCTTTCATCAACTTCTTCGATGGTTTC
>DFHF01000069.1:0-11265 GCA_002371825.1 Ruminococcus flavefaciens | reverse complement strand
CTTCTTCGATGGTTTCCGTACATCTCACGAGATCCAGAAGATCGAAACATGGGATTACGAGGATCTGAAGGAAATGTGCGATATGGATGCTGTCAAGGCATTCCGTGACCGTGCTCTTAATCCTGAAAACCCGACAATGCGTGGTTCTCACGAGAACGGAGATATCTTCTTCCAGCACCGTGAGGCTTGCAACTCTTACTACAACGCTGTTCCCGGAATCGTTGAAGAGTACATGGGCAAGGTAAATGAAAAGCTCGGTACTGATTACAAGCTCTTCAATTACTATGGTGCTCCTGATGCAGATCGTGTTATCGTTGCTATGGGTTCGATCTGCGACGTTGCAGAGGAAGTTATCGACTACCTGAACAAGAAGGGTGAGAAGGTCGGTATCGTTAAGGTTCGTCTGTTCCGTCCTTTCTCAGCTGAAAAGCTCGTTGAGGCAATCCCTGCAACTGTAAAGACAATCGCTGTACTCGACAGAACCAAGGAGCCCGGCTCTCTCGGTGAGCCTCTCTACCTCGATGTAGTAGCTGCTCTTAATACTACAGGCAGAAACGGTATCAAGGTAATCGGCGGTCGTTACGGACTCGGTTCCAAGGATACTCCTCCTGCATCTGTATTTGCTGTTTATGCAGAGCTCGCAAAGGCTGATCCTAAGCCCCAGTTCACACTCGGTATCGTTGACGATGTAACAAATCTCTCACTCGCTGAGGAAGATGCTCCTAACACTGCTGCAGAAGGCACAATCGAGTGCAAGTTCTGGGGACTCGGCGGTGACGGTACTGTTGGTGCTAACAAGGACTCCATCAAGATCATCGGTGACCACACTGACAAGTACGTTCAGGCATACTTCCAGTATGACTCAAAGAAGACCGGTGGTATCACTATCTCACACCTCCGTTTCGGTGATAAGCCTATCAAGAGCCCTTACTACATAAATAAGGCTGACTTTGTTGCCTGTCACAACCCGTCATACATCCTCAAGGGCTACAAGATGGTAAACGATGTAAAGCCCGGCGGTGTATTCCTTATCAACTGCCAGTGGAAGCCTGAGGAGCTCGACCAGCACCTCTCAGCTGATACAAAGCAGTATATCG
The DNA here is from genome assembly GCA_002371825.1 of Ruminococcus flavefaciens. Classification (GTDB taxonomy): domain Bacteria; phylum Bacillota; class Clostridia; order Oscillospirales; family Ruminococcaceae; genus Ruminococcus; species Ruminococcus flavefaciens_L. The sequence goes on along the minus strand of DFHF01000069.1, from coordinate 10,168 downwards.
CAAAGAACAATATCCAGCTCTATCTGGTTAACGCTATAGACCTTGCACAGGAGATCGGTCTTGGCAAGCGTACAAACACAATTCTTCAGTCTGCATTCTTCTCACTTTCAAAGGTTCTTCCTGAGGCTGAGGCTATCGGCTACATGAAGGAGAAGGCTCAGAAGTTCATGAAGAAGGGTATCGAGATCGTTCAGATGAACGAGAAGGCTATCGACGCAGGCGCAAATGCTTATGTCAAGGTAGATGTTCCTGCTGAATGGGCAAATGCTGTTGATAATGCAGCTCCTGCAAAGCTCGAGGGCCCAGAGAAGCTCGTAAAGATGGTTGAGGGCATCATGAACCCTGTAGGCAAGATGCTCGGTGATACTCTCCCTGTTTCTGCATTCTCAGATCACGTTGACGGTACATTCGAGCAGGGTGCTTCCGCATATGAAAAGCGTGGAGTTGCTGTTATGGTTCCCGAGTGGAATCAGGATACTTGTGCAAAGTGTAACAAGTGTTCATTCGTATGTCCTCACGCAACAATCCGTCCTTTCGCTCTTACAGATGCTGAAGTTGCTGCTGCTCCTGAGAACATCAAGATCGCTCCTAAGCCGATCGTAAAGAGCGACTACAAGTACACTCTCGCTGTTTCCGCTATGGACTGCATGGGCTGCGGCGTATGTATCGGTGTCTGCCCGACAAAGTCTCTCAAGATGGTTCCAAGAGAGTCACAGGAGCCTCAGCAGGCAGTATTCGATTACTGTGTTGCTAAGGTTACAGAGAAGTCAGACGTTGCAACAGATGCAAACGTAATCTCCAGCCAGTACAAGAAGCCTCTCCTTGAATTCTCAGGTTCATGCGCAGGCTGTGCTGAGACTTCTTACGCAAGACTCATCACACAGCTCTTCGGTTCCAGAATGTACATCTCCAACGCAACAGGATGTTCTTCAATCTGGGGCGGTCCTGCTGCTACATCACCTTACACTGTTGATGCAAACGGCCACGGTCCTGCATGGGCTAACTCACTGTTCGAGGACAACGCTGAGCACGGTCTCGGTATGTATCTCGGCCAGAAGGCAATCCGTGAAAGACTCATTGAGGAAGTAAAGGAGATCGCTGCAAGCGACAAGGCATCTGCTGAGGTAAAGGCTGCTGCTGATGAATACCTTGCAACAGTTAACGACGGCGCAAAGAATACAGCTGCAACAGCTGCACTCGTTGCTGAGCTCGAGAAGTGTGACTGCCAGTGCGACAAGAAGTCAGATATCCTTGAAAACAAGAACTACCTCTCCAAGAAGTCCGTATGGATCTTCGGCGGCGACGGCTGGGCTTATGATATCGGTTTCGGTGGTCTTGACCACGTTCTCGCTACAGGCGAAGATGTAAACATCATGGTATTCGATACCGAGGTTTACTCCAACACAGGCGGACAGGCTTCCAAGTCCTCTAACATCGGTCAGGTAGCACAGTTCGCAGCAGCAGGTAAGGCAATCGCTAAGAAGCGCCTTGCTGATATCGCTATGAGCTACGGCTACATCTATGTTGCACAGATCGCTATGGGTGCTGATATGAACCAGACACTCAAGGCTATCAAGGAAGCTGAGGCTTATCCGGGACCGTCACTCATCATCGGCTATGCTCCTTGTGAGATGCACTCCATCAAGGGCGGTATGACTAACTGTCAGGCTGAAATGGAAAAGGCTGTTAAGTGCGGCTACTGGAATAACTTCCGTTACGATCCTCGTCTGGCCGCTGAGGGCAAGAACCCATTCCAGCTCGATTCCAAGGCTCCTACAGAGTCCTACCAGGAATTCATCATGAACGAGGCTCGTTACAGCGCACTCACACGTTCATTCCCTGATCGTGCTAAGGAGCTCTTCGAGAAGGCTGAAAAGACTGCAGCTAATCGTTACGAATACCTCACAAAGCTCGCTGAAAAGTAATTTTTGCAGTGTGACGCTGCACCCTTTCACGCTGGCGCTCGCAAGCTCGCTCACTCTCTAAAAACGGATAGTCTGCTTTCGCTTACGGCACTTTAACGTGAATTATGCTCAGACGGATTTTCGTTTAGTTACGGAAATATAAAATGCTCCCCGGTACTTCACGGTATCGGGGAGCTTTGTTTATGCCTTCACAAAAGAACTCCCTGATGCCTTAAGTGCAGTGCTTATATAGTAGTTTATAAGTGTTTATTGAGGAAAACCCTTTTGAAAAAGGGTTATTCCTCAAACTCCTTTCCTAAAACTTCCGGTTTTAATTTTTTTCATATAGGGCGCTCTGTATAAATATAGAGCGCTCATTTATTTTATGAGCGCCCTATATGAAAAAAATCAGGATCAAAAGTCTTTGGAAGGGGGCTCGGGGGAGAACCTTTCCTCAGAAAGGTTTCCACCGATAATTACACATAATACTTCTATATTAGTATCACTGCTATAGCATCAGGGAGTTTCTTTACATCTTCTTATTGTAATAAGCCGTAACACCTAAATACACAAAGATTATAAAAGTCATACAGCAGGAAAGTACACGGCTGATCGTAATGTCAATGTAGTTAAATACTATTGCCGCCAGTGCTAAACCCAGTACGATCAAAACGAATGATGTCCTTGAAGCAGTCATCATTATCTGATTATTGCGTTCATCAGTATTGCGTACATAAAGGCTCTTGAAAAGGTTTTCGTCATTAAGTGCCATCTTATTTCTCCTGATAAACATCAGTGAACAGATGAGCAGTGTAATAAAAACGACAACCGTAGTATCAATTCCCGATCCACCGTCTCCGCTAAAGATCGCATAGCATAACATTGCTGCGATTCCAACGGCTGATACACCTGCCAGTATCCAGTATGACCTGATATCCTTCTGAAGTTTGTTTCTGAATTCTTCCATAATCATTCTCCTTTAAATGTTCTCCTCGCCCTCGAAAATGAACAGCTCCTCGATAGTGGTCCCGAAAAACTGTGCCGCCTTGTGTGCAAGCGTGAGGGACGCATTGTATTTTCCGTTTTCAAGTGATATTATAGTCTGCCTTGTGACAGAAAGTGCATCAGCGAGCTCCTGCTGAGTGACCTTTCTTTCTTTGCGAAGCTCCTGTATCTTGTTTTTCAAATCATCATCCTCCTCGGAGGTAAAGTTAACTTTACAATATTAGTATAGCAAGCTTTACATTATTTGTCAAGTACACTTTACATTTTTTTATATTTTAACATATTATCCTCCTGCCGCTCTCACAAAAACACAGCGCTGATATAGAGGTTTTATGGCATAGTATTTCTGAAAAATCGGCAGGAACATCGCAGCTCCGCACGGCGAACAATGTTCGCCCCTACAAATGGAAATTCCGATCTATATCAGTGTCTCATGGACCGCCAAAGGCGGCCCCTGCAAAAGATCCGCCATTTATTTTTGTATGGGTATTATTCTGATTTATCTTAGCAGTCGTATAAAATACAAATGCCCCGAAGCACCTTGAAACGCTTCGGGGCAAAAATCCCTCTCTCACAAATGTGAAAGAGGGATAATTTTATCTGCTATGTCCGCTGTGGCTGTGGCTTCCGCCGTGACCTCCGCCTCCGCCGCCGAAGCCTCGGCCTCCGCCGCTGTTGCTGGAGATCCTATGTTTGGTCACATAGCTTCTTATGAGGGTATCACTGCGTTCAGTAAGCGCCGATCTTTCCCTTGAAACATAGACACTGGGATTAGTAGTATTCTTGAACTTATATCTGATCTTTACGATAAGATAAGTCACAAGTCCTGTAACAAAGCCTATGAGCTCAGCGATAAGGAGTCTTATCAGCTTTGCACCGGGAGCCCTTCCCTTTGTGACATAGGTCTCGCCGTCCTTGACGAACACATATACCGAAGGATTTGACACCTTATCGTGGAAGAACTTATAATTACTGGGCTTATATTCATCATGGAACCGTTCCAGCTTCTCGCAGAACACCTCGATAGCATCTCTGATATCCTCTGAACCGTAGCTCATTCCGGACTTAGGCAGGTAATTATCGAGAGCAGTGAATATACTCTGGCAGTCATCCTCTGAATAGACCATAGCCGCCCTGCCGCTTCTGGAGATATCATCATGAGCGGGAGACTGTCCCGAGAGGTCAATATAATATATAAGTCCGTCAGTATATTCGCCGAAGGTCTGGTCATAAAGCCTGTCATCAAAGTCCTCGATCTCGCCGTCAGAATAGCCGTAGTGCGGATCTCCGGCAATATAGATAAGGATATTCATCTCCGTTTTTTCTGCACACTGGCGGACACGCTTCTGAAGGCCATTGATAGTGGAGGGCTCTTCGTCAAAGACTCCCCGCTCATCTATAATTCCGGAGTCTGAAGTATCTCCGCTGAAGCCTGCGGCCAGATTCTTTGTGGTAAACGAATTGACTATCAGGATATCTGCGGCAAATACTGCGATAATTCCCACTAAAAACAGAACAATAGTTAGGAGAGCATTTCCTGATTTTTTCATCAGAAGAATCCACCTCCCACAAATCCGAGTATCAGAGCAACAGCCGCCCCTAATCCGAGACAGGTGAGCTTCAGTTTCCTCTTATCAAGGGGAGGAGTTCCTGCCAGCTTTCCGGTCTGTCCGTTTATGGCGAACTCATACACCTTATCCTTATATTTATAGCTCATGAACCATACCGGCAGCATCATATACTGCCAGTCGGTCTTCATTATATTATACTGCTCCACTGCCACATTAAGGGAGGTATAGGAACCGATGCTGTCACGCACTACCTTTTTACCGGCCTGTGAGGCACGGGAACGTATCCTTGGGAAGACTCCGGCTTTATCCACATCATACTTATCAGCGAAGAAGCCGCTGAGGTAGGACATGGAGAAGTCTTTGAGGTCATTATAATCGAAAGGCTCGATAGATTCCATAAGCAGGTCATCTATCTTGCTCTCGCCGTCAGCAGGGATACCGTCAACAGCTATCTTGCCCCGTCTTACAACACGGAATTCCTTTGTCTCGGTGTAGTGATATTCTCCGCTGGTCCAGCCTCTGACCTTTTTGCCGATAGCGCTGAAATCCGCATTTATATCGCAGTCAGCCGCCCAGAAAGGCACATAAAGACCGGTTATCTTTTCTATCTGCTGTTCAGATTTGAAATCCTTAGGCACAAACATCCTTTTCTGCACCCATCTTTTGAACATATCGACTGCCATATCCCTGTTTATCTTGAAGCCGATGACCTTATCCGGCTTGTACTGACCTGTCAGCTTTCCGGCAAGGATAACAGGATTGTGACAATAATAACAGAAGAGCGCAGTCTGTCTGTCATCGCACATTATATCCGCTCCGCAGCTTGAACAGTGATATAGATTGGTATGCTCCTCAAAATCCTGCTGAAGCTGTACTTCAGCCGCATCGGGTATACTGTTTTCGGTTTCTGCGCATAATTTTTTTATTTCATCTATAGTAAAACTGCTGAGGCAGTATTCACAGCTTAGTTTTTGTGTGACCGGATCAAATTTCAGATCAGCGTTGCAATTCGGACATTTATAGATCGCTGCGTCCAATCCCGACACTCCTTTCATGAAAGCCTTAATGCCCTATACGGCAAGGACTCCTGAAGACTCCTCACCGGCTTCGGCCTGAATATATTCATATATTATATTATCATATAATTCCTTTATTTGCAATAGCAATTTACAAAATCCACAATAATTGAACATTTTTTTAGCTGTGTTGACTGCGATATCTGTACAAAAGCTTGACAAGTTTGTGGAAACAGGTTATAATTATATTATCTAATACTATATGTATTCTTCCGGATGTATATACGACCACTCAAAGCGGCCTTTTGTATGCTGCTGCACTGATGCTTCCGGATTTTTTATTTCTGTCAGAGCGAATAATCAAAGAAAGGGATGACGATATCATGAAGTACGGTTTTTCCGAAATCACACCAGAAATAAAGGCTCTCGCCGAACGCTCAATGGAGGGCTACAAGATCGATCCTACACTATACACACAATACGACGTTAAACGTGGTCTCAGAGATATTAACGGAAACGGCGTTGTAGCCGGCCTCACCAATATCAGCACCATAAAAGTGCTCGATACCGGAGAGGGTATGCCGAATCACGGTGACGGAAAGCTCTATTACCGTGGTATCGACGTTGAGGATATCGTCGCCGGTTTCATAAAGGAGAAGCGCTTCGGCTTCGAGGAGACTGTTTACCTGCTCCTCTTCGGCACTATGCCCTCTGCTCATGAGCTTGCCGAGTTCAGGAAGATACTTGCAGATTTCCGCAAGCTCCCCTCCTCTTTCAACCGTGATGTTATAATGAAGGCTCCCAGCGACAATATGATGAATACTCTCGCAAAGAGCGTTCTTGCATTATATTCCTATGACGAAAATGCCAATGATATATCTATCCCCAATGTGCTCAGGCAGTGTATAGAGCTCATAACTCTGTTCCCTGTACTGGCAGTATACGGCTATCAGGCTTACCGCTATTCGACCTTCGGCGGAAGTCTCTTCATCCACGACCCCGACCCGGAGCTCTCCATTTCAGAGAATCTGCTCTATATGCTCCGTCCCAATAAGAACTATACCGAGCTTGAAGCCCGTATCCTCGACCTTGCACTGGTGCTCCATGCTGAACACGGCGGCGGAAACAACTCCACATTCACCGTGCACGTTGTGTCCTCTTCCGGCACCGATACCTATTCCGCTATTGCCGCAGCACTGGGTTCACTTAAAGGTCCCAAGCACGGCGGAGCCAATATAAAGGTGGCTATGATGTTCGATGATATGAAGGAACACATTGGCAACTGGACCGATGAAGAAGAGGTCAAGTCCTATCTCCGGAAGCTGCTCCACAAGGAAGCTTTTGATAAGGCAGGCCTTATCTACGGCATGGGACACGCTGTATACTCACAGTCAGACCCAAGAGCCAAGGTTTTCAAGAGCTTTGTCGAGAAGCTCTCCTCTGAAAAGGGCCGTGAAGACGAATTCAGACTTTATTCACTGGTGGAGAAGCTTGCCCCCGATGTAATAGCTGAGGAAAGACGTATTTACAAGGGAGTCTGTGCCAACGTAGACTTCTACAGCGGCTTCGTTTACCGTATGCTGGGCATACCGGACGAGCTGTTCACTCCCCTGTTTGCTACTTCAAGAATAGCCGGCTGGTCAGCCCACCGTATAGAAGAGCTTATCAACTCCAACAAGATAATCCGCCCTGCATACAAGGCTATCTCGCCCATGCGTGAATACACCGATATGGAGAATCGTATGGATTGACGCTGAAATCGTTCTTTCGCCCGAAAGGAGGACAAAGATATGGATGCTTTAGGACAGCTTATTGCAATAATATTAGTCCTGCTTCCGGTTTTCGCCTTCGTGACAGGCAAGGTGATACTCCGGCAGAAGGACGATGTGAAAGTCCTGCCCTCTGAGAAAAGATCTGCGGCGAGGATCCCGTATATACTCTTATTCTTAGCGGGAACAGCAAATGCCCTGGTGGTCTTCTCCATTGCCGCTATAGCAATAGCCTCCCTCTACAGCGCTATTAGTGACTTTTCGGTGGAATACGGAGTATTATTCATCCTGGTATGTGCAGTCGGATTCCTTACTGAGAGAGTACGGAGAAAGCTTGTAAAAAAGCTGTTCGTACAGCAGACTGAGCATATCACGGAAAAGCTTCGCTCCCTGCTTCCGTTCTGCTTCGGAACGATCGGCGGCTTGGCCGGACTGCTGTCACTGGAAATGTTTGAAGACGCTTTTCTTGACAGTAAAGGCATCATAAACTCCGCTATAGATTGGTATGGCGACCGATTACTATCAAATTACCTCTTAGGAACACTAATCCTATGGCTGCTGTGGATAGCTCTTATCGTATTAAACAGCCTGTTCACACTTATAACTACGATAGTTCTTATAAAAAACAAAAACCGAAAGGAAAGTGATGTAAAATGAAAAACACCACAAGCATTACTGAGCTCTGCGGACTTTCATGCGTTAAGCTTGAAGCCGGCGGCTACGAGGCTTATATCGCAAATGAGGTAGGCTCAAACGTTATCCGTCTCAGAGATAACAAGAACGGTATGGAGTTCTTCCGCTTCAACAAGGACAATACTGCTGATACTATAAAGCAGTCCGCTGAAGTATGGGGACTTCCCACCCTCTACCTCCCCAATCGTTTCGCAGACGGAGTTCTCAAAACATCTGATGCTGTTTACCAGCTTCCTGTCAACGAGAAGGCTCCATACAACAACCACATCCACGGCTTCCTCCACAAGAGATGCCATGAGGTAGTGGAGCATGATTCCGACAGCAACTGTGCATGGGTAAAGACTCGCTATGTCTATGACGAGAACGACGAATTCTTCCAGTATCTCCCTGTGCCCTTCGTTGTTGAGTACACCTTCACTCTCTCAGAGAACGGCCTTGAGCAGAATATCGTGTTCACAAACACCTCCGGCACAAAGGTGCTTCCCATGTCACTGGCCTCTCACACAACAATAAATGCTCCCTTTGCTGACGGCGGCAGGGAAGAGGATATCCGCCTCACTGTACCGATAGGAAAGAAATGCGAGCTCAACGAGAGATGCCTCCCTACAGAGAAGCTGAAGGCTCTCACAATGTGGGATCTGGAGTATAAGAACGGCAGCAAGTGCCCTGTGCTCCAGGTAGTCGACAACGATATGTATATCGCTGAATATGCTGACCTTGACGGAGATAAGTTCCACGGCATTATCGCTGAGGATACCGCCAGCGGAAAGAAGCTCTGCTACGAGGTATCAGAGGAGTACGGCTTCTGGATAATCTGGAACGACAGAGGCTTCAATCACTACTTCTGTCCGGAGCCTATGACAGCTATGATAGACGCTCCGAACCTCAGCCTCCCTGCTGATGTTACAGGCTACCGTGAGATAAAGCCCGGTCAGTCCTTCGAGACACACGAGAGATTCTTTACAAAGTTATAATGCTTAAAGGGCGGGTTTCCGCCCTTTTTTACTTGCTGATATGTGACAATTTCATCACATCTGACAAATTCGGTGTGTAATTATTGTGCACACATACAAAAGTGATGAATTTGTCACTTAGCGTATTGACTTACGCATTTTGATGTGATATAATTGTCACACAAAGTGATGAATACATCACATGAAAGGAGCGATCATTATGAAAGATATGATCAAAGGCAAGAAAAAAGTAAATTCTCTGAAAAAACAGGCATGGATAAATCTCATCTGCGGTGCAGTGACGCTGCCGCTTTATTCTGTTATGCTGCTGCCGGAAACACCGCTTCGCAAGACGCTGGGCAACGTATTTGTCTTTATCACTTTGGCTGTCGTTGTTTTGCTCTGTATCTGTTCCTCAGGTAAAAAAGAGCAGGCTGACGAACTGTCAACGGCAAATATGAACAGAGCGGGTTCGATCTCCGCAGTCATTGCTCCGTGTATTTTATTAGCTGTCGGCATATTCATGCATCTTAGAGGCAATTACATCCATAACACGACCTTCGGGATCACAGGCGGAGATATCATAGTTTTTGGGGTAATGATAGCAAATATCAGTATCATCGTGAAAAACGGAGTTTTTCTTTGGCTTGACAGAACACCGAAAGCAGAGGAGGAAGAATAATGCCCGAGCTGAAAACAAAACTTAAAGAATACCGTGCAAAGTACGATATGAAGCAGGGTGAGCTGGCTGAGCGTGTAGGAGTCCGCCGTGAGACCATTATCCGCCTTGAAAAGGGACAGTACGTCCCGTCGCTGAAGCTCGCAATGGATATCGCCGGAGTATTCGGAACTACCGTAGAAGAGCTTTTCTCCTTTGAGGACTGATACAGGTAAAAATGCACAAAATCCGCACAAAAAATAATACATTGTTAATTTTCTGATATCTATTGTAATATTCCTGAGAATATGGTATAATAAAACAAATGCGGTGTGACTATCCGCTTTTATCACGAAAAATAAAGGAGTATAATCATGAAGTTCGGATTTTTTGACGACGCTAATAAGGAGTACGTTATAAACTCCCCCAGGACTCCCTATCCGTGGATAAACTACCTCGGCAATCAGGGATTCTTCTCACTCATCTCTAACACCGCAGGCGGCTACTGCTTCTATAAGGACGCACGTCTCCGCCGTATCACTCGTTACCGCTATAACAACGTGCCTATCGATATGGGCGGACGTTATTTCTATATCAAC
>DFHF01000005.1 GCA_002371825.1 Ruminococcus flavefaciens | reverse complement strand
TGACTACGGTCACGAGACAACATCAGAGGCTATGTCCTATATCGTATGGATGGCTGCAATGCACGATGCACTCGTAAAACAGAAAGTTATCTCCGGTTCAAGCGACCTGGAGAAGGCTTGGAATACTCTTGAAGCTATTATTCCTGGTTGGTCTGAGGCTTCAGGCAGAAATAAGGATGTTCTCTACGAGACATTCTGGACACAGCAGAAGATCCAGTCCGATGTTGGACCTGAGATGGATTCTCCTGAGGAGTATCCTATCACAAACACAGGCGATAAGACAACTAACCCGCTGTTCGATAAGTTCAAGACAGCTTATGCTGGTGATAAGGGTTATTACCTCATGCACTGGCTCGCTGACGTTGACGACTGGTATGGTTTCGGTAAGGCATCCGGTAAGAACGCAGGCGGTTTCACATTCATCAATACATTCCAGCGTGGTGAGCAGGAGTCCTGTTTCGAAACAGTTCCTCATCCTTGTCTTGAAGAGCTCAAGGCCGGTAACTCCACAGATGGTGTAAAGGGTATCTTCAACGGTGTTGGCAACGTTGCTAAGCAGTATGCTTTCACAAACGCTCCTGACGCTGAGGATCGTGCTATCCAGGCTATCTACTTCGGCAACAACTTTGGCGTTGATGCTGGAGCAATATCAGCTAAGGCTGGTAAGATCGGTGACCAGTGCCGTAACGACATGTTCGATAAGTACTATAAGCCTATCGGATGCCAGAGCATCGCAGGTACAGTTTCAAGCGCTGACAGCCAGCACTTCCTCATGGCTTGGTATACATCATGGGGCGGAGCTCTCGGTACAAGTGCTTCTGAGTACACATGGGCTTGGCAGATCGGCTGCTCACATTCACATCAGTTCTACCAGAATCCTCTTGCTGCTTACGCTCTTATCACAGATAAGAACATCAGCCAGGGTATGAAGGAGTCCGGAGCTGTTGCTGACTATAAGGAGTCTCTCAAGAGACAGATCGAAATGTACCTCTGGCTCCAGTCTAAGGATGGTCCTTTCGCTGGTGGTTGTACAAACTCCTACAGAGGACGTTATAAGGAGTATCCTTCAGGTGCTCCTACATTCTATGACATGGTTTACGTTCCTCACCCTGTATACGCTGACCCAGGTTCTAACCACTGGATCGGTAACCAGGTATGGTCTACACAGCGTCTTGCTGAGCTTTATTACTACATCAAGACCAACGGCGATGACAGCGGCGTTAAGGTTTGCAACGGCAGCATGACTCTTGAGGAAGCTCTCGAGGTAATCCTTAAGAAGTGGATCACATGGTTCCAGGAGAATACAATGGTTGACTTCGAGTATGATGGTCAGCACTTCGATTACGCTATTCCTTCTAACCTCGACTGGGGTAAGGGCCCTGACAAGGATAAGGATAACGTTAACTGCGCTCCTGACACTTGGACACAGAAGTACAATCCTAATGGCAACCAGAATCTTACTTGTGATATCACTGGTTACGGCCAGGGAGATATCGGATGCGTATCCTCACTCTGTGAGACACTTATCTGGTACGCTGCTGCTAACAAGGTTCCTGCTTCTGAGGGTAATGAGAAGACAGCTAAGGACGATTCACTTGCTGCTAAGGGTCTCCGTCTTGCTAACCACCTCCTTACATCTCAGTGGAATTTAGGCCGTGACGATATCGGTATCGCATTCAAGGATCACAACGGAAGCCTTTCTCGTGTATTCACACAGGATGTTTACATTCCTACAAACTACACAGGTAAGATGCCCGATGGTTCTTCACTTACAAACGGCGCAACATTCATCTCTATCCGTGAGAACTACAAGAAGGACTCTATGTTCCAGGATCTCGAGAAGGCTTGGGAGGCTTCAGGCAAGACAAGCACTGAGGACTACTACTACAAGCTCCACAGATTCTGGCACATGGGTGATGCTCTCATGGCTTACGGTGATATGGCACTTCTCTATCCGCAGGTAACACCTGAGCCCTTCGGTGATAACGGAGGATTCGATCCTACAAAGGGTACAAAGGTTTGGGGCGATGCTGACCAGGATAAGCAGGTTAAGATGAACGATGCTGTTCTTATCATGCAGTCTATCTCTAACGGAGATAAGTACGGCCTTGAGGGCTCTGAGTCTACACACATCACTGACCAGGGTCAGTACTGGGGCGACGTATACGAGCACAAGGATCCCACTGGTTCTATCACTCCTCAGGATGCTCTTAGAATCCAGGAATACCTCCTCAAGAAGTATACATCACTCGATCCTAAGGATTTCGTAAAGTAATTCTTGACTAATACAAAAACTAAGGGACGCTTCGGCGTCCCTTTTTTGTGTTGTTGATATTTTTGTGAAAATACTTGCATTTTTATACAGATAGTGTTATAATATAATAGTATACTTATGCGAAGAATTGCAGAAATGTTCAATATTCTAAAGAAAGCAGGCGATAGGGTGCTCAGAAGCATGACCGGCTATGGCCGTTCCCAGAAGATACTGGGCGGACGTGATATCCTCGTTGAGATACGCTCGGTGAACCATAGGTACTATGAATATTCATCAAGGATCCCCCGCTCTTATAATTATATCGATGAAAAACTCAAGGCACTGCTGAAAACTTCAGTTTCACGAGGCAAGATCGAGGTTGCAGTGACAATTAATAATATCGAGGGCAAGGATACCGAAATTGCAATCAATAAAGGCGTTGCAGAAGGCTATGTTACTGCCCTGAGAAGCGTTTCGGAGGAGCTTGGACTGGTGGACGATATCACCCTCTCAAAGCTTATCAAGCTCCCGGATGTGTTCAGTGTCCAGAAAACTCCCGATGATGAGGAACAGATCTGGAAGGATGTCTCAGAGGTAACTGCTGAGGCTTTGGCTAAATTCGTGGAAATGAGACAGGTCGAAGGCGAGCGCCTCAGATCTGATGTTATAGAAAAGGCTGACAATATCCTCTCAATGGTCGGCTGTGTCGAGGAGATCTCTCCCCAGACTGTGGAGAATTACAGAAATCGTCTCTTCAAAAAGATCAGCGAAATTCTGGAGGATAAGAATATAGACGAGCAGAGGATCCTTACCGAGGCTGCAGTTTTTGCCGATAAGGTTGCAGTCGACGAGGAGACTGTCCGTCTCCGCAGCCATATCTCCCAGCTTAAGACTATGCTGGATTCTGATGAACCTGTGGGCAGAAAGCTGGATTTCATCGTTCAGGAGATGAACCGTGAGGTCAATACTATCGGCTCAAAGGCTCAGGATCTCAACGTCACAAAGTATGTTGTGGATATGAAGTCCGAGATCGAAAAGATCAGGGAACAGATCCAGAATATCGAATAAGGTGAGGCTATGCTTATAAATATCGGATACGGAAATATGGTCTCCGCCGATAGGATAGTCACGATCGTCAGCCCGGAATCAGCTCCGATAAAAAGACTGGTCCAGGAAGCCCGTGACTCCGGCAGAGCTATTGACGCAACCTATGGCAGAAAAACAAGAGCAGTTATCATTATGGACAGCGGTCATATCATCCTTTCTTCATTGATAACCGAGACTCTTGCAGCCAGGATCAACGGTTCAGGAGGTAATGACGAAAATGAATAAAGGCAGACTTATCGTGTTTTCTGCACCATCAGGCTGCGGAAAAGGTACAATGCTGGCAGAGATACTTAAGGATAACAGATTCCGTACCTCTATCTCAGCAACAACACGCCTTCCTCGCCCTGAGGATACTGACGGTGTGACTTATCACTTCATCAGTAAAGAGGAATTCCTGAAAAGAAAAGAGCAGGGACTTTTCCTCGAATCAGCAGAGTATGTCGGAAATTACTACGGCACTCTTCTCAGCGAGGTGGATCCGTATCTTGAAAAGGGGATAAATGTTATCCTCGAGATCGAGGTCAACGGAGCACTTGAGGTCATGAAGAAAAGACCTGACGCTGTTTCAATATTTGTACTTCCCCCCTCAATGAAGGAACTCCGCCGCCGTCTCGAAAAGAGAGGAACTGAGGAGCAGTCTGTTATTGAGGAGAGACTTGAAAAGGCCAGCTGGGAGATATCCCATGCGCCGAAATATGACTATATCATCGTTAACGGCCCTATTGAAGAGGCAGTAAGCGATTTCTTCGCCGTTGTCAGAGCGGAGGAGCTTAAGGCAGCTTCCATGGGTGAAACTATAAATGAGGTGTTACAAAATGCTTAGACCCGCAGTAAATCAGATCATTTCAAAGAACGAGAGCTGCTATTCTCTCGTTATCGCCGTTGCAAAACGTGCAAGAGAGATCGCTCAGGAACTCTACGACAAGGGCGAAACTCTTGAAGAGAAGCCTGTTAAGACCGCTGTAGAGGAGATCGCAAGCGGCAAATGCAAGATCGTCAGCACAGAGACTGAAAACGCAGAATAATGTCTGTAACAGCGGAGGTCGCAGTCAGCGGGACTTCCTATTCCTTTGATATGCTTTTCAGCTATTCCGTGCCGGAGCGCATGAGCGGGAAGATAGCCTGCGGATGCAGGGTACTCGTTCCCTTCGGCAAAGGAAACAAACGGCGGATCGCTGTTGTGATGAAGCTTACAGAGGGTGAGTCCGGCCGGCTGAAGTCCATACTATCCCTTGTGGATGAGGAACCTGTAATTTCGGAAGAGCTGCTCTCTCTGGCTATGTTCATGAGGGAGACTACGTTCTGTACCTATTTCGACGCAGTCCGTATAATGCTGCCGCCGGCTATGAGTGTGACCGCAAAGGAGAAATTCTCACTTGCGCCTGATAACGCACTTAAAGAGGAGATATCTCCGGAAGCTGGCGAACTGCTTGCAGAACTGAAGGAATTTACTGATGAAAAAGCGCTTAACGAATTTGCTGATGAGCATATTTCTCTCAACGGCAGAAGGCTCATAGACGAGCTGTGTGAGAGCGGCTGGCTTTCATCGGATAATGTGTTCCGTCAGGCAGTGGGCGATCAGACTGTCAGAATGGTCCGACTGACCGAGGTCTATATTGAGTCCCCGGATAGATTCAGTCTGACTCCTAAGCAGAAGAAATTGGCTGATCTCCTTATGGAGTACGGCTCAGCCGCAGTCAGAGAGGCCGCATATATGTGCGGAGTTACTGCTGCTGTGGTGAAAAGGCTTGTGGCTAACGGAGTTGCCGAGGAGTACGATATGGAGACCCTCCGTAATGTTGAGGACGGCTCTGAGGAACGCTCAGACCCGGAGGCTGTTGTGCTGTCAGCAGAACAGCAGAAGGCTCACGATGCAGTTCTTGCCTGCTTGTTTGAGAAGAAATACGGCGCATTCCTGCTTCATGGAGTTACCGGAAGCGGAAAAACCTCCGTATTCGAGAAGCTTATCTGGGATACAGTAAGGCTTGGCAGACAAGCAATGCTGCTGATACCTGAGATAGGACTGACTCCGCAGATACTCAGACGATTCAGATCACTGTTCGGAGAAAGGGTAGCTGTCATACACAGCGGCCTTTCAATGGGACAGAGGCTTGACGAATATAAACGAATAAAACGTGGAGATGCAGACATCGTTATCGGTACAAGAAGCGCTGTTTTCGCTCCGCTTGACAATATAGGCCTCATCATTATGGATGAGGAGGGAGAGCGCTCCTATAAATCGGACAGCTCTCCGAGATATACAACTCACGATATTGCCCGCAGACGCTGTGCGTATCATGAGGGAGTATTGCTCCTGGCATCAGCGACCCCTTCTGTTGAAAGCTATTTTCTGGCAGAAAAGGGAGTATACAGTCTCCTTGAAATGAAGGAGAGATTTCATAATGTTCCTCTGCCGGAGGTAAGCATTGTGGACATGAATGTGGAGCGTGAAGAGGGGAATCCCTCTGAGTTCAGCCGACTTCTGAGCGACGAGATAGCTGAGAACCTCAAAAAAGGCGAACAGACTATGCTTCTGCTCAACAGAAGAGGCTTCCATACGATAATCAGCTGCTGCGACTGCTATCAGCCGGTCTATTGCCCGAATTGCTCGGTTCCGCTGACATACCATAAGAAAAATAACAAGCTTATGTGTCACTACTGCGGATATGTTTCGGATGTGGTGAAGGAGTGCCCTTCGTGCGGTTCTGAGAGGCTGAAAAGCATGGGTTTCGGCACTCAGAAGCTGGAAGAGGAGCTTGCAGTCAGGTATCCCTCGGCAAGAGTTCTCCGCATGGATGCGGATACGACTTTTTCCAGATATTCCTACGAAAAAGGCTTCAATGCCTTCCGAAACGGTGAGTACGATATTATGATAGGTACTCAGATGATAGGAAAGGGGCTTGACTTCCCGAATGTTACGCTGGTGGGAGTGCTGTCAGCTGATAAGGCACTGTATGCCGGAGATTTCCGAAGCTATGAGCGTACTTTTTCACTTATAACTCAGGTAGTCGGCCGTGGCGGACGTGGAGATAAAAAGGGAAGGGCTATCCTTCAGACCTTTATTCCAGAACACTACGTCATGAATCTGGCTGCCGGACAGGATTACAAGGGCTTTTACCGTGAGGAGATCGCTATCCGCAGGGCGCTTATTTTCCCGCCGCTCTGTGAGATGTGCATATTCTGCTTTGCAGCAAATGACGAGTTATCGGTGAAGATAGGTGCGGATGCCGTTCTTTCGCTTATGAACGATAAGCTCAGAGAGCTTCAGCCGAAAACTCCTGTAAGAGTACTGGGGCCGGTCAGGTGTTCTTATGGAAAGCTTAATGGAAAATACCGGTACAGAATAATAATGAAATGCAAGAGCACCGCCGAAATACGAGGATTTATCAGTGATATCCTCAGAAGCGGACAGCAGCTCAAGGATATGAAGAATGTCACTCTCTATGCCGATATGAACGGCGATGTCGGAGTTTGACGGAAAGGATATGAAGCCAATGGCATTAAGGAAAATTTTAACTGATAAGGACGAATCACTTCATAAGGTATGCAAACCTGTGGATAAATTTGATGAGAAGCTTGCCATTCTGCTGGACGATATGCATGAAACTCTTGACAAGGCTCAGGGAGTAGGACTTGCTGCCCCTCAGATAGGCCTTTGCAGGAGAATATTCATCATGCACCTTGAAGAGGGAAGCTTTGAATGCATCAATCCTGAGATCACTAACAAAGAGGGCGAGCAGAGAGTTCAGGAAGGATGTCTTTCCTGCCCGAATGTGTGGGGCTATGTAACAAGACCCATGAGCTGCCACCTTAAGGCTCAGGACCGTCACGGAAACTGGTTCGAGGCAGATTTTACCGGCCTTGGCGCACAGTGTACCTGCCACGAGAACGATCATCTTGACGGCCATGTGTTTACAGAGATCGTTGAGGAGTTCTTCGTTCCCGAGGAGGAGTGATAATATGAAGATCGTTTTTATGGGTACTCCGGATTTCGCTGTGCCCTGTCTGAGAGCTCTTGCCGGCAGCGGTCATGAAGTTGCGGCGGTGTTCACTCAGCCTGACAAGCCTAAGGGCAGAGGTTATAAGATGATACCTACCCCTGTAAAGGCTGCAGCTGAGGAGTACGGATATAAAGTCTATCAGCCTCTGTCCCTGAGAAAGGGAGATGATGCTGAGGAAGCAATGAAGATCTTGAAGGATATTGCTCCGGAGCTCATAGTCGTTACCGCCTATGGACAGATACTCCCGAAGGAGATCCTTGAACTCCCGAAGTATGGCTGCATTAATATCCATGCCTCACTTCTCCCTAAGTACAGAGGTGCGGCTCCTATAAACTGGGTTCTCCTCAATGGAGAGACTCAGACCGGAGTGACATCAATGCAGATGAGCGAAGGCCTTGACACCGGTGATATGCTCATAAAGAGATCCACCGATATAGGTGCAAACGAGACATATGAGGAGCTTTATTCAAGGCTTTCTGATATGGGAGGAGAGGTCCTGCTGGAGACCCTGGATTCAATAGAAAGAGGAGATCTTGCTCCCGAAAAACAGGATGATTCACTTTCCTGCTATTCTCCCATGATAACAAAGGATATGAGCGCACTCGATTTTTCACAGCCTGTACAGAAGATACACAACACAATAAGAGGCATAACAGGATTTACAATGCTTGAAGGAAAGCGCCTTAAGGTGTTCAGATCTGAAATATTGGACAAAATTGCTCCGGATGGAGAAGCCGGTGAGATAATCGACGAAAAGAATTTCACAGTAAGATGCGGCGACGGCGGACAGATCAGATTTCTGGAGGTTCAGCCGGAGGGCAAAAAACGTATGAAAACTGAGGATTTCCTCAGAGGAAAAAAACTCGCAAAGGGCGAAAAACTTGGTTAACAGGAGGTAATTATGTATATTTTATTCTTTTTAATAATGCTTATTCTCCCCATATGGGCACAGATCAACGTAACATCCACATTCAAAAAGTACTCAACTGTAAACAATTCAAGAGGACTGACCGGAGCTCAGGTGGCAAGACAGATCCTGGACAACAACGGACTCTATAACATCAGAATAGAGCATATAAGCGGAAATCTTACCGACCATTTTGACCCATCCGACGGAGTCGTTAGACTTTCAGATGCTACCTACAACAGCACATCTGTTGCGGCTATAGGTGTTGCGGCTCACGAGTGCGGCCATGCCTGCCAGCACGCTGAGGACTACACTCCAATAAAGATAAGAACTGCTATAGTTCCTGTGACAAATGTCTGCTCAAGACTCTGGTACTTTGTGTTCATTGTCGGACTTATTGTTTTTGAGACTATCCCACAGCTTTCGCTTATTGGTATCCTCATGTTCTCCGCAGTAGTTCTGTTCCAGCTTGTTACTCTCCCTGTAGAGATCGATGCAAGCAGCAGAGCACTGAAAACCATGGAAAATGACATGATCCTCGATTATAACGAGCTTCCCCACGCTAAAAAAGTTCTGAAGGCTGCTGCATTCACATATGTTACTGCACTTGTAGTATCACTACTCCAGCTTCTCAGACTTCTCCTCGCAACAAGAAGAAGATAATGGCGGATCCACGTTATATCGCAGTAAAGCTCCTGACAAAGACCTTCGGGAGCGGAAGCTATTCAAATATTCAGTTAAGCGCAGGGCTTGATTCCTCCGGTCTCGATGATCGGGGGAAGAAGCTCTGTTCGGCTGTTTATTACGGAGTTATCCAGCGCCGCATCAGTCTGGACTATGTGATAGACAGACTTTCAAATCGCCCCATCAAAAAAATGGATGCCGTGATTGTGAATATATTGCGGTCAGGAATTTACCAGCTTGCATATATGGATCAGGTGCCGGACAATGCTGCTGTCAATGAAAGCGTCAGCCTTGCCAAGAAGTTTGGCAAGACAAGTGCTGCCGGAATGGTGAATGCGGTGCTCCGCAGCTTTATCCGACAGGATAAGAAGATCTGCACCGGTGATGAGAAAGGCGTGAAGGCTTTGTCCATCATGTACTCCTGTCCGGAGGAACTTGTTAATTCTCTCACAAAGGATTACGGCGAGGAGTTTACTCTGCGTTTCCTGGCCCATTCTGTTGAGAAGCCAACGGTGTATCTCCGCCGGAATCAGCTTCGCTGTACAGCTGATGAACTGAAGTCAGCTATGGGTGGGATCGAAATCGTAAGTGATGATAACCCTGAGCTGCCGGAAAGCGCTTATGTACTCAAAGGCGGCGATATTACGTCAACAGAAGCTTTCAGAAAGGGTTTTTTCCACGTTCAGGGAATTGCTTCGCAGTATTGCTGCCGGGCACTGGGACCTACAGAAAACGACCTTGTGCTGGATATCTGTGCTGCACCGGGAGGCAAGACATTTACAATGGCAGAGATGATGAACGGCAAAGGACAGATCTATGCTTTCGATCTTCACGAGAAGCGTGTAAAGCTTATCCGTGACGGTGCCGAGAGACTGGGGCTTACAAATATCAGAGCGGCTGCCGGAGATGCTTCAAAGTTTGATCCGGAGCTTCCGGAATTCACAAAAATACTTTGTGATGTGCCCTGCTCAGGTTATGGAGTTATTGCCAAGAAGCCTGAGATAAAGTACAAGCCACTTTCGGATTTTGAACGTCTTCCTGAAATTCAGTACAATATTGCTCAGAATGCTTTGAACTATCTGGCTTTGGGAGGAGAGATGGTGTACTCCACCTGTACCGTCCGCAAAGCGGAAAATGAGGAGGTCTGTGAAAGACTTCTCCGTGAGCATCCTGAGCTTGAACCGGTGGAACTGCCGGAAATGATGCAGAGAAGATCCGGCCCCATGGCAACGCTTTCTCCTATGGACGGATCAGGCGACGGATTCTTTGTGGCAAAATTCAGAAAAATCAGATAGAAAGGAGCGCAGAGCATTGGAAAAACTTGATATCATGAGCATGACTCTCCCTGAAATTGAAGCAGCCCTTGTCGGGATAGGCGAGAAAAAATTTCGTGCAAAGCAGATTTTTCAGTGGCTTCATGTAAAAAGAGTCTTTGATTTCGACAAAATGACTGATATATCTGTCCAATTGCGGCTGCGCTTAAATGAAATATTTTGTATAAATGGACTATTTGTGCAGAAAAGGCTTGAATCTTCTATAGATAATACGGTAAAATATCTGTATAGGCTTTCTGACGGCAACTTTGTCGAGACTGTTCTCATGGAGTATAGCTACGGTCACAGCATCTGTGTTTCCACTCAGGTGGGCTGTAAAATGGGCTGCCGTTTCTGTGCCTCTGCTATTGCAGGGTACGTCCGTGACCTTACTCCCTCAGAGATACTCATGCAGATCTATGAGACCGAGAAGGATGCGGGAGTGAAAGTCTCCGGGATAGTGCTTATGGGTATCGGAGAGCCCCTTGACAATTTCGATAATGTCATGCGGCTCCTGGAACTTCTTTCGGATAAAAACGGCACTGATATGAGCTTGAGACACGTTTCGCTCTCTACCTGCGGGATCGTTCCGAGGATATACGAGCTGGCAGAGAAAAAACTTCAGCTTACTCTGTGTATCTCGCTCCATAGTGCTGATAACGACAGAAGAAGTGAAATAATGCCCGTAAACCGGACATATAATATCACTGAGCTCCTTGAAGCCTGCCGGCACTATATAAGCGCCACAGGCAGAAGGATAACATTTGAATACGCTGTTATAGACGGTGTGAATTCATCGGATAAGGATGCGGACAGGCTGTCTGATCTCCTCAGAGGGATAAACTGCCACGTTAACCTGATACCGGTAAATAAAGTTAAAGAGAGAAATTACTCCACAGCAAGAACGGGTGTTGCGGATTTCGCAAAGCGCCTGGGAAAGCGTGGTATCAACGCTACCGTGAGAAGAACTCTCGGAAGCGATATAGAGGCCGCCTGCGGTCAGCTCAGACGTGATGCGGCAGAACAAAGACAAAAGACAGGGGAGGTATAGTATTGAGATACCGTTACGGCACGGATATCGGTCTTAAGCGTGAGGAAAATCAGGACGCTGTGAGATGCGAGTATTTCGGCCACAATATACTTGCTGTCGTCTGCGACGGTATGGGCGGTGAGCGTGCCGGCAAGGAGGCCAGCGCACTTGCTATCGAGGAATTTTTTCAGCGCTTTTCGTCAGGCTATACTGAGAGCCTCAGCGATGAGGATATAAGAAAACTCCTCGTTTCGTCTGTATCTGCTGCAAATTCAGTTATATATACCCGTGCAAGGCTTGATTTCAAGAATTTCGGCATGGGAACTACCTGCGTGGCAGCTTTCGTCAACAAGAGCTCAGCGTTTATCGCAAATGTGGGGGACAGCAGAGCTTACCTCATAACCGATAAACAGCTCCTTAAGATAACTACTGACCACAATGTTGCTGAACTCCTCTATGAACAGGGAAAGATCACTGAAGAGGAGAAGGAGGATCACCCCCAGAAGCATATGCTCGTAAGAGCTGTGGGCGTTGAGAAAACGGTGCTCACGGATACATTTATACTTGACTATGAGGATAAGATCAGTCTGCTGCTCTGCTCGGACGGCCTTTCGGGCTATTGCAGCGACGATGAAATATATGACGTCATCCTTAATTCATCCTTTGATGACGTCGCAGACCAACTGATAAAGCTTGCGCTCAGTAAGGGCGGACGGGACAATATAACCGTTGCAGTTATATCAGATTGATTCAGGAGGAAAGGAAATGGATAAGAATATCGGCAAAAAGCTCGATGGAAGGTATGAGATAACCGAGCTTATCGGCGTCGGAGGTATGGCAGAGGTCTACAAGGGCGTCGACGTCATTGACAACAAGACAGTTGCGATCAAGATTCTGAAAAAAGAATATGCAGAGAACGAGGAGTTCCTCCGCAGATTCAGAAATGAGTCCAAGGCTATAGCCGTGCTCTCACACCCGAATATCGTAAAGATTTACGATGTGGGCTTTTCAGAAAAGATACAGTACATCGTCATGGAGTACATCGACGGTATCACTCTCAAGGAGTATATCGAGGAGGAAAAGGTGCTCACATGGAAGGATACAGTCCACTTTGTGATACAGATACTCCGTGCGCTCCAGCATGCCCATGACAAGGGAATAGTCCACAGAGATATAAAGCCCCAGAACATTATGATGTTCACTGACGGCACTATAAAGGTCATGGACTTCGGCATTGCCAAATTCGCCCGTGAGGAGGGCAAGACTGCTACCGACCAGGCCATCGGAAGCGTTCACTACATCAGTCCGGAACAGGCAAGCGGCAGCGTTACCGATGCAAAGAGCGATATCTACTCCGTGGGAGCAATGATGTATGAGATGCTCACCGGAAAGAAGCCATTCGACAGCGATAACCCTGTTGCGATCGCAGTTATGCATATGCACGATATCCCTGAGCGCCCGAGAGCTATAAATCCGGATATACCGGACGGCCTCGAGGAGATCGTTCTCAGAGCTATGGAAAAGGCTCCTGAGGACAGATACCAGACTACAGGCGATATGATAAAGGATATAGAGGCCTTCAAGGCTGACCCATCCATGACCTTCGGATATTATCAGGAAGAGGATGAGGAGGAGGACAAGGAGGATACCATCCACTTCAATGCTCTTTCTCCTGAAAACGGGGAAAAGGTTCTTGAACAGGAGCCTTCTTCCGCAGCTCCGGTCTATGCCGCAGCAGGTGCAGCTGCAGGAGCCGCTGCAGCAATGTACGGCGGACCTCAGGGTCAGCAGAGAGGCTATGGTATGCCTCAGCAGCCTGCAGGCCCCAGATATGCTACCCAGCCTCAGGGCTACTATGACGAGGATGATGAGGAAGAGGAGGAGCGCTCCTCACTGGTAATCCCTGTCCTGACAGCAGTAGTTGTGGTAGTTATCATTGTTGCCGTTATCTTCATCGCTACACTTCTCAGCGGCCTTTTCAAGAACAGCGGCAAGAAGAGCGACTATACCATGGAAGACTTCATCGGTATGGACTACAATGAGGCACAGAGCAAGTACGGAAACAGCATACAGTTTGAAGTTGAAGGTTCAGAATATAATGAGCTTCCTGAGAACGCTATCATATGGCAGTCTATCGAAGAGGGTACCCCGTTCAATAAGGGTGATGTACTCAAGGTAAAGATCAGTAAGGGTATGGAAAATGTTGAAGTACCTAATGTTGTGGATTTCAATCAGGAGCTTGCCAAGGAACAGCTCACGCTGAGAGGACTTGGCTGCACCATAAAACAACAGTCAGATCCTAAGGTCGAAAAGGGCAAGGTCATAAAGACAGAGCCTAAGGCCGGCGATATGGCACACAGAGGTTCAAAGGTAATCCTCTATGTCAGCATGGGTGCAAATCAGGGACAGCTTGAAGTCAAGGACTATAAGGGCATGATGATCGAAGATGCTCTTGCAGATGCTTCATACAGAGGTCTCAAGGTAAAGACTGAGCCTCAGGCTTCCTACGAGGAAGAAGGCAAGGTCGTAGATCAGAGCATCAAGCCTAAGGAGAGAGTTGACGAGGGTACAGAGATCATCCTCTATGTCAGCAACGGTAAGGACCCTGACGGCGAGATCCCATTCAAGATCAGCTTCCCGTCAGATGCAGTAGGCCGTTACGTTATCGACTATATCCTCCTTGATAAGGACGGAAAGCGTGATACTACAAGCTCATCTGTAATATTCCTCCCCGACTATCCTGACTATGAGCAGGTAATATCCGGTTCAGGAGAAAATGTTCAGGTAACAGTTAAGCTTTCAAACCTCAACAATAATTCAAGTGCTACACTTGGTTCTTATCTCTTCAACTTCGCTACAGGAAGCATTACAGTCCAGAGCGAGGATATCAGAGGCGCATTCCAGCAGGTAGGAGCATTCCCGGAGCCTGAAACAGATCCTCCGACAGAATATATCGCACCTACAGATCCGCCTTATGTTGAGCCTGATACACAGGCACCTACAGCAGATCCTTCATGGCAGCCCGGTGTTAACGGCGAGTATGACGCAAACGGCGTCTGGGTACCTTATGTTGAGTTCCAGAACGGCGAATGGGTATACAATGAAGAGACCGGCCAGACAACATGGCAGTGGTATTGATGAGTAATAGCAATACAAGCGGAATAATAACAAAATGCTTAGGGGGACTCTATACTGTAGAGTCCCCTGACGGCATATATGAGTGTAAAGCAAGAGGAGTTTTCCGCAACCGTGGGATAAGTCCCTGCGTGGGAGACAGCGTGACACTGGAAAATGGTGTCATAAGTGAGATAGCTCCACGCAAAAACAGTATAATCAGACCTCCGCTTGCAAATCTTGACCAGCTTATATTTATAGTCTCCACCTGTTCTCCTGCACCGAATTATCTGATACTGGATAAATTCATTGCGATCGCAGAATATAAGGGCATCCGTCCGGTGGTGGTGATTACAAAGACCGATCTTGGCGACAGCTCTCCTATCCACGAGATCTACGGCGGGATAGGTATCGATGTACTTGATGTGGACTACAGCCGTCCGGAGACCGTGGAGGCGGTGAGAGAGCTCCTTACAGGGAAGATAAGCGCTTTCACAGGCAATTCCGGAGCAGGAAAGTCTACGCTTCTCAATGCAGTTGATCCTACACTGAATATCCCCACCGCAGAGATAAGCAAAAAGCTTGGCAGAGGCCGTCATACTACCCGCCACGCAGAGCTCTACAGGCTTTCCGGAGGCGGATACATAGCTGATACTCCGGGCTTTTCGACCTTTGAGACTAATCGCTACGATATCATCCGCAAGGAGGAGCTTGCAGACTGCTTCCGTGAGATGAGAGATTTTACAGGTGACTGTCAGTTCCGTGACTGCTCCCATACCTGTGAAAAGGGCTGTGCGGTGCTGGAGGCACTGGGCAGGGGAGATATCCACAAGAGCCGCCATGAGAGCTACTGTGCTATGTATGATGAAGCAAAACAGCTGAAGGAGTGGGAACTGAAATGAAAAGATGCCATATTTTCGCCGGCGGTGACCTTGGAAATATTGACAAGCATTGGTTCTCTGACCACAGCGGATACATTATTTGCGCTGACAGCGGCTATAAACACGCAAAGCAGCTGGAGCTTCGGCCTGATGTCATAGTAGGAGACTTTGACTCCTACAGCGGCAGCCTTCCGGAGGACTGCGAGATAATACGCACCGTCCCTGAGAAGGACGACACAGATACTCTTATGGCTCTTAAAATAGCTATAGAGCGTGGATATGACCTGATATACCTCTACGGCGCACTTGGAGGTCCGAGATTTGACCATGCATTTGCCAATATCCAGACTATGATATATGCCCGTGAACATGGGGCAAATCTGATGCTTATAGGTGATGAGAAGGTTTATCTTCAGGGGCCGGGCGAGGGGATGTACCCTAAAAAACACGGCGACAAGTATTTCTCGGTTTTTGCCATTACTGAGACTGTGATGATAAAAAGTCTCAGGGGAGTGAAGTATCCCCTTGAAAACTACGGTATGAAGATGTTCTTCCCCATAGGAGTAAGCAACGAGATAATTGAAGAACAGGCCTTTCTCGACATAGAGAGCGGACTTGCTCTGGTGATACAGTCCTGATGTAACATTATTCCTTCCTCTGAATATAATGGAGTATAAAACGTTTAAGGAGGAAAATGTCATGAAGGTAGTAGTCATAAAGAGCCCGAAAATAATCTCAGGGATATTAAGAGCTATATTCCATATCAAAAAAGATGAATCTGAACAGTGAAGAACTGGGCGTACATTATGTACGCCTTATTTTTTGCTGAGATGCGGACATCTGTCCGGTTTTTTATTGGTAAAATTTGAGATTATCAATTAATTTATTCAATGCTCTTGAAATCTGAAAACAGATGTGATATAATTAATTGTAAGTGTGCATATGCACAAATTATTATTACGAAAAGAGGAAATATAATGCCTGCTAATATTGTTGTCGGAACTCAGTGGGGAGACGAAGGAAAGGGTAAGATCATTGACATAATCTCTTCCCGTGCTGACGTTGTTGTTCGTTCTCAGGGCGGTAATAATGCCGGCCATACAGTCGTTAACAACGGCGAGGTCTATAAGCTCCACCTCATTCCTTCCGGTATTCTCTATCCCGATACTCTCTGCCTTATCGGCGCTGGAGTAGTTCTCGATCCTAAGGACTTCATCGGCGAACTTGACAGCCTTGCTGAAAGAGGTATAAAGACTGAGGGACACCTTAAAGTGGATCCCCGTGCACATATCGTTATGCCGTGGCATATAGCTCTTGACGGTCTCTCAGAGGCTTTCAGAGGCGGTAAGGATATCGGTACTACAAAGAGAGGTATCGGCCCTACATATATGGATAAGTATGAGAGATGCGGCATAAGGATGTATGACCTTACACACCCTGAGGTGCTTGCTGAAAAGATACAGTCCACAGGCAGACTTAAGAATAAGATAATCACAGAAGTATACGGCGGAGAGCCCTTCGACCTTGACGCTGTTACTAAGGAGTACACAGAGTACGGAAAGAGACTTCTTCCTTATATGGACGATGTTTCTGTTCTTACATTTGAGGCTGACAAGGCCGGAAAGACTATCATGTTCGAGGGTGCTCAGGCTACTCTCCTTGATATCGATTTCGGTACATACCCCTATGTTACATCTTCACATCCCCTCTCAGCAGGCGTATGTGTAGGTACAGGTGTCGGCCCCAAGGTAATCACAAACATAATCGGTGTAGCAAAGGCTTATACTACCCGTGTGGGCAAGGGACCTTTCCCCACAGAGCTGGATGACGAGATCGGCGACCAGATCAGAAACGTAGGCGGTGAATTCGGTACAACTACCGGCCGTCCCAGAAGAACAGGCTGGTTCGATGCAGTTATCGTTCGCCACTCAGTCAGAGTAAATGGCCTTGACAGCCTTGCTATCAATAAGCTGGACACTCTTGCAGGCCTCGATACACTTAAGGTGTGCGTTGCTTACAAGAAGCCCGACGGAACTATCACAGAAAACTTCCCGCCCACTCTCGAAGAGCTGGAGGGCTGTGAGCCTGTTTACGAGGAGTTCCCCGGTTTCAATGAGGATATCTCAAAGTGCAGGAGTTTCGATGAGCTGCCGGAGAACTGCCGCAGCTATATCGCCCGCCTTGAGGAACTCGTGGGATGCCACGTAAGTATGGTTGGAATCGGCCCCGACCGTGCTCAGATTCTTGAAAGGTAAAATGAGGATATTAAGAAAATTTTTTGCAGTTGCTGCTGCGCTGACTTGCCTTGTCAGCGCAGCTCCCGCATATTCAGCGGTATCTTATATCTCCGCTTCGGCTGCTCAGGAGGCGGCGGCTTCCGCCTCGGCTGTACAGGTCTTTGCTTCTTCTGAAGAGGCAGCAGAATACCTGAGGACACAGCTGGTGCAGAGAAATCCGGAAGTTACTCTTACTCTCTCAAGCAAAGAGGGACTTACCGGCGGAGAACTCATGAATAAGATAGTCGATCTTGCTGTCGCAGAAACAGGTGTCAGCAATGAGGGGGATTATCTTCGCATGAGTATGGCTGGCCACGGCGGATATATCCGCTCCACGGCAAATTCTGTCACTCTGGATATAACTATCGATTACTATACCACCGCAGAACAGGAGAAGTATGTGTCCGACAGGATAGCAAGCATACTCTCACTTCTCAGACTCAGTGATAAGTCTGATTATGAGAAGATCCTTTCTGTATACAAATGGGTCACAGCAAATGTGGCATATTCAGAGGACTTTGAAAATGATATAGTCTATACTGCTTATGGCGCTCTCCATGACGGAGCAAGTGTCTGTCAGGGCTATGCTCAGCTCACATATCGTATGCTCAGGGAACTGGGTGTCAATGTCCGCATGATAACCGGTACAGGTACCGGCGGCGGAAATCATGTGTGGCTGATAGCAGAGGCTGACGGCTGGTACTATTATATCGACCCTACCTACGACGGTGGAATGGCTCCGGCAGATTTCATGTTCTTTATGAAGGGAACAGAGGATTTTGATCTGGGTGCTGAGAAACACGTTCCCGGCTATGGAGATCCTAAATTGCCTCATCTTGAACCCAATTACCATTCTGAGGAGTTTGCTTCTGCCTATCCTATACACGATACGGCATACGATATCTCCTCCCCTGCATACCGGCTTATCCCCGGTGATGTGGACCTGAACGGAATGTTAGACGCTTTTGACAATACAGCGCTAAGACAGGGAATGCTCTATGGCTTCAACACTGACAGAGCAAGGCTTGCTGCTGATATTGACGGAGACGGCTATGTAAAAATAAATGATCTTGTACTTCTCCAGTCATTTCTGACAGGAAAGATAAGAGAATTTCCGGAATAAAAACAAGGCCTGAGCAGCCGTAAGGCCTCAGTAATACAGATCTATGAAGATGATAAGATGTATTTCTGCTATAGCAGCGGCAGTTATGCTGCTGGTATGGCCGGCGGGACAGTGCTATGCACAGTATGTGCCGCAAGCTGCGGTATATGAGCAGAATGTCAGTTCACGGGCTGCTTTGCAGTTCGAGAACAACGATAGTGCCGCAGAATATCTCCGCAGCGAAATGAAAAAACATTCAAAGGAGATAAGCTTTTCGTATCCGCTGCCCTTTGAAAAAGCAGAAGGCTTTTTCGAGGATCTTCTTGACAGCGTTTTTGTCGAGACAGGCAGAGGGACAGAGGGGGATTATCTTCGTTACGGCATAAAGGAGATAAACTATCATTATTCAGGCAATTCAAAAAAAGTCACATATACTGTTAATATAGAATATCTCACTAACGCTTCCCAGGAAAGCTATGTCAGCAAAAGAGTCAGTGAGATACTTAGTAGCCTGGATCTGAATAATAAAAACGATTACAGCAAGCTGTTTTCCATTTATGACTGGATAGTGAGAAATGTCAGCTATGCGGATAGTCTCACAGGCGATGAAGTCTTCACAGCTTATGGGGCGCTTGCTGATAAAAAGGCAGTGTGTCAGGGCTTCGTTCAGCTGTTCTACAGGATGACTATGGAAGCAGGTATCTCATGCAGGATCATCGGCGGAACAGCTGATGGTGTGAATCACGTCTGGGTCATTGCCGGTATCAACGGCAGATATTATCTGCTGGACCCTACCTGGGACAGCAGCTTCAAAGGAACGAACAAGCTGTTCTTCCTGCGAGGCACCAGCGATTTTGATGAAGGCTCCCCGGAATCCCTTCATGTTACAGGTGTTGCCGGTGATTCAAAGCTTTATCCGGATTATAATTCTTCCGGATTCAAAAAGCTGTATCCCATATCGTATAAGAAGTATTCAGTCAGCGACACTCCGTCCGGATACAGTCTCGGAGATATCAATGGCGACGGAGTTATTGACGGCACTGATGCTACTCTTGTGCTCAGAGCCTACGGACAGCTCAGCTCCTATGGCAACTGCGGTATGCCGTCTCTTCAGAGAGTTGCCGCAGATGTTAATTCCGACGGAGCTATTGACGGCACAGATGCTACGATAATACTTAAGTATTTCTCTTATACACTGGCAGGTCACAAGATATCCTTTACGGATTTTCTTCGCCGCTGAACAGTGAACTTAACCGCTCCGGCGGGCGGTAATAATACGAGGTGAAAAAGATGAACAATGAAAACAGCTTTGGCGGTTCACCGCTGGACGATATAGAGTACACAGCTCCACAGCCAAAAAACGAAGGCCCTACCGGAGTTGCTGCACCTGTGCTGGATGATATCGACTATGTTGCCCCGACTGCAAAGAAGGGCGGTCCTACCGGAGTTGCTGCACCTGTCCTTGATGATATGGACACCTATACTCCCCAGAGCCAGAAAAAGGGCGCTCCCACAGGAGTTGCAGCACCTGTACTTGACGATGATATGTCTTATAACAGCTCGGCAGAGCCTTCAAAACCAGAGCAGCTGGTGCTTTCAGATGAGGATATAATCAACGGCCTCACTCCAGAGCTCCTTGAAACATTCAATAAGCTTCCGCCTGAGAATCAGAAAAAGGTCCTTGATATGAGAAGGGCACAGCTTGGAGCAGTAGCTCCTGCACCTGTTGTAACAGCGCCTGTGCTTGATGAGGACAATTATGTTCCGCCTCCGAAAAAGGAGGAGCCGGTACAGCCTGCTGAGCCGGTGACAGCTCCCATACTTGATGATGCTCCCGAGCCGACAAAGTATGTTCCAAAGTTCGTGGATGAGGACCTGGAGAGAGCTAAGCAGGAGGCCTCCAAGAAGGCAGTTGCAGCTCAGCTCGTATCGGAGCAGAAGGACTCCAAGGAGAGCCTCAGAATGATGATACAGCTCAAGGAAGAGCGTCAGTCAGAGCTTGCACAGAAGGGATTCAAGCTTGCAATAATAGCCTGCCTTATCGGAATAGTTGCAGCAGTTGCTTTCTATCTGCTCTATTCAGGACAGCTCGGTCTCAAGTATAAGGACGGTATGAGCGGTATCAGTTCTACAATAAGCAATTCCGCACTGTATTTTGCTATAGCAGCAGGAGCCTGCTCAATACTCCTTATAACAGGAGTCGGATTTGTGAAATCACTTTCATCCCTGGTATTCCTTGTTATGGGAGTCGTCCAGATATTCCCGGGAATAGTCATGATACCTCAGCATGAGGGCAGCATGGCTCTTGTAGCAGTGCTGTATGCAGTGGCTATTATCTGTACTGTTGTAGTGTTCTTCATGCTTTCGGGCAGTGAGGCAATAGGACAGTTCTTTAAAAAGAAAGAATAAAAATGATCCGGAGAAGTCATTAAAGAGAATGGCTTCCCCGGATTTTTTGTGATAAATAAAAGGCCCCTGTAAAAACACAGGGGCTTAGTTTAGCTGATAAACCTTATACTGAGAGTACCCGGAGGGGCTCTCTGAATAATAATGCTTATCCAACTGCAGAAAATCAGATCCCACAGTCCTCATAGTCCTTCCATTTTTCGATGTAAAGCTTTTCGTTCCAGTTTCTGTACATGATGTAGCTGACTGAAGCGAGCATCAGAAAAATAGCTCCAAGCAGAGGGAGAGAATCAATAAAAAATCTGCGTGTAGTATCAATCTGTCTTTTTCTCATAATTACCTCCTTTCCACCCATAGGGATATATGATTTGAGGGGCAGAATCTTCCGCCCCTCTGACAGATCATAAAAATCACTCGGCTGTTTCAGCATCAGCTGCCGGAGCAGCACCGCCGTTCATCTCAGCCATAAGTCTTGCGAGTTCAGCATCTACCTTAGCGTCTGACTCGATCTGAGCGAAGGTATCGGAAAGGTCATCCTTATCCATGCCTGCGATCTCAGAGAAAGCAGCAGCTTCAGCTTCCTTGCGCTCGATCTTCTCTTCCATTCTGTCGAACTTCTCCAGAGCAGAATTTCCGTCGAATCCACCTGCGGACTTAGCAAGGCTCTTCTGAGTGTCAGCCATCTGTGAACGTGCGATAAGCATAGCCTGACGTGACTTAGCTTCGTCCAGCTTGGACTTGAGCACTTCTACCTGATTGCCGATAGCCTCTGTCTGAGCGGAGATAGAATCGTACATCTCCTTGTAGTTGTTAACATCCTCATCAGCCTTTACCTTCTTGGCAAGAGCCTGCTTTGCAAGGTCTGCATTACCCTGAGAGAGTGCAGCCTTAGCCTTGGACTCCCAGCTTGCAGATACCTTCTGAGCTTCGAGGTACTTCTTTTCAGCGAGGCGCTCGCTTGCCTTAGCCTTTCCATAGTTCTGGGTAGCCTTGGTGAGCTCCTGCTGCATATCAATAATTATCTGCTTGACCATCTTCTCAGGGTCTTCAGCCCTGTCGATGAGGTCGTTGACGTTAGCCTTGAGCAGATCACTTAATCTTCTGAAAATTCCCATAATTAATCCTCCTGTTTCATGGTTGTTTGTGAAGCAAAACGGTCCCCTTATCACCGCTGCTATAAATATTATAAATTAAAAAAGCAAACTTGTCAATAGGCAGAGTATCAATTTCATCAAATTTTCATTGTTGTTACAAAATGATTCTGAGCAAAATGTCATCAGAATAGTGCAGGGGGAGTATTTTTCTGAGATCAGAGTTCCTCGGATTCGACTTCGTCGATGTATTTTCCCAGCTCTTCAAGGGATATGCCCTTGGATTCGAGGGGCTCGTCCTCGTTTATCCTGAGGAGCTTTTCACGCAGGTCAAGCATTTTCTTTCTGCGTTCATATGCGTCCGCATTCATAACGATAAGATCAGGCTGACCCTCTTTAGTCAGCTTCAGCGGTTCGGAGGTGATATTGCAGAGCTTTACGAAAAGATCGTAATTTGCGCTGAAATCCTCGTGCTTAATTGAGATCATATATTTAGCTCCTTTCGGGATAATAGCCTTGCAGGCATATCGGGTCACAGGTTTTTGAAAGTACGCTGATAAGCCCTCAGCCTTTGAATTTTATTGTACAACAAATGCGCTGAAAAGTCAAGATTAAAAAGCTGATGCTTCAAAGGTATGGGATATGTTGACTATTCGTGCGGACTTGATATAGCAAAAAGCGCAAAATGTCAGTTAATAAGTATTATATGTCATTGAAACATAATGGCATATGATGTATACTGTATACAGAAAGAGAATTCCGGCAGAATAGGGAAATGCCGGAACACTGAGCAAAGTTAAGACATGGATTATTACGAAGCAGATCCTCATGCTGGTTGGAGAGCAGCTTGAGGCAGTGAAACATTCAGGAGATATTAAAAGGCGCAGCCGCATATAAAGCAAAAAATGATCCGGAGTTTTAGGCGGCTCCGGAAAAGAAAAAGCTTATTGCTCCTGCGTCGGAGAGTGCTTTTTTGACACTCAGCAAGCGTGCAAATCAATTCTGTTGTGTGGTGAGCACAGCACTTGCTCACTGTACATAGCAGCCATGGACACATTACCCTCGTCAAAAGTGTACAGGTCAGTACAGTTTTTCGGGATAAGCCGTGGAAATATGCCACCTCTCACCGGGGGCTGAAAACCTCCGGATTCCTTAATATAATGATATAATGAAAAAAGGAGCTTCCCTATAGCTCCTTTTTTCATTATATGCTGGAATAGATGAAAACATAAAAAATAGTACGCAATAGATTATAGGATAATTTAAGCAGATATCATATTTGTTATATTTATACTTGATTTATTTTCATTTATATGATATAATACATTCGATAGATTGTTTCTGTTAATAAATTGGAGGTATTTAATATTATGAAAAAACAATTTTTATCAATAATGGCAGCAGTAACTATTATTTCAAATGTAGTTCCAATTGGAAAAACAAATGCAGTTGAAGCTAACAGTAAGATCAGAATTATGCCTCTTGGTGATTCTATTACTGACGGATTTTGGACTGAAGGAGGATATAGAAAATATCTGAGTAATAACCTTACTGAAAAAGGATATACTAATATCGATTTTGTTGGTCCAAATGGTTCTGATCAGGCAACGTTTAACTATCATGGCGAAACAGTTAGCTATGACAATAATCATGCAGGATATAATGGCTATTCAATACAGAATGTAAGTAATATTTTTGTTAGTCTGAACGGTATAAAAGAAGCGCTTCAGGAAGGAAACTATATGGAGCAGTACTCTCCTGATATTATACTTTTAGAGATAGGTACTAATGATATCCTTACATTTAATTTAATCGGTTCTGAAAAAAGACTTTCAGGATTGCTTGATTATCTTCTTGATAATATGGAAAATGATGGGGTCATCTTCCTTTCAACTGTGCCGTATGCAAATATGAAACCAGTCCAGAACGAACTGTCAAATCTTATTATTAAATCTTATAATGGCTTGGTTAAGAAGATCGCAAAGAAATACTCCGCTGAAGGAAAAAATGTTAAGCTCGTTGATGTTAACAGTGTAGTTGATCCATCTACAGATCTTTATGATGAACTTCATCCCAATGAGCAGGGGTATGAAAAAATGGGAAATTACTGGACAAATATACTTGATAGTTATTTGAACGGTAATGAGGATCCTGCTGCAGTGATAGAGGATGATTCTGAAAGTACAGATTTTTCTATTAATTCTTTCGGAAGTGGTTTTATTTCTGTAATGAGCAAAATATGCAAATTTGTTCGTTCAATATTCAATAAGTAAAATAAAGGGAACTGATAAGCTAATTCTTGAAAATGGATCATGAAATGTGGTTATTATAATCTGATCATTTTGAGAGGGACTGATTTTATCAGTTCCTTTTTTCATTTTGTACCTCCTCACGAATTCTCACTTAGATAAAGACCTATCCTGCTGTTGAGCATATCCACACATTCATCAGCGGACTTTTCGCCGTTCATCACAGCGGAGTATTCCTCCTTTATGATATTGTTTATCTCAGGGGTGATGCCCAGGTCTATCTTTACAGATGTTGCGTAGTCGATAGCCTGCTGTATCTGCTCCGGACTTATCCTCCAGGTCTCATTGCTGTCAAAGTGGGAGGGATTAGAGTAACCTGCGATAGCTCCGTTTTTCCACTTATGCTTATCGGAGGATATCTCCGTCAAGGCGGAGGATATTACAGGTACACCAAAAACTTGGCCGGGGTCGCCCTGTAACTCCGGGGCAAGAAGGCTGTTGATTATCGCCCATGCATCCTCCTTCTGGGAGCTGTTCTCCATGATTCCGTACAGCTCGCTTGCCCAGCCTATGGCTCCGCTGCCGTTAATGGAGGGATAGCCCACAAATGTAAGGTCACTGCCTTCAATGTAATAGTATTCCTGCGCCATAGTTGCGGTAAGACCAAGAGGGAATGGGACTCCACTGAGAAGAGCCTTGTCGGAGAGAAGGGAATCATCATAGTAGCCGAAGGGATATTCCCTGTCTGGCAGACCGGATAGAAATTCCAGAGTTTCCTTGAAGGGACCGCTGAAATCACAGGTGCTGTCCTCAAAGTCGATAGAGTCGTAGGCCACCTTTGTCAGCATATATTCCCAGAGCGTATCTTCAGATGTAGCTCCCCAGAGGAATTCCATATCCTCCGGCAGGTTTTTGTAGGTCTCGATAGCGTCCTTGTAGCTCCAGCTGGTCATGTCCTTGTCGAAATGGGAGGACTT
This sequence comes from Ruminococcus flavefaciens, assembly GCA_002371825.1. Taxonomy (GTDB): domain Bacteria; phylum Bacillota; class Clostridia; order Oscillospirales; family Ruminococcaceae; genus Ruminococcus; species Ruminococcus flavefaciens_L. The sequence goes on along the minus strand of DFHF01000005.1, from coordinate 26,762 downwards.
GGCAGTTGCAGTCTGGAAATGGAAGCTGTCGTAAATGTAATCTATCTTCCCACCGTGTGTTATGCTCTCCCTGACATTTGGGAGGAAATCGTCGGGCTTGGTGCCGTCATAGCTCTCCATAAGGGGCGTGAGGTCTGCAAGATAGCCTTTCTTCCGGAGCTTTTCCATGTTGTGGGACTGAGTGACGATTATATCAGGGGAGTTGCCGGAGAGTATCTCGATATTCATATCCGTCAGCGCCTGAGTGCCGTAAGGGTCGTCCTCGTAGAAAAACTCTGTCTCGTCAAGGACATACTTTCCGCTTTTTCGGACAAAAGTATTGATAGGGTCATTGTCGTTGTGGTGGAAGGTGGTGGTGGAAAAGAGCTTTATGTGTATCTTGTCCTGAGAGTCGTCCTGGACATTTCCGTCGGGGATAACAACTGTGTCAGAGGAGCTCTTTTTGCCCTTTCCGCAGGAGACTGCTCCTGCAAAGAATGTCATGGCTGCGATCAATGCGATAAGTTCTTTCATGGTGATACCTCCTTAGGAATTTTCGCTCAGATATATTGATACTCTGCTCTGGATAAGCTCTGCACATTCCTCCGGGGAGCGCTCTCCTGCAAGGACTGCTGCTGATTCCTCGTGAATTATATCTGAGGCGGTTTTGTCGTGATATGGGGCGAATTCAAGTCCGGTAAGGTAATTGTATAGCTGCCGGACCGCTTTCTCAGGAATGGTTTTTTCGCCGTCAAAGCTCTTGGACTCAGATATGTTATGCTCTGTGAAGGTACCCTCCGGGTCGAAACACTCCTCAAAATATGGCCTGTATACCGGAATGGAGTCTCCGGACTGCTTCTGGCGGAGAGTTCTGTCAGTAACCGCATATTTCACAAACTCCCAGGCAGTTTCCTTCATAGAGGACTTTTCCGGAATTGCCATAAGTCCGGTACACTCGGTGTAAGCACCGCAGCCGGAATCAGAGGGAAATCCCACGAAAGTAACGTCCTCGCCGCCAAAGGTACGGAAAATCGAATTTCCTGTATTTTCGTTAACAGAATCGATGTGAATAACGTTCACAAGGGTGGAATCGTTGATGAAAGCATTCTGCATCTGCTGCTGATAGTCAGATATCTCTCCTTCTGTAGAGCCCTCGGCCAGCAGGAACATATCGTTCTGCCGCTGAATTTCCATAGACAGTGACAGCGCCTTTGCGAAGGTGCCGCCGGTGAAGTTGCAGGAGCCGTTTTCAAGGTCTATGCAGTCATCGGCAGCTTTTTTGGTGATGTAGTGGTAGGCTATCCTGGGATTCCCGCCCTGCTCAAGCCAAAGAGTCATGCGGTCTGAGAGGCCGGAGTATATCTCCTCGAAGCGTTCAAGAGTCCAGTCCTGAGCGTCTCCCACAAGGCTTGTCTTTGCAGCGGCAGTGGTCACTTTGAAACCTGCGGAGACCGCAGGGAGCTGGCCGTCCACTTCAAATCCTGACAGGATATTTGGCAGAAAGTCCTCCCGTGACAGGCCTCCGTACTGGTCCATAAGACCGTACATATCCGCAAACATATCCTTTTTTTCAAGCTCAGACATGAGCCCCGGGTCTGCGATTATCATATCCGGGATTTTACCCTCTGCGATATCCTGTTTAAGTAGGGTCACAGGATCACTGCCGGAGAGCCGGGAGTAGTCAACGATATTCACTTCTATCTCAGGGTGGAGCCTTTCAAACTCCGCAAGAGGGGAGATGAACTCATAGCTGGTCTCCGGCATGGCGATAGTCAGGACAGGCCTGCCGTCCTCAGTGACTTTCCGGCTTTCGGAGCTTTCAGTTTTGCTGCCGCAGGAGACAGTCCCAGAGAGGACAGCCGCTGCGGACAATATTGCGATAAATCTTTTCATTTCCGCACCTCCGTTACGAGAACTGCTCGGAGAGGTATGTGGATACACGGTTCTGGAGACGGTCGGCGCACTCCTCGGCGGTGCACTCCCCGTGGAAGTAATTTCCGGTCTCCTCGTAGTATACCTCGTAAAGGAAGTTTATCTTGTCAATGTCCATGCCTGCGAACCTGTTGGGGTTGGCGGTAGGCTGAGCCTCGTTGATGAGCTTGTTTACCTTCTCAATGACCTCGTCGGTGACATAGCCGCATTTTCTGTATGTCACGCTGTCCACGAAGTCCCTGTCAACATCGTAGATCACACCGGTGTAGTCTTTTACATCATCGGGGTAGGAGGCATCACTGTAGTCGTAGGGCTGTTTTGCGGCCTCGGCAGCGATAGCAAGTCCGGACTTTGTAACAGGGAAACCTCCCATAAGAGTCTTTCCACGGCCGGTATAGTATTTTCTTGCAGTCTCGTCGCCGATGACCGTTTTCACGAACTCCCATGCAAGCTCCGGGTGCTCGGAATGCTTGGTGACCATAAGTGTATCTCCGGCGCTGCTGACGATATTGGTGTGCCCGGGAGACTGCCACTCGCCGAGAGTAGTTACATCCTCGCCGCCGAATGCACCGTTTAACTTTGTCAGATAATCAGCGTAATGCCAGATATCCATATTCATGAACAGTGTCTTGTCCTCTGCATATTCATTCTGCTGGAGGTGGAACTGCTCTGCTGCATTTTCTGTTGAGCCTACCGGGTCGCTGTATGTGATAGTGTCCGGGTCAGTGCCCTTGCTTGCGTACTCTATCATGCGGATGAACTGGGGAGAGTCGAAATTGCAGGATGCATTTTTGAAGTCCACGAAGTCAGGCCAGTCCAGACTGCAAAGCTGGTACCATGTAGCAGGCTCTTCACGATACCATTCCCAGTAGCTGTGGAATCCCATTCCCTCCGGAAGGTTCTCATAAAGGTCCATATAGGTGTCGATATTCCAGTCCTTGATATCCTTCACGAACTTGGTCTTGGCAGTGTTGGGGAGAACTAAGCTGATAGTAGAGGGCATGACATAGGCGTGACCGTCAGCGGCAGAGTCTATCAGCCTGAGTGCAGAGGGTACAAAGTCCTCACGGCTGATGTCGGGGTCTGAGTCAATATAGTCGTAGAGGTCAACAGCAACATCCTTTTCGAGCATATCAATATCAGCGAAAATGCCGTTCATGTCGTAGCCTATCAGTACATCGGGCAGGTCACCGCTGAGAGCATCCTGCAAGACCTGTTCAGAGGCCTTTTCGTAGGCTTCCTCGCTGCCGGTGTTGTCGTTAAGGTACACTTTCAGCTCCGCCTGAACGTCCTGGTGGGTATCGTTGAAAAGCTCGATATAGTTATTGTCAAAGAAGCTGCCCTGGAAGGTACCTATGGTTATTGTTTCGATATTTGCAAACTCAGAAGGGTCACAGGGAGTGAAGCGTTTCATCTCAGTGGTGTACTCCGACCAGTTGACAATGGGCACAATGATATCACCCTCGTCAGTCATGGCGAAGCCCACCATGCCATCAGCGGTGAGGCCGGCCTTGTTTACAGCAAATACCGGCTCTATAGACTTATCCTCAGACTTGATACCGTAAACCATTGACATGGTACGGATGAAGCAGTCCCACTCTCCTGTACCGGGGATGATATTTCCGTTTATTGAGTATCCGAACTCATAGGATGCATTTCCGGCAGAGAGAGTACCGTCGCTGCTTATGGTCTGAATTGAGAGCATATCCTCGTCAGTAACGGCGCAGACCAGCTCTCCGGAGCTGTTGAGACCAATTGCCTCTATCTCGCCTGATTCAGCAGTAAGTGGACCTATATAGGCGCCGTCAAGACTGAAAATCTGGTACTCATCGTCAATGACAGCAACGACTTTTTCCCCGTCCAGAGCTGCTCCGGAAAGTCTGGTATCGCTGTCAGGAGTGAAGTCAAAGCCGGTTACCTGGTTATCGGAGATAAGCTGTCCCTCCGGGGTGAACAGGGCAATATGGAAGGTGAAGTCAGCATTTTGCAGGAATTTTGTTTTTTCATCCCAGTCCTCGGGGATTTCCTCAGGGTCGACTTCGGGGTGAACAGTTAAGTTGAGTATAGTTCCGTCACCGGCGACAGCATAGTCGTAGACCAGCGGTACCTCAAAGTCGGGTATCTCCAGTGCTGAAAACTCCGAGAAATCCTTTCCGGTGCGCCAGAACTGGGGAGTAGTTTTTCCGCTGCCAAGGATGATATAATCCTCGCCGCCGTTGAAGGAGTCAAACCTGTACATCATAGACATATCCGCAGGCAGCTCAACTGAGGACTTGAGGTAGGCGATATTATCCAGTTTTTCTGCGGTGTATGTGACTTTTTCAGAGTTTGAGCTGCTGTTTTTTTCTCCGCATGAAAAAGCCGCAGTGAGAAATACAATTGATGATATAAAAGCAAATAATTTTTTCATAATAATACCTCCTGAAATAGCAGGCAGCCGTATCCGGACAGCTGTGCTGATTTTTATAAAAACAAGTGATTTTTATAGGCTGAAAAGACGATATAAAACAGAAAATCGTCTATATGCACAAAGCAATGAAAACTTATATGTGCATCTGCACAAAAATTTTATACAGACTTTTATTTTTATGATAAAAGTGGTATAATTAATATGTATAGAACAGTGATCCTGGTGTAAAAAATCAGGCAGGAGGTCATAATGGACAACAAGAAGATCATAAATATTGCTGTGGTCGTTGCCGGTATTGACGAGGAGTATCAGGTCAATATCATAAACGGCATAAACAGCTTTGCAAAAGAGAACAATATAAATATTGCGTATTTTGCAGCGTTTGGCGGAATGCTGGCCAGCAAGAGATTTGACAGGGGCGAATACAGTATTTACGACCTTATTGATTTCAGCCGGTTTGACGGTGCTCTGCTTATGACTAATACGATAAACGATATAAATGTGAAGGAACGGATAACTGAAAGAGTAAAAAAATCAGGTATACCGGCAGTGGTCTTCGACTGTGCGGATTATCCGGAATTCTGCAATATAGCTATAAATAATTCCGTAGCCATGAGTGAGCTTGTTGAGCATATCATCAGGGAGCACGGTGCAAAGGTCATTAATTATGTATCCGGTCCTCTTTCCAATCCGGAGGCAAAAGCAAGATATGAGGCTTTCCTCAGTGTGATGGCTGAAAACGGTCTCCGTGTGGAGGAGGAACGCATCTACTTCGGCGAGTTCAGGACCCATGACGGAAGACTTGCAGTAGAGGAGTTTTCTGAATCAGGACTGCCTGTTCCGGATGCCTTTATATGTGCTAATGACGCAATGGCTCTTACTGCGGTAACAGCTCTTGAAAAGAGAGGACTGAGAGTGCCGGAGGACGTTATCGTTACCGGATTTGATTATACATACAGTGCAAGGAATTTCAGCCCTTCACTTACATCTGTGAAAAGACCGCTTTTTACTGCCGGATATAAGGCCTGCAGCATGATAATGGACATGGTCTGCGGAGGAAATGCGGAAAAAGAAGTCCTTCTTGATGCATATCCCGTATTCTCAGAAAGCTGCGGCTGTCCGCCGGCAGAGGGCGATGACTTTACTGAGTACAAAAAAAGGACCTTCCGGAAAATGGAGGTCATGAACGCAAATATATCGATGCTGAACCGTCTTACTGCAAGACTTGCTGAGACGGAGGATGCCTCAGAGCATTTTGATGTTATTGAGGGATTTATAGAGGAGATCGGTTGTGAGCGTTTTTCACTCTGTCTTACAGAGGACTGGCAGGATGCTTACAATTTCAGTACAGTCTCTGATCCAAGTGTGGGTTCGTATGCAGGGTATATGACAGCTCCGCTTATCTGGGACAAGGGTGAGCGCAGAAGTGTTGGATATTATCCCAGCAGCAATATGTTTCCCGAGTTTTTCGAGAACGGCGGTGATATAAACTATTTCCTGCCGCTCCACTTCAGGGAGAGGTGTCTGGGATACTACATTATCACAAACGGAGATTTCCCGATAAACAGCCTTCTCTGCCATACGCTTACCATGAACATCAGCAATTCCATAGAGAATATCCGTAAGCTTTTCCACCTGAATAAAACTATGGATGAGCTGAACAGACTTTATGTTATCGACCCGCTCAGCAACATCTATAACCGCAATGGCTTTATAAATATTGCTGATGACCTCTTCCGTGAGTGCGTGGCGAAGCAAAGGACCGTAATGCTGAGTTTTGTGGATATGGATGGACTGAAGCTCATCAACGACAACTATGGACATAATGAGGGCGATATGGCTATACAGCGCCTTGCGTCTGTAATTCAGGAGTGCTGTCTGCCCGGCAGTATATGTGCAAGATTCGGAGGAGACGAGTTTGTAATGTTTTTCCCGTCCGTACAGGAGGGTGCAGCTGAAGCTCTTGAGAGAAAGTTCAGCGCAAAGATAGAATCCTCTAATTCATCTATAAGAAAGCCATATCAGATCTCTGCAAGTATAGGAAGCATCACTAAAAGGCTTGATGAGAGTGATACACTTTACAGTATCATAAAACAGGCTGATGAAAAAATGTACGAGATCAAAAAGAATAAGAAGAAGTCCAGAAAGGCAGAGGAAACTGCCGTTCCGACTCCGGATAATATGCATGAAGGACTTTATGATAAGCTGTAAAAAAAGGCTCCCGTTTTTACGGGAGCTTGGTTTTTGTAACAGAAGCGGTCTGACTGTTTTTCATTACTTTTGTAGGGGCGGCCTTTGGCCGTCCGCATAATTCAAAACAAGTTTTTATGTTCTGAGCTCTCATTTTACGGGAGCTTTTTTGTGCACCGCTGTTCCAATCCTGCTTTCAGTTCTTATGGAAACCGAGGCACTGAACGATCGCTACAGGTGCTCCGTTCTCGTCGCTTACAGTGACATTATAGGAGCAGGTAGAGCGGCCGTCCTTTACCAGGACTGCTTCAGCTATTATTCTTTCGGTTTTGGGAACACCTATAAAAGAAGTTGAGGTATGTATCGCTACCACACCCGGCTTCTGCCAGTTGGAGGCTACAGCAAATGCAAAGTCTGCAAGGGTGAAGTAAACTCCGCCCATAACTCCGCCCATTGCGTTTTTATGGTGTTCATTGATAGTAAGGCTGACCTTTGCATAGTGGTCGCCAAGTTCGTCGATAACTGCGCCGGTCTCGGTTGCGTATCGGTCGTTTGAGAAAAGTTCTCTTGCTTTTTCAAGTTCTTCGGGAGTTGCCATAAATTACCTCCTGTTTTCGTATTCGTCCCTGAGGATAGAGAAATAGAGCCTGCCCACATATTTTCCGTCCATAAAGAAATAGTCCCTGAGGGTCCCTTCGTAGGTAAATCCGCATTTTTCAATAACTCTTTTTGAGGGGGCATTGATAGTCTTGGTGCAGATCTGGACTTTATGAAGATTCATTTTGCTGAATCCGAAATCTATAACTGCCTTTGTGGCCTCGGTAGCATAGCCTTTGCACTGGAACTGAGCACCGATACAGTACTCGATCTCGGCAAAATGGTTCTTATTGTCAACGAGGAAATATGCTATCTGTCCGATGCATTGGCCGTTTTCCCTGTCTATCACAGCCCAGCGGTAGTAGTCCTCCCGCTCATAGGAGCTGATATATTTGTCAAGGAGCCCGTTTACCTCTTCTTTTGTATGATAGGTCGGCTCGGAGTACATTTTCTGCACGTTCTCATCGGATGCCCAGTTTGCAAATACAGCATCGCAGTCGCTGTACTCAAAGCGTCTGAGAATGAGTCTTTCTGTCTCTATAGTCTGTGTTCCGTTATGTGTAAGCATTGAATGACCTCCTTTATGGCAGTACCACACTGGGGGATAGCCTTAAAAATTTTTCCCCCTCTGTAAAGAAGGGGAATTCTGTCTTATACTAAACCTGACATATCATAAAGTCCTGCCGGCTTATCCTTAAGGAAAACTGCTGCATTTACAGCGCCCTCGGCAAAGACCATTTTAGAAGCTGCTGAGTGGGAAAGAGTTATCACCTCGTCGTTGCCGGCGAAGATAACATCGTGCTCACCCACGATAGTACCGCCTCGGATAGCGTGCATACCGATCTCAGACTTTTCTCTCTTCTGACGGCGTGAGTGGCGGTCATAAACGTAGTGCTTGGAGTTATTGAGAGTTTCGTTGATAGCGTTTGCCAGCATTATCGCAGTTCCGCTGGGAGCGTCGATCTTCTGGTTATGGTGCTTCTCGACTATCTCGATATCGAACTGATCTCCCAGTACAGAGGCAGCCTTTTTTGCAAGCTGGACCAGGAGGTTTATACCCAGTGACATATTAAAAGTAAAGAAAACAGGGATCTGCTGAGCAGAGCTTTTGATCTTTGCGATCTGCTCGTCGCTGTAGCCTGTTGAACCGATCACAAGGGGGGTCCCTGTAGAAAGACAGTAATCAAGTATACCGTCCAGACAGGAGGGATTTGAAAAATCGATGATGACATCCGGCTTTACAGGAAGCTGTGCCGGTGTTTCAACTATGGGAAAATCAGCATACTGTTTTGTATAGAGGTCAACACCTGCTACAACAGTACAATCCTCTCTCGCGTCAGCGCAGTTGAAAATGTTGTGGCCCATTTTTCCGTTAGCGCCGCAAATTGCAATGTTAGTCATATTTATACGCTCCTTTGTTTTATAATAAAGAGTGCTTCCGGGACGGAGCTTATTTTATAAGTCCGAGCTTATCCAGTGCGGCTCTGAGAGCAGCCTTATGCTCGTCTGTCATTTCACAGAGAGGCAGACGGCAGGGACCTGCATTCCAGCCTACCATATTCATTGCTTCCTTTACGGGTATAGGATTGACCTCGATAAAGAGATCGTTGATGAGTTCAAGGTACTTTATCTGGAGCTTTGTTGCCTCTGCAAAATTGTTGTCGAGGCAGAGCTGTACCATATCGTGCATTTCCTTTGGAACGATATGAGAAGCAACAGAGATAACTCCCTTGCCGCCGAGGGACATGATAGGCACTACCATATCATCGTTTCCGCTGTAAACATCGATATCATCTCCGCAGGCAGCTATGAGCTTTGCAACGTAGCTGATATTACCGCTTGCTTCCTTGATAGCAGCGATATTTCTGTGCTTTGCAAGCTCCTTTACAGTAGCCACTTCAAGACCGCAGCCTGTTCTGCTGGGAACATTGTAAAGGATTATCGGGATATTCACTGCATCAGCGATAGCAGTAAAGTGTGCGATAAGGCCCTTCTGAGTAGCCTTGTTGTAGTAGGGAGTTACATGGAGGAGAGCGTCTGCGCCGGCAGCCTCAGCCTCTTTTGAGAGCTCTACTGCGTACTTTGTATCATTGCTGCCGGCACCTGCGATAACAGGAACTCTGCCTGCAACGTGCTTTACAGCGAATTTGATGCAGTCACGGTGTTCGTCATCGGTCATAGTAGCGGACTCACCTGTAGTACCGCAGATAACGATAGCGTCTGTACCCTTTTCGATCTGGTCGTCAATAACACGGCCAAGCTCGTCATAGTTTATAGAACCGTCGCTGTTCATAGGGGTGATGATAGCTATAGCAGCGCCGGTGAAAATAGTGTTCTTCATAATGATCTCCTTTCCGGAAATATTGTTTTGTGCAGTGGAGCCCGCCCTCGGGCTCTCTTGTTATTCTATGTGTATATTCGGGAGGGCGAGGGCGCCCTCCTCTACAGTATGGTTATTACGAATCAGTCAAAGTATCCCTTTGCTGCAAGGAGCTCAGCCAGGAGCACACCGCCGCCTGCTGCACCTCTGAGAGTATTATGTGAGAGGCATACGAACTTGTAGTCGTACTGAGTATCCTCACGGAGACGGCCTGTAGAAACAGCCATACCGCCTTCAAGATTTCTGTCCAGCTTAGCCTGAGGACGGTTATCCTCCTCAAAGTAGTGGATGAACTGCTTGGGAGCGCTTGGGAGCTCGAGTTCCTGAGGAACGCCCTTGAAGTCCTTCCAGAGCTGGAGGATCTCCTCCTTGGAGGGTTTGTTCTCGAAGCTTACGAATACAGCAGCTGTGTGGCCGTCTGAAACAGGCACACGGAGACACTGTGTTGTGATATTGGGAGTAGAAGCCTTAACGATCTCGTTGCCCTTGATCTCGCCCCAAACCTTGAGAGGCTCCTGCTCGGACTTTTCTTCCTCGCCGCCGATGAACGGGATGAGGTTATCCACCATTTCAGGCCATGTCTCGAAATTCTTTCCGGCGCCTGAGATAGCCTGATATGTGCAGGCGAGAACGTTCTTGAGACCGAACTTTCTCAGTGGGTGGAGAGCAGGAACATAGCTCTGGATAGAGCAGTTTGACTTAACAGCGATGAAGCCTCTCTTAGTGCCGAGACGCTCACGCTGAGCCTTGATTATCTCTATATGCTCAGGATTCAGCTCCGGAACTACCATAGGAACATCGGGAGTGAATCTGTGAGCGGAGTTGTTTGATACGATAGGACACTCAGCCTTTGCATAAGCCTCTTCGAGAGCCTTGATCTCGTCCTTCTTCATATCAACTGCACAGAAGCAGAAGTCTACCATAGAAGCGATCTTTTCGATATCGTTTGTAGCGTCCATGAGGATCATGTCCTTCATAGCTGCGGGCATAGGAACAGCCATCTTCCAGCGGCTGCCTGCTGCCTGCTCATAAGTCTGGCCGGCACTTCTGGGAGAAGCTGCCAGGACCTTGACATTGAACCAGGGGTGGTTTTCAAGCAGAGTTGCGAATCTCTGACCTACCATACCTGTTGCGCCGATAATACCTACGTTGTACTGTTTCATTTGAATTTCTCCTTAAAAAATTTTTGCATAAAATAACAAAAACCGGTTGCAAACCGGCTCATCATACGTTATAATAGAAATGTTGACATAACAGCGGACTGATATGCCAGTAGCTCTCCATCATAAGGAATGATGACAGCCGCCGACTTATTCAGCCTGCAGCCAGAACGGAATTTACCGGAGACCGTCCTTCGGCAGCCTTGCCTTTCGCAGTACACCATCGGACTGGTCATCCCGTGTACGGTTACTTATCGCAGCTGCACCTCTACCTTGTTTACATAATAGCACGTTAGCGGCCTGTTGTCAACAGTTTTTTCTTATTTTGCAGAAAAATATTTTATACAGAAAGTGAGCAGATATGAGCATATTTACTGATATCGAGGCAGCTTTTATCGGGCTGAGGGATGAAAAGTACGCTTCATTCCAGCAAAAACTGATCCCTGGGACAGAGGGAAAGCGTTTTATCGGAGTGCGGACTCCTGACCTGCGAAAGCTGGCAAAAGAGCTGAGTAAGCGGCCGGACATTAATGATTTCCTTGCTTCTCTTCCTCATAGCAGCTTTGACGAGGACCAGCTCCATGCGTTCATCGTCTCGGAGGAGAAGGATCTTGAAAAATGCATGGCTATGACAGAAGCTTTTCTGCCTTATATAGACAACTGGGCGACCTGCGATCAGTTTTCTCCGAAGATCTTTTCAAAGCACCCTGATGAACTTCTGCCGCATATCAGATGCTGGCTCAGCTCTGAAAGGACTTATACTGTGAGATTTGCCGTAGGAATGCTTATGAAGCATTTCCTCGGGGAACGATTCCGGAGAGAGTATGCTGATATGGTGGCGGATATTAGTTCGGATGAATACTACATAAAAATGATGAACGCCTGGTATTTTGCCACTGCACTGGCAAAGAATTACGATGATGTCCTCCCGTATATAGAGCAGAAACGGCTGGACAGCTGGACTCACAATAAAACCATACAGAAGGCTGCTGAGAGCTTCCGTATAACAGACGGGCAGAAGCAGTATCTGCGAACTCTTAAAATAAAAGGAGCATGACAGTGGAATTATTAAAATCTGATTTTTACTATGATCTTCCTGAGGAGCTTATAGCTCAGCACCCTGTGGAGCCGAGAAATGCTTCACGGATGATGTGTGTTGACCGCAGGACAGGGGAGCTATCCCATGAGCACTTCTATAATCTATGCGAGCACCTCAAAGAAGGTGACTTGCTGGTAATGAACGATTCCCGTGTTATACCTGCAAGGCTTTACGGCGAAAAAATAGAAAACGGCACCTTCATAGAGTTCCTCCTGCTTGAACAGAAGGGGGATAAACTCTGGGAGATAATCTGCCGTCCTGGAAAGAAGGCAAAGGTCGGCACACGCTTCTCCTTTGGTGGAGGACGTCTCATTGCAGAGGTAAAGGAAGTCAAGGATGACGGAAACCGTATCGTGCAGTTTGAGTGCGAGGGCAACTTCTTTACCGCCCTGGAGGATGTGGGACAGATGCCCCTGCCGCCTTACATCACCGAAAAGCTTGAGGACAAGGAACGCTATCAGACAGTATACTCAAAAGAACTGGGCTCTGCGGCCGCTCCTACAGCAGGACTGCATTTTACTCCGGAGATGCTTGATGAGCTTCGGGCTAAGGGTATAAAAACAGCCTTTGTCACTCTTCATGTGGGACTGGGCACCTTCCGTCCCGTAAAGGAGGATAATGTCCTGGACCACAAAATGCACAGCGAACACTATTACCTTCCCAAGGAGACTGCTGACCTCATAAACGATACAAAGTCAAACGGCGGAAGAGTAATAGCTGTCGGCACTACAACCTGCCGCACCCTTGAAAGCGTTGCTACATTCTATAATGAGATAGCAGAACATGAGGGATATACAGATATATTTATTTATCCTTCATATCAGTTCAAGTGTATAGACGGCCTTATCACTAATTTCCACCTTCCGGAAAGCACTCTGATTATGCTGGTATCGGCATTTATGGGCTATGACAACACAATGAATGCCTATAAAGAAGCAGTAAAGGAGCGCTACAGATTCTTCAGCTTCGGAGACTGTATGTGTATTCTATGATGAGATTTTTTGATAAAAGAGTTGCATTTTATTAAAAAATATGATATAATGAATGTATAAGCATTTATATTTATTATAATGCTTCGTTTTTATGATGTAACTAAGATACAGTAAAGGTAAGCACTTCATGTGCAATAATGACGTAATGTTAAAGGGGAATGGGTTGAAATGGAACTTGTTGATTATTTCAAGGGAGTTATCGATACAGCAAAGAGTCCTATAGTAATATGTGATCTTGATTATAAGATCATTTACATGAATAAATCGGCTGTGAAAATCTATCAGACTCGCTGGAAAAATGATATGTACGGCACTTCCATTCACTGCTATTTTGACGAAGAGGCTTTTTCGCAGCTTGATATGTCGGTTGAATGGTTCAAGGAAGATAAAAATAATAACAGAGTCTTTGCTTTTCATGATGACAAAGAAAATCAGGATGTGTATATAAGGGCTATCAGGGATCAGAACGGCGATCTTATAGGCTTTTTCAATTACCATGAGTTCAGAGATCCCGAAAAGGGAAAGGAATATGATCTGGACTGATAAATAATATTAAGGAGCAAGTATGTTTACTCTTTTAAAAACTGACAATAAAGCAAGAAGGGGCAGTTTTGAAACTGTCCACGGTACTTTTCAGACCCCGTGTTTCATGAATGTGGGTACTGCGGCAGCAATAAAAGGCGGTATATCCTCAGTGGATATGCGTGACCTGAAAACACAGGTGGAGCTCTGCAATACCTATCACCTGCATCTCCGTCCGGGAGATCATGTCATAAAGCAGATGGGCGGACTTCACAAATTCATGAACTGGGATAAGCCTATCCTGACCGACAGCGGCGGATTTCAGGTGTTCTCGCTGGCAAAGCTCCGTAAGATAAAGGAGGAGGGAGTTTATTTTGCCTCCCATATCGACGGAAAGCGCATTTTCATGGGACCTGAGGAGAGTATGCAGATACAGTCAAATCTTGGTTCGACTATTGCCATGGCATTTGATGAGTGCATCGAGAATCCCTCTCCGAGAAAATACGTTGAAGCTTCCATTGAGCGTACTACCCGCTGGCTCAACAGGTGCAGGGAGGAAATGGCAAGACTGAACAGCCTGCCGGATACCATAAATAAGCACCAGATGCTCTTTGGCATCAATCAGGGCTCCACATATGATGATCTCCGTATAAAGCATATGGAGGACATCGCAAAGCTTGACCTTGACGGCTACGCTATAGGCGGACTTGCTGTAGGTGAGGAGACCTCCGAGATGTACCGCATAATCGATGTGGTTGAGCCTTTTATGCCTGTAAACAAGCCGAGATATCTTATGGGAGTGGGAACTCCTTCAAATATAATCGAGGCAGTTGCAAGAGGAGTGGATATGTTCGACTGCGTAATGCCCAGCCGAAATGCCCGCCATGCCACTGTTTTTACCTGGAGCGGCATAATGCACCTGGGCAATAAGTGCTATGAGACTGATCCGAGACCTGTGGATGAGCAGTGTGACTGCCCGACCTGCCGGAATTTCAGCCGTGCATACATACGTCACCTTTTCAAGGCTCATGAACAGCTTGCAGGCAGACTGGCGGTACAGCACAATCTCTACTTCTACAATACTCTTACGGAGAAGATAAGAGAAGCTATCGATGAAAACAGATTTGAACAGTTCAGACAGAAGTATTCTGAGCTTCTTGCAACGAGGATATAACGGAGGCAGTATGATAACAGCTATTTTTGATATGGACGGCACCCTTGCTGATACTCTTGAAGACCTTGCAGACGCTGTGAATCACGGATTGCGTGAGCTGGGATATCCTGAGCACACTTATGAGAAGTACAAGCATTTTGTCGGAAATGGGGCTGTAAAGCTCTGTTACCGTGCTCTTCCTGAGGATAAAAAGGAGGATACTGATAAGCTCCATGAACTGTTCAGTCAGTATTACGGACAGCATTTCCTTGACAAGACCGTTCTCTATGACGGTATAGGAGAGTGCCTTAAAAGACTGTCAGAAGCGGGAGCTAAGCTTGCAGTTGCCACCAATAAGCCTCAGGATTTTGCGAGAAGCATTGCTGAAAAGCTGCTTCCGGATATTGATTTTGTAAAGGTGCTTGGAGGATGTGCTGAAAGGCCGAAAAAGCCGGATACTGCAATTATAAATGAGATACTCAGCGAGATACCGGAAAGCGGAAAGGTTTATATGATAGGCGACAGCGATGTTGATATCATGACCGGAAAAAATGCCGGCATAACAACGATCGGCTGTGCATGGGGATTCCGTGGAGTTGAAGAGCTGAAAAGCGCAGGAGCTGACTTTATCGCAATGAAAGCCGATGACATAACAGATACGATCTTAAAATGATAAAAGCCGCACAAGGGAGATCCCTTAAAGTGCGGCTTTTTATATTGTGTCAGAAGTCGTTTTTCCTTTCGAGCCGGATACTCTCTATGGGGAATGACTTGTTTCTGCGGAATTCACTTGGAGTGGCTCCCATAACACTGCGGAAGGCCTTGGAAAATTTGCTTCCGTTATCATACCCGAATTCTCCTGCAATATCGAGGATAGTTCTGTCTGTATCCCGGAGCATTTTTGCGGCGGCAAGCATTTTCTGTGTTCTGACATAAGCATAGAGAGAGTCTCCGTAAACGCTTCGGAAGCTTTTTTTCAGATGGGTAGGGGAGACTCCGAAGTGCTCCGAGAGCTGATCTATAGTGAAGTGTACAGACATATTTCCACAAACATAGGAGCAAACCTTCTTTGCAAGAGCAGCCTGTGATCTGCTGCAGCCTGCCGGCAGTTCTTCGGCAGGATCAATATCAGTGCTGCACAGAAACAGTATCAGCTCAAGCACCTTTACCTTGAAATAGCTGCTGCGTATTTTTTCCGGAACGGTGAAGAGTTCGGAGAATATGTGCTTAAGTCTTTCGTCTGAGCGGAATATAAAGCAGTCGCCGCAGCTGCTGAACCTGAGAATCATTTTTTCTATATCCTCATCAGATCCGGGGAGAATGGAAGAGACTGCAGCGGGTGCTGCTTCCGGGTCGATAAGAACTGATACCCCGTGATAGTGGCTTGTGGGAAAATAGATCTCAGAGGGGACGCTGTATGTATGGCTGACAGAGAGGTCACCCTTTGAGAGGTAATAGAACTGTTTATCCATGTGCTGTTCAAATCGTCCTTCATGGCAGTAGCTGATCTCTATCATTTTTTTCTCAGCAGCAGGAGCGGTATATTTCAGCATATGAGCGTCACGGAATACCAGATGAACGCCGTCAAAAACATGGTATATCCTGAGTTCCATGCTTCCGGTGTTATTTTCAAATCCGCAGAATTCAGCGCCGTTTCTGACCGTGATACAGTCAGGCCGGATGCCCAGGATCCTTTCCATAGCTTTCTCTCCTTTCTGTTATATTCAGATAACTCTGTTATCATTGTATAACAAAAAGGAAATAAAATCAATCATACATATAATTTGTTAGCTATAGTTAACTGTCTAAAGAAGAAAAGCCGCTTTGCGTCAGCAGTGCTCCATTATACCGGAGCCCCTTACGCAGCGGCTTTTCTTCTGAAATGTCCCTTACTTGGATATATTCTTACGCACTTCCGAGTGCAGGCGGAAGGCAAGTAAGACTTTGTTTACCGGCTCACTCACCAATGAGAGCCATTCTCATAAGAACAAGGTCAAATGAGTTTACGATGCCGTCACCGTCCATATCGGCGGCACTGCGCTGCTCCGCTGTAAACGAGGTATTGCGGAGTATAAATTTCTGGGTGAGTACCAGATCCGGCAGATCAAGCTTGCCGTCGCTGTTTACGTCACCTGCTGTTTTTTCCGGAGCAGATGGTACAGCGAGCAGGGTGTAGTTAACGCAGTAGCTGGCCTGTCCGTTGCTGCCGAGAGTGATTTTTTCTCCGGCCTTCATGTTTTTGCAGTAAATATTGAAATTGAGTTCGTTGGTAGCTGTGAATAAAGAGCGCATCACTGTAAAGTCGCTCAGCCAAAGCGGAACGTTCTCAACACGGCTGTCAAGAGCCACATAAAGTGACATATCCTTTCCGGCAGTGAATGATACTATCTCATCACCGGAGATATTTTTTGCGTCACAGGCGGTAATGAGCTGTTCTGCGCCGATAAGATCTGATTGTATCTGGTCTATTGTGAAATCACGGTCTCCGAATATCGGGGAACCTGTCTCAGCATTTTTTATTATCTTCCAGCTCTGGGGATATGCAGTATCGCTGACGATAACGTTTTTGAAGAGCTCTCCGTTGACGGCGACAGGATCTTTTCCGAATACGAAGCTGTCAGCATTCAGGAGATAGCCTTCGCCTCCGGTAAATTTAAGATAGACGGTGTGGATTCCCTTGACTGCCGGGATAGTGGCCTCTGTTTCCCGATAGTCAGAATATCCGCTTGTGCCGGCA
The DNA here is from genome assembly GCA_002371825.1 of Ruminococcus flavefaciens. Lineage (GTDB taxonomy): Bacteria > Bacillota > Clostridia > Oscillospirales > Ruminococcaceae > Ruminococcus > Ruminococcus flavefaciens_L. Next base: position 9,611 of record DFHF01000005.1, on the reverse strand, counting down.
AAATTGATCTTAGCAGCCGGAGTTCCGGAGATATTATCGAGATAAAGCTCGATCACAGCAGGATTTCCGGAGAAGAGTCCCTTGAAGGAACGGGCTCCGTCGCCGAAGTCTATACGGCGGTACATAGCCCAGTCGCCGTTTTCGATATATCCGATATTCTGTCCGCCGGAGGCAAGATCCTCGGCAACGATGCCTTCCTGTCCGGAAAAGCTTTCGGCCTCGATAGTCTCGAAGGCAGATACTGCCGGAGCAGGAGGAGCTGAGCTTTCAGGTGAGAGCTTTACAACTCCTGCCGGGAAGGAATCCACAGTGAGATCGTTTATGTAGTACTCTATGTTCATATATCCCTGATCGCAGTAGTCTCCGCTGTAGTCTGAGGGATCGGTGGGGTCAAGACCTCTTGCCAGCTCCCAGTCATCAGCCATGCCGTCGTTATCAGCATCGGTTATCTCCTTTTTGAGGACTGCCGAGGGGTAAGTGTAGGTCACTCCGCACTGGATATGGTATTTGTCAAGATTTGTCTCTGAGGAGTCGTAGGCAGCAGTGCCGCTGCATGAACCTGTACCATTTTTGGTATCGCTGGCGCACTGACGGTCTATGGCGGTACGCTTATCCGGAGAGATGCCATTTCCTGCAAAGCTTATTACATGGTCATAGGAGGCAGCAGCGCTCTCGCAGGTCTGTGCAGTGGAGACATTTTCACCGTTGTTGTTTATACCGAAGGGTGAACCGCTGTAGAGATCGTTCTTTGTGATGCCGATGGAGTCTTTAAGAGTAACACCGGCCCAGTTATCATTTGTAATGCTGTGGAAGGAGCCGTCCTTGTTGATAAGACGGTTTCCTGCACAGTATACCTTGAAATTCTGAGGCTTTGTGGTGCTGTCCACATACATCCAGTGGTAGCCGCCAGTGGTAGAGTTTCCGGCTTTAAGGGTATTGTTTACATAATTGAGGTGACCTATGGTACCATAGGTGGTCTGATATCCCCAGTCGTAAATGATATTATTGGTGAAATCAGCGGTATTCTGTCCCTCGACCTTACCACGGAAGTTTCTTGATACATTGTGGATTATTAGGTTATGGTCAAAGGTGAGATTGCCCTTGCCGAGCATGATCCCGAAGCCGTGGAGGCCTTTTTTGTGGCCGCCCCAGGAATCGGCAGGGCCAAGCACAGAGTACTGTACTGTATAGTTGACATTATTGGAGTAAAGCCCCCATTGCTCATCAGTGGTCCAGCCCATTGAGCAGTGGTCTATGATAGAATCCGAGCCATTTGCACCGCCCCATGCGTCATTTCCGGAGCTGGTGGAAGCGTAAGGACCGGGACGTGAGCTTATGTAACGGCATATTATATTATCTCCGGACATACCCATTTTATAGTTCTTGAGTGTGATACCGGAGCCTCCCGGAGCAGTCTGGCCGGCGATAGTGATATTGCTCTGGCAGAGGATATTGCTTTTCAGCTCGATAGTGCCGCTGACGTCGAAGACTACGATGCGTCCGGATTTGCTTACAGCATCACGGAAGGAGCCTGCGCCGCTGTCGTTTAGGTTGGTGACATGATAGACCTCGCCGCCTCGTCCACCGGTAGAATATTTACCGCCGCCGACAGCTCCCGGGAAGGCCGGAATGCGTCCTGAAGCGGCTGCAGCCTGCATCTCAGGCTGCTTTACTGCCGGAGCATAGCTGCCTGCTGCGGAAAGTGCAGCTGCAAGACCGGTGACAAGAGCTATAAAACGCTTTGAATGTTCTCTCATAAATTATCCCCCTAACAGATATTTCTAACCGTATTTTTAACAATTATAACTCATTCTGATGAAAAAAACAATGAAATATAGTACTATTTTACTGACATAATGTGAGATGATCGGCAGTATGCCGTGGAAAAATATGCAGAATAGTCTTTTTGACGGTCAAAAGCGTGATATTATTGTGTACAAATGATATACTGAGCAATAAATTTTAAAAATCTGTTGAATTTTTATCGGCAGTATGCTATAATATTAAAAGTATGTTTAAAAATCGAACGCCCTGCTTAAACGGGCAGAAATGGAGAGATCATGAATATTCAGGATATGCTCATAACAATGGATCAGACTTCTGAGGCAAATCAGCCCTCACTTTTTCCGTTCCCTCTGGGACTTCACATGGCTTTTGTAAGTATTGCAGTGATATTCTTTATTTATCGCTTTTATGTACAGAAACGACCATACCAGGTATTTATTGCTTCTGCAATATTCATTTCACTGGGATTCTGGCTTTCTGAGAGCAAGACAGTATATTACGGCATAGGCATCATACAGGTTGTCCTGCTGATATGTGCGCTGGTCGCCTCTATCATATACAAACCTTCAGAGAAGCCGGCAAGTGCTGCTGAGGATGAAGCTGATGAAGATGCCGTATCTGATGAAGAAGAGGAAGAGGCTGAGGATCCTGACGATGATAACGACGAGGAAGGATCCGAGGATGACAGCGAGGAGGAATAAACACCTTGAAGATAGCTGTTCTTGACTGGTATACAGTCAACATAAGCGGAGACATCCCTGTATCAAAGCTGGAGGAGCTTGGAGAGGTGAAGATAATACCTCTCACAAAGCCTGAGGAGACTGCTGAAAATATCGGGGACGCAGATATCGTGCTCTGCAATAAGGTGCTCATAACCCGTGAGGTCATGGATGCCTGCCCGAATATAAAGTACATAGGACTGTTTGCTACAGGCTATAATAACGTTGATATTGCCTGTGCAGCTGAAAAGGGGATAGTGGTATGCAATGCCGGACAGTATTCCACAAATGCTGTTGCACAGCAGACATTTGCATATATTCTTGACCATTTCAGCCGTATAAGAGATTATGACTCCGCAGTCAAAGCAGGTGAATGGGAGCGCTCACCGGCGTTTTCCTATTTCCCGATACCTACCTCTGAACTTGCAGGCAGAACACTTTCTATTGTGGGATACGGCTCTATAGGCAGAAAAGCAGCTGAGATAGGCCATGCCTTCGGAATGAATATTGTGGTAAGCACACGAACAGTGCCTGCGGACTGCCCATATGAGGTAACTGACATTTTTACTGCTGCAGAAAAGGCTGATGTACTCACTTTCCACTGCCCTCTTACAGAACAGACTAAGGGCATAGTAAGCAGAGAGCTGCTGTCACATATGAAGAGTTCAGCAATGCTGATAAATACTGCAAGAGGCGGTATAGTATGTGAGGCTGACCTTGCTGAAGCGCTCAATACAGGCAAGATAGCCGCAGCTTATCTGGATGTGTTGGATAAAGAACCAATGTCACCGGATACTCCGCTGAAAAATGCAAAGAACTGTACGATCACTCCGCATACCGCATGGGCTCCTCTTGAAACAAGACAGCGCCTTGTGGATATCGTTTGCAGCAATATAAGAGCGTGGCAGAATGGCGCTCCTGAAAATAAAGTGAACTGAAGGAAGATATATATGAGGAATATTTCCGAAAAAAAGCGTATCGTAATAAAGCTCGGTACATCTACTCTTGCCCATAAGACCGGCAAGCTGAATATAAGAAGAATGACTAATCTTGTCAGGGTCATCTCTGATCTCCATAATTCCGGAAAAGAGATAATAATGGTATCTTCAGGAGCTATTGGCCTGGGAGCCGGAAAGCTGGGACTTCCGGAAAAACCGAAGGAGACTAAGCTCAAGCAGGCTGTTGCCGCTATCGGACAGTGTGAGCTTATGCACGTTTATGACGATATGTTCGCAAAATACAGTGTTACCGTCGGACAGATACTTCTGACAAAGACTATAATCAATAACCCGAGCCACTGTGAAAACTTTAAGAATACTATTGAGAGCCTTGTGGGGATGGATGTTATCCCGATAGTCAATGAAAATGACACTATCGCCATTGATGAGCTGGAGCTTGAGATCGGTGAGAACGATTCTCTCTCGGCTCTGGTCGCAGAACTCTCCGGAGCAGATCTGCTGCTGATACTTTCTGATATAGACGGCCTTTATGATGATGATCCCCGTACAAATCCGGATGCTAAGCCCATATCTGTAGTTGAGAAGATAACTCCAGAGATAGAGAAGGCTGCCGGAGGAGCAGGTTCAAGTCTTGGCACCGGCGGAATGTCCACCAAGATCAACGCTGCAAAGATCGCTACAGAGGCCGGAATAGATATGGTAATAATGAATGGCCGTGATCCTGAAAAGCTCTATGATCTTTTTGAGGATCAGGACATCGGAACAATATTCCTTTCAAATAAAAAATGAGGTGAATGTTATGAGTTATACAGAAGATCTCGGAAAAAGAGCCAAGGCTGCAGAGCCTCTTCTGGCAGCAGCTTCATCTGCTGTAAAGGACAGAGCTCTTGAAGCTATTGCAGAAGCCCTGAAAGAAAATGCGGCTCGCATAATAAGTGAAAATGCCAAGGATCTTGCAGCTGCTAAGGAGAATGGTATCTCTGAGGCAATGCAGGACAGACTCAGACTGGATGAGGCCCGTATAGAGGGTATGGCAAAGGGCATAAGAGAGCTTATTGCAATGAATGATCCCATCGGAGAGGTGATAGAAGGCTTTACCAGACCCAATGGCCTCAGAATATGCAAGACAAGAGTTCCTCTTGGCGTTATCGGTATCATTTTTGAGTCCCGTCCGAATGTAACTGTTGATGCAGCAGCACTTTGCCTCAAGGCAGGAAATGCTGTTATACTCAAGGGCGGAAAAGAGGCTATAAACTCCAATATCTGCCTGGGCTCAATAATGAGGATGGCTATTGAGGCAGCAGGCCTTCCTGCTGATTCTGTACAGGTTGTGGACAACACTTCCCGTGAGACAACAAATGAGCTTATGAAGCTCAACGGCTATATCGATGTGCTTATCCCGAGAGGAAGTGCAAGACTTATACAGGCCGTTGTGAATACAGCAACTGTTCCTGTAATCGAGACCGGCGCAGGCAACTGTCATGTTTATGTTGACGCTACAGCTGACCTGGAAATGGCTGTTGATATTGCAGATAACGGCAAGACACAGCGTCCTTCCGTATGCAATGCAATAGAGAGCCTTCTTGTTCATAAGGATGTTGCTGAGAAATATCTCCCGATGATAGCAGACCGCTTCAAGGAGCATAATGTTAAGATATACGGCTGCGACAGAACTATCGCAATACTCGGTGACGGCATCGAAAAGGCTACAGATAAAGAGTACGCAACAGAGTTCAATGATTACATTATCGCTGTAAAGGTAGTTGATACTATCGATGAGGCTATTGCACATATAAGACGCTTCAGCACACGTCACTCTGAGTGTATCGTAACAAGCACTCTTGCCGCTGCTGAGAAATTCCAGCGTGAGGTAGATGCAGCTGCAGTATATGTAAACGCTTCCACCCGCTTTACTGACGGCGGAGAGTTCGGATTCGGCGCAGAGATAGGAATATCCACTCAGAAGCTCCACGCAAGAGGCCCTATGGGACTTAAGGAGCTTACAACAGTAAAGTACCTTATCAACGGAAACGGTCAGATAAGATAAAAAAGTATTGGCCGGATCGTATTTACAGTCAGCAATTGAAAATGCTGCAGACTGGGATAAGATATGTTTTTCCCGCAGACCTGCAAACTCCGGAAGGTATTGCAGGTTGCCATAATTATTTGTTTTGGAGGTCAGAATGGCTATCAGAAAAGATCTGGACGATATGCTCAACAGTCTTAAACATACCGGAGATGAGTCTCCGGAGGCAGAGCATACCGAAGCCCATAGAAAGAGCATTTACGATGATATGTCAGTGGACGATCTGCTGAATGCCCTGACGGAAGAAAAGAGACCAAGCCTTGCAGAGGATATACTCCATGAGCTCGATGCCGCAGAAACGGCTTCAGAGGCGGCTTTACAGCAGGAGATACAGGAAATATCTCCGGAGCCTGAGCTCCCTAAAAAGAAAAAGGTAGTTATATCCGGCGAGCTCCCTGACTATGAGGAGCTCCGCAGGCAGGAAATGGAAAAAACAATGCTTGAGCGCCGCAAGGCTGAGGAACATCTTTCGGAGCTGAACAGGCTTGCAGCAGAGGCTCATGAAGCTATCCGCATAAGAAATGAAAAATATGCACCTGAGCACAATGTGCCGGCAGCACCTCCTGTGAAAACAGAGCTGACTGAGGAACTTATCGTTAACTCCAGCAGTCTTGTCAGCGAGGAGGAAACAGCTGTATTCTCAGTTCCTGAGCAGCCTGCTGCTCCTGCACCTCAGATATATGAGCCTGTAAATGAGGAGCTTGCTCCCGTAACAGAGCCATTCATTTCAGAAGTGCCTGAGTCTGCTGCTGAGGAAGAGGCAGAAGCTGAGAATGTGCGTGAGAAAGCCAAAAAGGGATTTTTCTCAAAGCTTCGCAGCAGAATGGCTTCTGCTGAGGAAGAAGCAAACGAGATAGCTGAAGAGACTGTTCCCGAGCTCGCTGAGGAAGAGATCGAAGATGAAGTCATGATAGATGATCTCTTTAATGAAAGCGAACCGGAAGAGCCTGTATCAGAGCCGGAAAGCCTTCCTGAGGAGACTGATGATTCCTATGCAGAGGAAATTGCCGAAGATCCTTCTTTCACAGAGGAAATTCCGGAGGAGACTTCTGCCGAGGCACTTATCGATGCTGCTATAGCTGCTATAAATCAAGCTGCTCAAGAGGAGGAAAAAGAACTCTTCAGCAGTGATATTACAGAAGAGGTGCCGGAAGAAGAGCTTTCCGAGGATATATCTGAGGATATCGATGACAGCAGCGAGGATACTGACCGTGTCAGCAGCCTGATCGACGGAATAAGAGAAGATGCTGCAAATGCTATTGCAGAGCTTGATAAGCCTAAGGAAGAGGAAACTCAGGAGGAGAAGGAAGAAGCTCCTGCCGTTGATGAGAGCTCCGAGCCTGCTGAGAACGTTCCTGAGGAAGCTCCTGAAAAGAAGCAGGGCAAGATAGCATCAGCCCTTACAAATATACTCAGCGAGGATCCTGATGAGCTTGTTGCCGAAAGAAGGGAGCATACCGAGGAGGATGACCCCACAGAAGCTGTAAGCGTTCAGAAAAAGAGCTTCAAGAAGCGGCTTTATGCTGTTCTTGGTGTGGTATTTGCACTTTTTGCTGTTATAGGCATTATCACTGTGGCAGGAAAGGGAATAAAGATGATCCGCAGCTTTACATCCGGAGAAGTCAAGAAGGACGGCTTTACTGAGGTGATATATCCTGCGGTAATAATGGATATAGATTCATTCGATTCTCCCTCTGATCTCAGTTCCGAGCAGCTTATCACAGCAGCTATCTGGTCTATAATAATGGACGAGGATAAGGTGTCAAAGTATACTCCCAATGCCGGAGGAGATACCATTTCCATATCAGCTTATGATGTAGAGGCTGAGGCAGTTGAGCTCTTTGGTGAGGATCATCAGCCATTCGAGCATACCACAGTGGGACGAGTTGAGCCTAAGTTCTTCTATGACAGCGAGACAGGTGCATATAACGTTAAGCTCAAGCCTATAATCTTCACATATGAACCGGAGATAAAGTCTATAGTAAAGAGCGGAGATTCCTACACAGTCTCTGTTGACTATCTTGATGAGCTTCCCTCATGGATGGAAAAAACAGTTGCAAAGTCTGTAGAATTCCACCTTACAGGCCGTGATGACGGAACATATCGTATAGATTCAATGAACATTAACTACGTCAATAATTCCAATTAATTATTAACAAAAAAAGTATCCTCGGAAGAGGATACTTTTTATTTGTCTATAAGCAGAAAACATCATTCCTTGCTGTAGTCCTTGAAGCTGATATTCATATCTACTTCGCCGTTTATACCGGGGACAAACCCGTCGGAGGCATACTGCCACATCTGGTAATCGTAGTAATATGTAGGCTCTGTTCCGTATTCTGCAAGCCAGAAGTCGTAGTCCTTCAGCCTTGGCAGGTCAAGCTTGAACATGGTGGTATTTTTGTTCTGGTATATCATGGGCTTGTATCCGGCAGAACGAACTCTCTCACAGAAGGAGATACAGCAGTCCGCCAGTGTATCAACAGAAACTTTATCAGTTCGTGCACTGTCGCCGTAGATAAGCTCCCAGTCGTAGATAACAGGGTAGGTGATATTGTAGTCAGCGATAGCATCTATCACCATATCAGCCTCTTCTATAGCCTCTTTTGTATTGACAGCCTGTGAGAAGAAGTACGCTCCGACTTTTATGCCAGCCTCGTCAGCCTCTTTCAGGTTTTTATCAAAGTTCTTGTCAATAACGATCTCGCCGCTTCCGTACCCACGGTAGCCTATCCTTATTATAGCAAAATCTATTCCTGCCTCTTTCACCTTTTTCCAGTCGATGTCGCCCTGATAGTCGGAAACATCAACACCTGCGATGGAGGCTACCTTATTGTTTTCCTTGTAAAAGGAGTAGCCGTTTCTGCTTACGAGCTGCTCAATATTATGTGAACAGGCAGGTACATCTGAAAAGACCGGCCAGAATATCTCGCCATAGGTGCCGTCATTCATGAGTATCTTCTTTCCGTCAAGCTGATATATAGTCTCTTCTTTTTCGATCACTGCACGGGTCCGTATCTGGGGATCTTCGTTTACTCCTGCACTTGCAGGAACAGCATCATCAGAACCGTGAAACTTATCTTTGAGCTTTACCTGCCAGGCAAGTTCTCCGGAAAGTGCTATTATAAGGAGTGCCTCTATAACAGAGAGGGCTTTGAATTTATTTTTTGGTGCTTTTTCGGACATTTTTACCTCCGGTATCTTTGTTCCGGGATGTGGTTTGAGGAACGTTTTTATAATATTCAGCTTTTGCTGTCTATATTATAATAACATATTTTTCGGCTTATGTAAACATGATATTCGCTTTTTTGCATTTTTTTACATGGGAGATTTAGTTATCAGATTTATTTTTATTTAAGCTATTGATTTTGACCTCCGTTTGTGATATAATATTTAAGTAATTTACGCAGTGGTATCGAAGTGGTCATAACGGACATGACTCGAAATCATGATGCCCCTTGAGGGACGTGGGTTCGAATCCCACCCACTGCGCCAAGTTTTATGTATGAGCCCCTGATCAAAGCAGTTCAGGGGCTCATATGCTATCTGAGGTGAACGTAATGAAATACGAATTGAATTTCTTTTTTGAATGGGGAGCAGATTGTGCCAGTATATGGTGTAAAAATCAGAAATCATTTGATAAATTTGGTGCCGGACCTATATCATTTGATAATCTCGGACTCTCTGATTCTTTAAAATCACTTTTATTAGAGTTAGGTGAGGAGTATCAGACCGCTTTGGATTGGGACACTCCTCAAAACCCTTCTCCTTGGAATAATGAGCATAAAGAGTCTTTTAAAGTCCGTTCTAAAATCGCCTATCAAAAATTGGTAGAAGAATTAGGAGAAGATTATATCGTTAATTACTGCGTAGAGGTTTATGATTGATCTTATTCTCATATTGCCAACGCCTTAGCTATCGCCTCCGCACTCAGCTTCTTGCTTTCGCTGTCCACATGGCTGTACACGTTGCTTGTAGTCCCCTTGCCAAATAGTAACACACTTTCGTATGGTTGATAAATAACGTAAATACGCCTTAAAACAGGCTTCTCTTGTCCTTGAG
>DFHF01000031.1 GCA_002371825.1 Ruminococcus flavefaciens | reverse complement strand
TGTTGAAGAGGCTATGAAGTAATTTCATACAGTTCCAAATAATTAAGGGCAGTTCTTATGAACTGCCCTTTTTGTATTATTTGTTATTTATATGAGCGAGAAATCTCTCCTTGAACCCATATTTGTCAGCGAACCACAGAGCGGATGAATACATCAGCTCACAATGCTCAGGAAATTTAATGTGGGTAAGCTCGATCTTCCTGAACAGATTTTTCTCCATTTTGATGCACTCAGCATTTTCAGCGATAGAGTTGAAATAAGCGAGGTAACATATGAGAAGGCAAATAAGGTCGGGGTCTTTTTTCAGCTTCTTTTCGCTGTAAAGTCTTATCAGGTGCTTGAGTTCATCAAGCAGCATATCCGGCACCTTTGTATCTGAGGAGTTACCTATGCTGAAAATCTCCGGCAGCTGGCTGTATTCGGGATACCTGCTGGCGATGCCCTCTGCGGCATAACTTCTCATGACGCCGATCACATAGAGGAAAAAAGTATCGGGTTCGTCTGCTGCGCTGACAATACCCTTAGCGCCTACTTTTTCGGCACAGTCAGCAGCAGCAAGGATATATTTATTAATCATGTTTTCTTTATTCACGAAGAGCATAATTTCACTTCCAAACCTATGATCCTTTAAAGATCAGTAATTTAAGTGAGTATATTTAATATCTGTTAAACCGCCTGAAACAGGCATAGCCGGTTTACGGCAGCTTTTGAGGGGACATTAATCACAAGTTGAATTCATAACCGCCGTCAGCTCTGATATTCAGGACGAAGCAGCATCCACTGCCGAAAATACGTTCCATCTCTTTTATGTATCCTGGAACCATGTATGAAGGTACGAAAGCCTGGATAGTACCTGCGAAACCTCCGCCGTGAACTCTTGAAGCACCTGAGCCTGCAAGGAATCTTCTGGTCAGCATTAGTGCCAGATTAATTGGCTGAGTTTCCGGAGAAGCAGGCGGGAATAGGTTCTGAAGCAGCATAGCTGAGGAAGCACCGGAGCTGTTTACCAACTCAAAAAATCCCTCTGTATCACCGCATTGAAGAGCTTCTGCTTCGAGGGAAGCTCTTTTATTTTCATCAAAGAAATGAGCAGCACGAAGCAGTTCACGGTCAGTGCAGACCTTTCTCAGCTCCGGAAGTTTTTCGTAGAAATCGGCTTCATCAGCGCTGCGGAGCACTTCGCATCCCAGCTTAGAAGCTACATTGCACATTTCCCTTGAAACAGCTGAATATTCATCAGAGAGACCTGCGTGACTGCCCTTGGTATCGGTTATACAGATAGAATATCCGGCTGACCGCAGATCAAATACGACAGATTCGATCACAGGCTCGGACGGGTCAGCAAGATCAAGGAAAACCGGTCCGCCAACGGAGCTTACGAGCTGATCCATAATTCCGCAGGATTTGCCGAAGTACTTATTTTCAGAGAATTGACCTATCTCTGCTATTTTCACAGGGCCTGCCTTGCCTTCGTTGAACAGGGAGTCGATAATTGTTCCTGTAAGAACTTCAAAAGCGGCAGATGAAGACAGTCCGCTTCCGCTGATAACATCGGAAGAAACAAAAGCATTGAATCCGGAGAGTGGAGTTCCCATATCGGAAAAAGCCGAGGCTATCCCCCTTATAAGGCCGGCTGACGTACCTTTTTCAGTATCGACAGGGGAGAGAGAATCCAGCGGGATACTGATAGGTTCATATCCCTCCGAGCTGACACGGATCAAATTTTCGCTGTTAGCGGAAACGATAGCGATAGCATCTGCGCTTACAGCAGCGGCAAGTACACATCCATGCTAATGGTCGGTATGATTTCCGCCTATCTCCGTCCTGCCGGGAGCTGAAAAAACTCTGATCTCACCTGATTCAGGGTAGAGTCTGGAAAAATTTTCGGCGGCCGACATAAATCTTGATCTTTGCCTGAGCACAGTTTTTTCGCTGCTTCCGTAAAGCCTGCAAAACTGCTGATCAAAGGCGCCGGATGAAATGCTGTTAATAAAATCACTGAATATCATAGCGGCTCCTTTCAAAAAAATAGTTACTAATACTATTATAAAGGAAAAAGTGAAAAAAATCTATAGTTTTCGGAAAAAATATGATGTTTGCTATAACAAAAGCAGACCTTCGTTTTTAGTGAATTTACCGAAAATTCAATTAATTGAAAATAGGTATTGACTTAATTGAAATTATAGTGTATACTTTAATTAAAGGAAAAGCTATAAATTAACTTGATGATAATTAAATAAAAGCTGTTAAATCCGTCCTGACTGCTTATAATAAAGTCAGAGGATACAGCTGAATACGAGTGAGGAAACAGATATGTCAGATATAAGGATGATCGGAGAAGGCAGAAGCAATATACCGTGGCAGGATAAGCCGGAGGGATATGAGCTGCCTGTATGGAGATACAGTGAAAACCCTATAATAAACAGGAACCCTCTTCCTGATGTTGCAAGGATATTCAACAGTGCTGTAATGCCTTACGAGGACGGATTTATCGGAGTTTTCAGAGGCGAACAGCGTGACGGTATCCCTCATATCTACCTCGGACGGAGCAAGGATGCCGTACACTGGGAATTCGATCCCGAGAAGATACCGTTCACAGATGAAAAGGGAAGACCCTTTATGCCAAGATATGCATATGATCCGAGGCTTGTCAGGGTCGATGATACATATTACATAATGTGGTGTCAGGACTGCTATGGACCGTCCATAGGAATAGCAAGCACAAAGGATTTCAGGACATTCACAAGGCTTGAGAATCCCTATCTTCCTTACAACCGCAACGCAGTATTATTCCCGAGGAAAATCAACGGGAATTATGTAATGCTGTCCCGCCCATGCGATAACGGTCATACAGCCTTCGGTGATATTTTCCTGTCAGAGAGCCCTGATATGGAGTTCTGGGGACGTCACCGCCATGTAATGGGCAGGTCCGAAAACTGGTGGGAGAATCTTAAGATAGGAGGCGGAGCAGCTCCTATTGAGACAGATAAGGGCTGGCTGCTGTTTTATCATGGTGTAGTAAACACCTGCAACGGATATGTCTACAGCATAGGAGCGGCTATCCTTGATATAAACGAGCCCTCAAAGGTAATACACCGCTGTTCAAACTACATTCTTGCACCTGAGGAGTGGTATGAGGAGAGGGGATTTGTCCCGAATGTATGCTTCCCCTGTGCAGCGCTTACCGATCCTGATACCGGACGCATAGCGATCTATTACGGATGCGCTGACAGTTATGTGGGTATCGCATTCACCACGATACAGGACATATATGATTACATACTCCGATACGATTCACTTACGGAAAGTGATACGGAGATCGGACTGAGATAAGAGAAGATTACCGGGTCTGTCATCCTGACGGGCCCGGTATTTTTTATACTATGCTTTCGAGTTTTACTCTGAGCTTTTTTATTATCTTTTTTTCGAGTCTTGAAATGTAGGATTGTGAGATGCCAATACGGTCAGCCACCTCTTTCTGAGTGAGTTCCTTGCCGTTGATAAGACCGAATCGCATTTCCATGATCTCACGTTCACGGTCACAGAGACCGGAAACAGCTTCCCTGAGTATTTCCCGTTCAGCCTCAGTTTCTATGCCCTTATTTACCACATCATCATCTGTACCGAGAACATCCGAAAGCAGCAGTTCATTTCCGTCGTAGTCAATATTCAGCGGTTCATCTATAGAAAGGTCATTTCTGTATTGAGAGGATTTTCTCAGGAACATCAGTATCTCGTTTTCTATACACCGTGAGGCGTAAGTGGCAAGCTTGATGTTCTTAGTGGGACAGAAGGTGTTCACAGCTTTAATAAGACCAATTGTACCGATAGAGACAAGGTCCTCAAGGCCTATTCCGGTAGATTCAAATTTTTTTGCGATATACACCACAAGTCTCAGGTTATGAACTATAAGAGTATTTCTTGCTTCCGGGTCATTATCTGTTAGCCGCATGAAGACTTCTGATTCCGCCTGTTTATCAAGAGGAGGCGGCAGCGTGTCCGGACCGTTTATATAGAAAACGCTGCCGGTGAATAGAGAGATGATCTTTGACATTATTTTTTTTACTGGTTTCATGATGTACTCCTTTATATTTATCGTTTTAAAATAGCAGGATTGAAAATGGCTTTTCCGGAGCTTTCCCCAAGGCCGATAACTGCACTGACAGCTTTTCGTTCTCCGGAAGAATCATTAGTGATAATGACCTCATCGGGTGAAAAAACGGGAATGATACTGCTTCCGGAAACTGTGCCGCAGGGGATAAGACGGAATCCTCGTGGAAGTGCGGCAGGACTGATATCGCAGTCTTGCAGGAAGATATCCTTATCACAGACAATAACTGGTTTTCCGGAAAAATGATCCATTAGCCTGTTCCCGGTATCAGCCAGTCCGGATAAATTAACGCAGATATCCCTGTGTCTTATCATCACATGAAAGCAGCTGCCGTAAGCATCATCAGTCAATGAGAATCGTCTTATAAGTGAAACTGCGAGATAGAGTCCGGCGGTTGAAAGTACGAGCACTATCAGTGAGAGATCAATATAAATGAAAGAATTGCTGATATGTATGAAATCAGGCTTAAGCCAGCAGCAGACGGCATAGACAGTTCCTGCCAGGATAAAATTTGCTGCGAAGAACGCAGCTGTGTCTTTGAGAAGTCTCTTTTTTCCGTGTACTCCGAAGGCGAGCATGACAATAGTTACAGCGGCGGCAGATTTTATAGCAGTTACGGCAGCAATGCCTAGGTCAGGAGCGATAATGAGCAGAGAGAAGAAGCTGCCGTAGACTGCGGCTGCGATACATCTCTTTGTTTTTAAAGCCGAACCGGTTATGGCACCGGTTATTCTGAGCAGGAAAAAGTTCACATAGATATTGAGAATTAAGAGGACATCAACGTAAATAGTTTCCATTATCCACCTCGAGAAGCATTGTCTGATAATATTATAATGCGTTTGTCCTGCGGAATATGTCGGAAACTGCGGTGAAAATGTCACAAAATCACTGAGCGGCGGCAACAAAAAAACTCCCCACAGCTGTGGGGAGCAGATCATCCATAAAGTTAAAATCAGAAGAAGAGCGGCAGTACAGCGCCAATTGCCATAATAAGAGCAAGCACCAGCATACCTATACGGATTATCATTTTGCGTCCGTCCTGAGGCTTGCTGTTGTTCACAGTCTGCTGTACTTCTTTGACTTCCTTATTCACGTTTCTGACGTTGGAAGAATGCTTTCTTTTTTTGTTGTTAGCCATTATATATCACCTCTCAATGTCTCTTTTTAGAGCGCTTTTTGCGGTCCGGTATATAGTCTGAAAAGACATCAGCTCTTTTACGGCTTCCATATGCGGAGCGCTTGCGGTCAAATTTGGGCTTATCATCTCTGCGGGAGTATTTCTGCTTTTTCTCAGGGAGAGAAACTCCCTTCCAGGCCTTGACCTGTACCTGATGACCGTTTATTCTGATGGAATCAGTGCTGTCGATTATATAATCCAGTTCGGATTCCGGAACTTCAACAGTGGTATGTTCATCATATATATCGATCTTGCCGAAATCTCTGCCCGACATACCTGTTGCGTCAACAAGAGCGCCAAGGATGAAATTCGGGGCAATACGCTTGCTGCGGCCGATACTGATATCCACCTTTACAGTTTTAGCACCATTTCTTCTTCCGCTTCTGAGCGGCTTTGCATCAAATTCAGGGAGGTCTTTTATCTCATTCTGAAGAGTCTCGTTGATAATACGGGCAGCAGCTTCACGGTAATCGATACCTGCGGCAGAAAGTCTGTCAAGGATATCGTAGGCATGATGACTTGCCTCAGCTGATGATATACGCTCGATCACAGCGTCCTTCTTCATTGAGATTATATCTGACTTATCCGGCAGGGGAAGTTCTTTTATCTCAGCATGAGTGAATCTTTCAATTGCATGAAGATCTGAAAGCTGTCTTCTGCCTGTGATAAGAGTATATGCGGCACCGCTCTTGCCTGCACGGCCTGTACGGCCTATGCGGTGGATATAGTATTCGTTGTCCTGCGGAAGGTCATAATTGAATACAGCGTCTACACCGCTTACATCAATACCTCTTGCGGCTACATCAGTTGCTACAAGGATACCGACAGCCTGCTTTTTGAAGCTGTTCATGACCTGTGTACGCTGCACCTGTTTCATATCGCCATGAAGTCCTGCGGCACGGAAGCCTGCCTTCATGAGCTCATCCGTGAGCTGATCTACCATAGCTTTTGTATTGCAGAATATCATTGCAGATGAGGGAGAATATGCAGCAAGGAGGAGCTTAAGGGCATCGGTCTTTCTTCCCATAGCAACCTCGAAGTAGAACTGGCTGATAAGCTCAACAGTCTTCTGTGAGGACTTTATCTTTATCTGCACCGGATCGGTCTGATACTTCTGTGTGAGGGCCATTATCTCAGGCGGCATAGTAGCTGAGAAGAGCACAGTCTGTCTCTCCTGAGGAATATCTGCAAGGATGGTTTCGATATCCTCACGGAAGCCCATATTCAGCATCTCGTCAGCCTCATCGAGGATAACTGTGCGTATGCCTTCGAGTTTCAGGGTGCGTCTTCGGATGTGATCCATAACACGGCCGGGAGTACCGATAACGATATTGGCACCTCGCTTGAGTTCGGATATCTGTTTCTCCATACTTGCACCGCCGAAAACGGCACAGGTGCGGACTCCTTCCTTATACTTTGCGAATTTTCTTATCTCGCCGGCAGCCTGCATAGCAAGCTCACGGGTAGGGCAGAGGATGAGGACAGCGGCAGTCTTTTTCTCAGCCGGAGTGATACTCTCAACAGCCGGGATGCCGAAGGCAGCAGTTTTTCCTGTACCTGTATTTGAACGTCCGACAACGTCACGCCCCTGAAGGAGCAGCGGGATACTTTTTTCCTGTATCTCAGTCATTTCCTCAAAGCCGAGTTCGTCAACAGCTCTGATAAGTTCCTGAGAAAGATTCAATTCATTGAAATGCATTATTTATCCTTTCTGGATCACCATTTTATCTTACAATCACTTAACTTATTAATTATACCATAAGGAAGAGAAAAAAGCAATATATAATGGAAAAAACTTCTTCTGCTGCTGACGATAACAGGCGGAAAAGCGCTTAAAACCGGAAGGATATGCAGAATTTACACCGAATCTGTATTTTGTGAGTTGTAAAGGACTCGGTTTAAACTATATAATAATAATGGTGGATTATTAAAATTAGTTGTTTATTTCAACAAAGGAGGAACGTTAATGAGTATAATAAAAAGGACGGCAGCAGGAGTTACAGCTGCTGCACTGACGCTTGTATTTGCGGGATCCGGTCTCAGCGGAACAGGCGGAAAGATCAATGCATTAAAAGCCGAAGCAGCTTCAGAGGTAAACAATCCTGTGATCTGGTCAGATGTACCTGACGATGATGTGATCCGTGTAGGGGATACATATTACATGGTAAGTACTACTATGTTTTTCAGTCCCGGAGCACCGATAATGAAGTCAAAGGATCTTGCATCATGGGAGATATGCAACTATGTATACGATACCCTTGCTGACGGAGATGTACAGAATCTTAAAAACGGCAAGCACGACTACTCTCACGGACAGTGGGCAGCAAGCCTCAGATACAACAAGGGCGTGTACTATGTGTTCTTCGGAAGCTATGGTACAGGAAAGTCTTATATCTATAAGACAACAGACATCGAGAACGGTGAGTGGACAAAGGTAGAGCTCAACGGAATGTATCACGATGCATCTCTGCTTTTTGATGATGACGGCAGGAATTATCTTGTCTACGGCGGCGGAGAGATCAAGATCAAGGAGTTCAACTCTGATATGACCGGCTTCAAGCAGGGCGGAGTTGACAAGACTCTTTTCAAGACTAATATTCAGGGATATGTTACCGGTGAGGGTTCACATATCCAGAAAATAGGTGACTATTACTACATTTTCATAATCGCATGGCCCAGCGGTCACGGCCGTCTGGAGCTCTGCTACCGTTCCAAGGAGCTTCTCGGCAATTATGAGAGCAAAACTGTTCTTGAGTCCGGTCTGGGTACCTATGGAAGCGGAGTTGCACAGGGCGGTATCGTGGATACTCCTGACGGAAAATGGTATGGAATGATGTTCCAGGATCACGGTTCTATCGGACGTATACCGGTGCTTGTACCTGTTACATGGCAGAACGGCTGGCCTATGATGGGAGTCAACGGAAAAGCTCCGCTGACAATTTCTGTAGACGGAAACTATACCGGAACTGATCTTGCCGGAGATGATGACTTCTCCTACACTTCAAATGATCTTGCACTTGAATGGCAGTGGAATCACAATCCGGACAATAAGTCATGGTCAGTAACAGAGCGTGACGGCTGGCTGAGACTTCATAACAACAATATGGCAAGTCATATACTTAATGCAAGAAATACTCTTACAATGAGAACTGAGGGACCTGCCTGCAGCAGCTTTATAAAGCTTGACACAAAGGGAATGAAGCCCGGAGATCATGCCGGACTTTCAGCATTCCAGTTAAAATACGGAAATATCGGAGTTTATGTCACAGACAGCGGTGCAAAGAAGATATATATGTCGGTAAACGGAGGTGATGCAGTAGATAAGACCTCTGATAAGAAGATCGCAGAAAAGGATCTGAGCGGCGACGAAGTATATCTTAAGGTTGACTTTAAGTTCAGCAATGTTAACTCTGACAAGAGTGCGTCAAATGATATCGATAAGGCAAATTTCTATTACTCATATGACGGAAACAACTGGACAAAGCTTGGTGATGAGCTCAAAATGAGTTATGATCTGAAGCTCTTCACTGGCTACAGAAGCGGTATCTACAGCTATCCTACAAAGTCAACAGGAGGCTATGCTGATATCGATTTCTTTGAGTATGACCGTACACCATGGAACGGTTCTAACGGAAGCAAGGCAGTCCACGGCAAGGGCGGACATATAATCGAGCCAGACGAGAACGGTTACTACTTCCACAGCACATTTGAGGGAACTGCCGATTCATGGGAGGGAAGAGGCGCAGCTTCTGTCCTTACCAGCGGAAGAACAGCCTATGCAGGTAAAGAAGCACTTCTTGTACAGGATAGAACAGCAGCATGGAACGGTGTGAACCGTAAGCTCAATTCTGCTTTCAAGGCCGGCGAGGCGTACAGCTTCAGTACAGATGTTATCTACCTTGATGGTCCTGATTCACAGCTTTTCTACCTGACACTTCAGTATGAGGATACAGAAGGAACTGTTCATTATGACAAGGTGGCAAAGGGCACAGCGGTAAAGGGCGAATGGATACAGCTTGCCAATACTGATTTCCTCATTCCTGAGGACGCATCAAACCTGAATCTCTACGTTGAGACAGCAGAGGGAGAAGGAAACTTCTATATTGATGAAGCCATAGGGGCAGTTGCCGGTACCAAGGTCGAAGGTCCGGGAGAAGCACCTACAATAAATCGTGGAGACGTTGACTGCGATGGAAGGATCGATGCTTTTGATATCACACTTGCAAGAATGGGACTTTTAGACGGTTTTGACAGCAAATACAATGAGCTTGCAGCTGATGTAGACAGAAGCGGTAAATTCGAGATAAACGATGTAGTGCTCATACAGCAGTTCGTTCTCGGAAATATCAAGGAATTCCCGGATAATACTCCTGAGCCGGAGCCAAGCAATTTCATCTATGATTCTGCACTCCAGTTCAAGGCAGCTCCAGATAAGTATCTTGAACCCTGTTCACAGGCCGGAAAGATAATCAAGGAGAGCTATACCGGTATCAATGGCAATAAGAGCCTGAACGTTTATCTGCCTTACGGATACGATTCCAGCAAGAAGTATAATATCTTCTATCTGATGCATGGCGGCGGAGAGAATGAGAATACCATATTCAGCAATGATGTAAAGATGCACAATATCCTGGATCACATGATAATGAACGGCGAATTAGAGCCTCTTATCGTGGTCACTCCCACCTTCAACGGCTGTCCCGCACCTGATAACAACATGGGCGCAGGTACAGTATGGGACGAGATGCGTCAGAGCATAATCCCGTTCGTTGAGAAGAAGTATTCAACATATGCTAACTCAACTTCTGAGGCTGATCTGAAGGCTTCCAGATATCACAGAGCATACGGCGGATTCTCAATGGGAGGCGGCTCCACATGGAATATGTTCATCAATAATCTGGACATCTGTGCATATTATATGCCCCTTTCAGGACATTGCTGGGGCGGACTTACAGGACTTCAGAATGCGATAGATAAGTCCGGATTCCAAAAGAATGAGTACTTCATATTTGCGGCAACAGGTTCAAAGGATCTTGCTTACAATAATATGCTGGGACTTATAAATCCCCTCAAGCAGGACACAAAGCGCTTCACCACAACATCTGATTTCTCAAAGGGCAACTTCTATTTCCTGGTTGCTGACGGCAGAGATCACTGGTGGGGCCATGTAAGACACTATATCTACGATGCACTTCCCTATTTCTTCCATGAGGGACAGTAAAAATTTTTTTAGGGTTAAAAATCTGACAGTATAAAGAATATTGATCAGAGGTATAACAAGGCGTTCATGTAAAAATGAGCGCCTTGTTTTATTCTACGGAGCGTGGATTGACGATGCGTCAGTGTTCAGGTATAATAATATCATAAAACAAAACAGACTATTCCAGAGGTGATATAATGGACCAGGTAAAAACAGGAAAACTTATAAGAGAATTCAGAATGCAACTCGGATTGACGCAAAAACAACTTGCGGAACGCATCAACGTAAGTGATAAGGCAGTCTCAAAATGGGAGCGTGGGAACGGATGTCCTGACATTTCGCTTCTTAGCTCACTTGCTGATATTTTTGGAACAGATACAGATGTTCTTCTTACAGGAGAGATCGAAAAAAATGAAAAGGAGAAAGGTGATATGAAAAAAATAAGATTTTATGTGTGCAGGGAATGCGGAAATATCATTACCGCAACCTCTGATGCAGGTGTCAATTGCTGCGGTAATAAGCTGACAGCATTGACTCCGCAGAAGGCTGATGATAACAATATGTTAAAGGTCGAGGATATCGGCGGTGAATGGTACATCTCCTCTGACCACCCGATGACTAAGGAGCATTATATCACTTTCGCTGCCTATATATCAGACAGCAGCATAATGATGTTCAAGCAGTATCCGGAATGGGGAATAAACATCACTCTTCCGATGTACCGCTCAGGCCGGCTTGTATGGTATTGCAGCAAATGCGGACTCCTTTACCGGGAGCTTACCCCAAAAACTCAAAAATAATGATACGAATTATTTATTCTCTATTGACAAAACGCTCCTATTATGCTAAAATACAGGTATTGTGACGGATAACTATCCGGAGCATATTTATTTTAAAGGAGATCGTTGTTTGAAAAATAATAACAGAACTGAGATAGCAGCGTAAACGGAAGGTTTGCGAATACTATCTTACACAAACCTCCCGTGTCCCGTCAACCATTTCAGGAGGAAAAACAATGAATAATAATGACTATATCATCCGTTTAGAAACAGAAAAAGACTACTACGAAGTAGAAAATCTCGCCCGTGAAGCATTCTGGAATTTAAGCTTTCCCGGATGCAGTGAGCATTACTTCATGCACGTTCTGAGACAGCATGAAGCCTTTATTCCTGAGCTCGACTACGTTTTCGAATCCGAGGGGGAAATTCTCGGATGCGTTATGTACTCCGTATCAAAGCTTGTTGATGAAAACGGACATGAAAAAGCTGTCCTTACTATGGGACCTATCTGCGTCCTTCCGGAATATCAGCGAAAAGGAATAAGCAGAATGCTGCTCGATCATACATTTGCAAAGGCAGTCGAAATGGGGTACGATACCGTTATTAATTTCGGAAACCCGGATAACTATGTTGCACGAGGCTATAAAAGCTGTAAAAAGTACAACGTTAGCCTTGAAGGTGATTACTATCCCGCAGCTCTGCTTGTCAAAGAACTTAAAGAGGGCGCTCTTGAAGGGAAGAAATGGACATATTATCAGAACAGCGCTGATGAACCTTGTAATGATGAATCAGCTGTTGAAAAATATGATGCTCTGTTTCCGCCTAAAGTCAAGGCATGGCAGCCAAGTCAGGAAGAATTCTACATTCACAGTCATTCTGCAATAACGTGGTAATATTTTCAGGCCGGCAGTTGATCTGCCGGCCTTTTTTATGTTATTCTGATTTTTTGTTTACAGCATTATGTTGATATTTGGTAATATGAATCGCTGTTAACTATAGCTAACATTATATCATTTTTTTATCGGACGTTTAAAGCTGTATCACTAAAAATGATGGTAAAAGTGTAAAATATTATGTATTCAACGGCAAAAAAATATGCCTTTATTGATTTGAATTTTTGTAGTGTGATATAATAATAATGTATTAATCATAAGTGTTGAAGCTTCATTCTTTTTGAATGAATTCTTTTTTGTATTTATGTTAGCCATACATAACTTAATATTAAACTGACAGGAGGAATTCTTTTGAAGCTGGTAGGAGTGATCGGCTGTGGAGGAAAAATAGGAAAGAATATATGCAGATATCTTTCCAAAGATTATTTTGTTAAAGGAGGACAGCGGCATAAGCCTGTAGAGTTATCAGATCTCGATAATTTCACATGGGAAGAGCTTGATATCTATGATAAAGGGCAGCTAAATGAATTCTGCAAAGGCTGTGATATGATAATAAACTGCGCTGGCCCGGCATATGTTATAAGTCGGACTATAGCAGAATCTTCAGCAAATATGGGTGCAGTATATTTGGATGTTTCTGATGCACTTGCAGCCGATAGCGGATTTATTGAAAAAATGGCACAGTCTGGAGAATACATAATTGCGGCAGGTTATTATCCGGGACTTGTTGGAATGCTGATACGAAGCCTTAGTGAGCATTTTGATACAATAGAAAGTATTCGTGGTATATCAGGAGGTGATGAAGCGTTCACAGCAATAAGCTGCATTGATATTGCTCTTAGCGGCGAGAGCGGGTATGCAGTGTCAGATAGCTATTGGGAGAACGGTTCGTTCCATAGAAGTGACGAGAAATTCAGGTCGGATTTTTGTGAGGCTGTTGGTAAAAAAGTGTATATAAAGCGTTTTATCAGCAACGAGATCGCTGTTCTGCTTAACGAAATGAATATAGGGCGGCTTGATTGGTTTGATATATCTGAAAACAATGGTGCAGGTATTGCTGCAATGAAGTATTACAGCCTTAGAGATAAATTTGATATGAATGAAGTGATAGGACGCCTTTCTGAAAGTATTTCAAAAATGAATAATGATAGCCGAAAAGAATGGAACGTTCTTGATATTACAGCTGACGGGCAAAAAGATGATGAATATAAATCTATACATATCAGACTGGAGCTCGGAGGAACATATGGAATTACAGCGCTTGCTGTTGCAGAAGCAGCAAAAGCTGCGATGGAAAAGGAAAGAAGCAAAGGCATCATATGGGCAAATACAATAATTCCATTCAGTGCTATTGAGAATTATAAAAAAATAGATGACAGCTTTGTTTTTTCTTATGAAGAGGAGTTTGAGATATGATGACAGGTGAGAAGATCCGAATCTATTGTTTGCCGTATGCAGGAGGTTCTTCAGCTGCATTTGCAGAGTGGCACAAGTTTTTTCCTGATAATATCAGCGTTATTAATCCGGAACTTGCAGGACGCGGTGTTCGCAGCAGAGAACATTTTTATAATTCTATAAAAGAAGCGGCAGAGGATATATATAATAAAATATTGTTTGAGAATTACGATGGCAGCAGATTTGCACTTTTTGGACATAGTATGGGCTGTTTTATTGTATATGAGCTATATAAGAAAATAAGCAGGAACCCTGTGCTGAAAAACAAGCTGGTTCATATATTTATGTCTGGAAATTATGCTCCCCATCTTAACGGAGATCCTGAACATTTTACTGAATACTATAAGCTTGATGTGGATAATTTCAAAGATCAGATCATGGGAATGCAGGGGACAAGTCCTGAAATATTTGAAAATCCGGTTCTGAAGAATTACTTTGTGCCTATAATTCGTTCTGATTATTATATTACTGAGACCTATAGGACGAATGATGTAGTCAGTTTCTCATGCGGGTGCAGTGTCTTGAACGGTCTTGAGGATGAACTTACATACAGTGATCTGTGTTCGTGGAAGGATTATTCACCTGAAGGTTTTGAGATAAAAAATTTTGAGGGAGATCATTTCTTTATAAATGAACAGAAAGAAAAAGTAACAGAGTATATAAGCAGCGTTCTTGAAAGGTATGAAAGAGGTGCATAATGATGAGTAATGTTATATGTAATGAAAAGGTAAGTGAAAAAGGTAGGTTCAATCTGTTTATTTTTCCGTGTTCTGGTGGTACAGCATCATCTTATCATGGCTGGAGAGAGCATTTATCAGATGAGATCAATATTTATCCCGTTCAGTATCCTATGCGTGAAAAAAGAGCAAGAGATGCTATGCCGGAAAGTATCAAGCTTCTTGCAAGATCACTTGCAGACGATTGTATAGACATAATCAAAGAAAAAAACTTCGCTTTTCTCGGTGATTGCAGCGGAAGTCTTGTAGCATATGAAGCTTCTGTATATCTTTCAGAAAAATACGGGATTTCTCCGGATGCACTTTTTGTTGTTTCATCACCGGCTCCGGATATAAGTAATCCTATGTATTATAAAAATAAACTTATTAGTCAGCTTGACGATGATGGATTCATTTCTTTCCTTAAAGAAAATATGTCATTTCCTGATGAATTTTATGAGAATAAGTTTGCTGTAGAATACTATAAGAAAATAGTCAAGACAGATTTCAAAATGGTAGAGGAATACGAATATTCCTCAAAAATTAAGCTGGGTTGCAGATTATCGGTTTTCTACGGAAAAGATGATCCGTATATGAGTGAAGAGCAGTCGGAAGGTTGGAAGAATTATACAGATCATGGATTTGATCATTATATACTGGACGGCGGACACAACATTTTCGAGACACATCCGAAGGAAATATGCAAAGAGATTGAAAAAGCCATTTTAGGCTGAATAGTACAAATTAGAATACAGAGGTCCAAAAAATGAATATTTCAGAGAATAATATTGAATATAAAGGTAAACTTACTCCTATGCAGGAAGGAATGCTCTTCCATTATATGCTTGGAGAACACAAAAATACATACTATAATCAGCTTAAATTTGAGATACACGGAAAACTTGATACAGATTTATTTGTGCAGGCTTATAATATCCTGATAAAAAAGCATGATGCACTCAGAACTATTTTCTGTTTTGAGGACGACAAGGCAATGCAGATAGTATTAAAAGAAGCTGAGGGAAGAATAAGCGTTGAGGACTTGTCTGGTAAAATACCTGATGAGCAGGAAAAAATTATTGAACACTATAAGAAATCGAGCATAAACAAGGGAGTTGACCTTTTCTCCGAGCTCCCGATGCAAATGAAAATATTTATACTCAGTGATGAGAGATTCGTAATAATATGGGGAAGTCATCATATTATTATGGATGGCTGGTCGATGGGACTTGCAGCAAGGGATATATTCAGTATTTACGATGACCTTCTTAATGGAAAAGCAGATGTGACTGCAGACCATAGCTATAGCCAATATCTTAATTGGATAAGCGGGCTTGACGGAACAAAGGAGATGAAATACTGGACTGATTCCCTTTCTGATTGTCCGGACGGTCCTTCTTTCCCGGAAAAAGAAAAATGCGGAGAAGGTTTTTCTTATAACAGATATACAATAAAACTTGATAAGAATTTTAAAGAAGAGGTTGAAAAAAACGCTCGTTCTTTAAGAATAACTTCTAACGCTTTATATCAGTCTGTATGGGGTGTGCTGCTTACAAAATATAACGATGCCTATGAGAGCGTATGGGGCACGGTCGTATCCGGACGTCTTGCTGATACTGATAATATTGCTGAAATGGTTGGACTTACTATCAACACTATGCCGGTTGTTCTCAGATATAGTGCAGGGGATTCGTTCAGAGATATATGCAGCAGTATCAATATGTCTATGATAAAAGCAGAGATGAATTCCCATGTTAAACTTTCTGATATCCAGAATAATCTTAATAAGCGTGAGCTTGTGAATCACGCTCTGGCATTTGAAAATCTGGATATTACAAGAATGCTTTGCGGGCTTACATCTGGCGGAATGACGATTTCTGATGCTGAGATATATGATGCAACATCATACGATCTCGTTATTAAGTTTGAGCCTACAGATGTTCTTATGATATCTTTTGAATATAATTCAGAAAAGTATTCTGCTGAAGCTATCATGAGTATGGCTGAGGACTATGTATACTTGCTGAAAACAATACTCAGTGATCTTTCAGCTCCGCTTAATGAGATCAGTATTCTTTCAGAGGAAAAAAGTGCTTCTCAGCTGAAACTTGTAAACGGAGGATATGTACCTCAGAATAATAAACGAACAATTGAACTCTATAAGGAAGCAGTTGACAAATATCATGATACAACTGCTATAGAATATGGAAATACCAATATCACCTATGCTGAGTCTGATATCCTTTCCAATAAACTTGCTTCATTGCTCAGGAAAAATGGTGTAAAAAAGGGCGATGTAGTTGGTGTAAATGCTGAATATACTCACATAATGCCGATCAGGATTCTTGCATTGCTGAAAACAGGTACAGTTTATCTTCCGCTTGAAATGAAAAAACTCACAGAGGATCGTGTCCTTCAGATGAAGGAGCAGTGCGGTATGAAATTCATCCTTGGTTCTGAGTCATTCAGGAAGAAGTATGATTTCCTCGATGATGTAGCATATATATCTGATGATGAATATGTTTCAATGGAGGAAGACGATTATATTGCAGATGGTGAGAAATCTGACATTCTCTATATCATTTATACATCAGGTTCAACAGGTACACCGAAAGGAGCCATGATATCCGATCTCTGTCTTACGGATTTTGCCTGCGACGGAAGCAGCTATCAGTGTGTTCCCGGGGACAGAGTAGCGCAGATAGCAAGCTATTCCTTTGATGCTTCAGTATATGAGGTTTATATGTCTCTGATTCATGGCGCCGCAGTAGTTATAGTGCCTGAAGCAGATAAGGAAGATATAAACAGACTTGCAGATTTCTTTGCAGATAAAAAGATAACAAATATGTTTTTGACCACACGTCTTTTCAATCTCTTGATAGATAATGTTCCGGATTGCTTCAGGAATTTCAGAATTCTTACCACCGGAGGAGAGGCGGCAAGTCTTAAACACTTTAAGAAAGCTTCAGAATATGTGGGTGGAGAGTTATATAATGTTTACGGACCAACTGAAACAGCTGTAATGGTATCTGCATTCCCTGCATCATTGGTCGGTGATGCTGAGACAGTCCATATTGGTAAGCCGAATCCTTCAAGAAAATTCTACGTTCTTGACAGAGACCGTCATCTGCTTCCGATAGGAATGACAGGAGAGCTATTTATTTCAGGCGGTGTAGAATATAATGGATATATTTCAAATGATGAAATGACCAGTTCCAGATTCATTGATGATCTCTTTGAAATAGGAGGAAAGATTTATGCTACTGGTGACTATGTAAAGCTTTCGCCTAATGGAGATGTTATTTTCTCAGGAAGAAAAGATTCACAAGTTAAGGTGAGAGGTTTCAGAATTGAACTTGGAGAGATCGAGAAAGCTGTCCTTAGCAACGACAATATCAAGGATGCGGTAGTGTGCCTTTCTGACGGAGAATCCGGCGAAAAATTTATTCAGCTGTTTGCATCTTCGGATCGTGAACTAAGACAGGATGAGATGAAAAGCTATCTTCTCAGCAGGATACCGGAGTTTATGCTTCCTGCTCAGATGTTTTTTATGAAAGAACTGCCTATGACGATCAATGGAAAATTTGACAAGGAAACTGCGCTTAGAATTTCTGACAAAGTAATTCAGGAAATAACAGTACCTGAAACAGATGAGCAGATTTTTATCGCAGGACTTTGGTCTGAGGTGCTGGGAATAAAGGATATCGGTATTGACAGCAGCTTCTTTGAACTTGGCGGAGATTCGATAAAGGCAATGAACCTTTCTGCGGCTTTCAGAAGAAAAGGTATAAATATCGGACTGAAAGAAATTTTTGCTAATCCGACTATCAGACTTATGAGCAGTTTGCTTGCAAAGAATAAGCAGGATAAACTTCAGGATTCAGATATAATAGGTGAAGTTCCTGCTGTACCTGTGCAGAAATGGTTCAGCAGAAATGTTTCCAATGACTTATCATGGTTCAATCAGTCGGTAATACTTGAACTTAAACATGATGTCAGCGGAGATAAAATAAAGAGTGCTTTTGAATATATCGTGAAACAGCATGATGTGTTCAGATCAGTATTCGATATTAGTTCTGATGGTGTATTGTCACATCATATCATGGGAGAAGATTTTGTCCCGTTCAAATATTCGGAATATGTTTCTGATAAAGAACTTGCAGATGAAGAAATTAACAGCTTCGGAGATGATCTTCAGAGCACACTTGATATTTCAGCAGGCCATCTAATAAATGCAGGTAAAATATCAGGCGCTGGCAGGATTTATCTTATTATCGTTATGCATCATCTTATTACAGATGGAGTTACTTGGAGAATAGTTCTTAGAGATCTCTGTAAGGCATTAAAGGCTGCTGAAAACGATGAGCCTCTTGAAAAAAGTGAAAAGTACAGTTCATATAAACTTTATTCAGAGGAACTGAAAAAATCTGCAGAAGATTCTAAGAATGTAATTGACAAATGGCCGGTTGACATTACTAAGAATTTTGACGAAATACCTTTAGGATTAAGGAAAGACGAAAAGTATTACCGTGTATCGATTCCGGCTGATATTGCAAGAGAGACAGCTTTACAGTCAGACAAGATAAGAAATTCTGATTTCAGTGACATTATTCTTTCCGGATTTGCCATTGCATTTTCAGAAATACTTGGTATGGATAAAGTAACAGTGAATCTTGAATCTCATGGACGTGATGCAGCTGGATTGAAGCATGATGTTTCTGATACAGCTGGTTGGTTCACAGCCATATATCCATTCGTACTTAATTCATTCGGAGCAAAAAGGATTGGCAGGTGCATTGCTCCTATATCAGAAGAGAATCATTTTTTCAGGAGACATTCTGCTGAATATGGACTCATGGATCTGGGCGATCGTGCTTCCGAGCCTGATATTTGTATAAATTATCTTGGCGAATTTGGCAGTGAGATCTCAAATGACATTTTTGAAGTTTCACTCAGACCACATGGCAGATTATATTCACCTGCTCAGAACAGCCTTTATCAGCTCGATATTAATTCTGCTTTCGCTGATGACGCATTCTATATTGAGATGAGATTCAATGAGAAGGCGGTATCAGTATCACAGGCAGAGCAGCTTCTCGATAGAGTTAAGGAGCTTATTGAAGAGTATCATTCTGAGCTTTCAGATGAATGCATGGATAAGGATATAAATAAGCCTTTTGCACTTTCTTCACTTCAGATGGCTTATTTTATGGGAAGACAGGATATATATGAACTCGGTGGTTTTTCGACTCATAATTATTTTGAGTTTGAAACGAAAGCTGATATTCCTCGTCTTGAAAGGGCTCTCAACAGACTTATCATTGATCAGGAAATGCTGAGAGCTGTAATTGATCAGGATGGAACTCAGCATATTATTCCAAATGTTGAGCCTTATAAAATTGATGTAAAAGATATAAGTGGTCTTAGTCAGGATGAAAAAGAAAAAGTCCTCCGTGAGATCAGAAGCGAGATGTCACATGCTGTTTTTGATATTTCAAGATATCCGCTATTTGAATTCAGGTGCCTTAAGCTTGATGAAGAGAGAAAGTATCTTTATATGAGTTATGATCTGATGATACTTGATTCTGTAAGTGCAAGTATGTTTATACAGCAGCTTATAATGCTTTATAATGATCCGGATATTCAGTTGCCTGAACATAGCTACACATATCGTGATTTTATAATAGATCTTGACAATGTAAAGTCCGGAGCGCTTTATAAGACAAGCCGCAGTTATTGGATGTCAAAAGCAGATGATTTCCCTCCTGCACCTGTATTTAATTATAAGATCTCTCCTTCTGAAGTTGAAAAGAGCCATTTTGCAAGAGTGTCTCATTATTTTACAGCTGATTCATACAATGGACTTAAGGAGATTGCTGAAAAGAACGGTTCGACAGTTTCAGCTGTAATGTTAAGTGCATATGGTGAAGTTCTATCTATGTTTTCTGGTATGAGCCGTGTTGGAATAAACCTGACAATATTCAACCGCTATCCGTTCCATAGGGATATAAATGAAATATATGGTGATTTTACTTCTACGGTACTTATAGATTATGATAGACAAGCTGGAAATACTTTTGCAGAACGCTGTGCTGATATACAGAAAAAGCTTACTGATGCACTTGAAAACAGATATTATGATGGTGTGGAATTTGCAAGAGAAGTAGCGAAGAGAAGCGGCCTTCCGGCCGGAAGTGCCGTTATGCCGGTTGTATTTACAAGTATGCTCTTTGAAAAGGATATTTACGAGGAAGTAGAAAAGTTTGGTGAATTGAAATGGTCCATCGGTCAGACTCCGCAGGTACATCTTGATTTCCAGGCCATGAATGAAAAGGGCGGACTCAGAGTCCAGCTTGACTATGTAACTGAGCTTTTTGAAACTGAGCTTGTTGAAAATCTTTTTGGCAGGTTTGTTGATATGATCAATATGGCTGTCAGCGGCAAAGAGCCTGAAGTATCATCGCTGACAGAAAATGAGAAAAACGCACTTATTGCCTACAATTCAACTGACAGGGATTATGTGCCTAAAGATCTTGCTTCCTGCTTCCGGAGCTCTGCAAAAAGATATGCTAAAAATACTGCTGTAAGTCTCGGAAATTCTTCATATACATATGAAGAACTTGATATACTGTCCGAGAGAGTTGCTAATTGTCTTAGGAGCAAAGGGGTATCTGAAGGCGAGCCGGTTGGAATATCTGTTCACCGCAGTATCGAAACAATAGCGGAGATAATTGGTATTATCAAAGCCGGAGGCTGCTATGTTCCAATGCTTCCGGATTATCCGGCTGAGCGAGTTAAAAGTATATGTGATACTGCTGGGATCAGTATAATGATCTCTTCCGGGATGCTTGATTATCCTGATGATACAGCAGTACAGACGCAGATATCACCTTCATCAAAAGCATATATAATTTTTACATCAGGCAGTACAGGAAAACCAAAGGGTGTTGTTATATCACATGGTGCAGTGATTAATACTCTTGAGGATATAAACGAACGATTTAATGTCGATGAAAATGATCGTATCATAGGTCTTTCATCCATGTGTTTTGATCTGTCTGTATATGATATATTCGGGTCACTGCTTGCAGGTGCAGAACTTGTGATGATCCCTGATCTTTATGACGCAGACAACATCAGGAAAATATTATGTGAAAAGAAGATCACTATATGGAACTCAGTTCCTTCGATCATGGGAATTTGTACTGAAGGAAAAGCTGGTGAAAAACTCAGAAGTGATTCTTTAAGACTTGTAATGCTCAGCGGCGACTGGATACCTCTTGAACTTCCTGAAAGAATACACAGATGCTTTAAAAATGCAGATGTAATAAGTCTCGGAGGATCCACGGAAGCGTCAATATGGTCTATATACTATCCTATAAGCCAAGTAAATGATGATTGGAAGAGTATCCCATATGGCTATCCTCTTGCAAATCAGAAGATATATGTTCTTGATGACAGAAAGATGGATTGTCCTTTTGGTATCGAAGGCGATATATTTATCGGAGGCATCGGTCTTTCTGACGGATATATGGGTGAAAAGGAACTTACTGAAAGGGCTTTCATAATTCACCCTGTATATGGCAGAATATATTGCACTGGTGACAGAGGAATGTTCTCACCGGAAGGATATGTAGTATTCCTTGGCAGAAAGGATGATCAGGTGAAGATACATGGTTTCAGAATAGAGCTGGGAGAGATTGAGAAGGCTGCAAACGAACTTGAATACATCGAGAATTCGGCTGCGACAACGTTTGATATCGGCGGAAGTAAAATGATAGCACTTTATGCCGTTGCAAATAAGACTTCTTCTGATGTGGAGCAAAAAGAGTATTTGAACAGAATCGGAACAGAGACAGAGGCTGCCTCAGAAATGCTTCCGGAACAGATCTCGCCTTCGGATTATGACAGACTAATGTGTTTTATGGACGATAATTCGTTTAACTCTATCAAGAATGCTCTTGAAGAATTTGGTGTAGATACTTCTGAAAATAATAATATCTTTGTTGATGATATTATGGAAAAGAATGGTATAAAGCCAGTATACAGACCATTAATATGTCAGTGGATGGAATCGCTGTGTGAGCATGGATATGCTAAGAGGATAGCTCAAGGTAAGTATATTGGCATAAGACCGTTCTCATACGATCCTGATTTCAATAAAGAAAACAGTATAATGGATAATTATTCACAATTCTGGAGCGGTGCATTCAACACTTATAAGAGTATGCACGCTAATTATCGAGAAGTTCTTACCGGTAAGCGAAATGCTGTTGAGCTGCTCTTCAATAATGGAGATACCGATCAGGCTGATACGATCTACAGAAAGAATCCTCTTGCAGAATATGAGAATAGTATTGTATCAAAGGCAATAAATGCGTATATACGCACTCTCCCTGCTGGTGAAAAGGTAAGGATCCTTGAGTTCGGTGCAGGTACAGGAGGTACTACTGTACCGGTACTTGAAGGCCTTGAAACAGATAATGTTGAGTATACGTTTACAGATATATCCCATTTCTTCCTGAATAATGCGAAGCAGCTCCTTAAGGATTACGATTTTGTGGATTATAAGCTTTTCAATATTGATGAGCCTTTAGAAAATGTCGGTTTTGCTCAGGGCAGCTATGATATAATACTTGGTGCAAATGTTCTTCATGATGCCAAGGATCTTCCGCATACTCTGTTCTCAATGAAAAAACTTCTTAAAAAGAATGGAATGTTCATTGTTCTTGAGATAACCAAGAGCAGTGACATGATAAAGTTCTCTACCGGATTCCTTGAAGGATACTCATCTTACTGCGATTATCGTACTGAATTTGACAGAACTCTTCTTAATGCGGAAGAGTGGAAGTCAGTAATGGAAAGCAATGGCTTCCATTCAGCTTCCTATTATCCTAAGGCTGGAAGCCCTGCTGAATTATACAGGCAAAATGTTATATTTGCATTTTCAGATAATAATGATATAAACGAGGAGGAAGTATTTGCACATTTAAGGACAAAGCTTCCGGATTATATGATACCTGACAGATTTATTCAGGTGAATGAGATACCTCTTACTTCAAATGGAAAGGTCAATAAAAAAGCACTCCCTGTTCCTGTAATAAAGAATGAAAATACAGAAAGAAAAACTATTTCTCCTGAAACTTCATTGCAGAAAAAAATTGCTGATATATGGAAAGAGATATTTAACACTGATACAGTATATATAGATGATGATTTCTTTGAAATGGGCGGAGATTCGCTTATGGCTATACGTTTTGTATCAGAGCTGAAAGCAAATGGTATAGATGTTTCTATAAGAGATATTTATGGCTGCAACACTATCAGAAAGCTGGAAGCGTATATTACTAATGGTGCAGAAAGTGATAAACTCAGGCTTATAAGACAAGGCACATCAGATCATGCTAACATAGTATTTATATATGGAGGAAGCGGTTACTCTTCGATATATGATGAGATATGCAGATATATTGATCCGAGCTTCAGCTGCTACGGTATAGATTATGGAAAAGATCCTACTATCTGGCCGGAGAAACTTTCTATAAAGGATATGGCAGAAAATTGCAGAAGATTTATAAAAAATACAATTGAAACGGGAGATATCATACTTGCTGGATGGTGTGTAGGAGGTGTTATTGCTGC
The DNA here is from genome assembly GCA_002371825.1 of Ruminococcus flavefaciens. Lineage (GTDB taxonomy): Bacteria > Bacillota > Clostridia > Oscillospirales > Ruminococcaceae > Ruminococcus > Ruminococcus flavefaciens_L. The sequence goes on along the minus strand of DFHF01000031.1, from coordinate 34,984 downwards.
CGAAACTGCTTCACAGCTCAGAAAAGATGGAATAAATGTTTCAAAACTTATAATGCTTGATTCTCCTTCTCCTGATACTGGGAAGAATTACTTTACGATTGAATCAGAGAAGGACTTTATCTTCAATAATATGGGCAGTGAATACATATCTTACATCGGGGATGCAGAGAGTATCAGTGAGATATGGGGTTCAGCGTGCAGTTATGTTATCAGTAACAGAGAAGTTGAAAAGAATATTATCAGTAAATTCAATTCTGAAGCACTGGGAGTAAAGATATCTGATAGTGCAAATGTAAGCGCCGTACAGGTAATTGCGATGGTTAACCTGTTCAGAAGCTTTTCAGAGGCTTGTGCTGCATATGAAGGCCCGGAAAAAATAGAAGATATAAAGACTCTTTATATCGGAGCAGCTCCGGGATTTAATGACAGTTCAGAAAAATGGGCAAGCTATGCTGATACAGATTATATTGCAAGCAGTTTCGGCCATTTTGAAATGATAGCGCCTGAAAATGCAGAAGCTGTTGCATCTGTTTTGAATACATTTTTGCTTAATGAAGAAATGACCGAGCTTCAGAAATATATAAAAGGATTATGGGAAAAGTCATTTTCTGATTCTGCTGGAAAGACTGTAGGACTGGATACAAATTTCTATGATGCAGGCGGAGATTCAATTTCAGCTATAAAGCTCGTAGCTCAGCTTAAAAATGATGGATACGAGATAGATTTGACTGATATATATATGCTGGATACAGTAAGAAAAATTTCAGAATACTTGGAAGGGAAAAATAATGAATAAGAAATATCTTCCTTTAACGGATGTACAAAGATCATATCTATACGGCAGAAATAAAAACATTTTTCTCGGAGGAATATCAACACATTTTTATATTGAATATCGAACTGAACTTGATATGAAACGGCTGGAAAAAACTTTGAACTGTGTAATTGCTGAACAGCCTTCGCTAAGGTCTTATATTACCTCAGATGCTATGCAGTGCTTTATGGATGAAACTCCGTATTATACCATAAAAGAAGAGGATATATCAAATCTTGATCCAAAAGCACAGGAAGAGAAGATACTTGAACTGAGAGACACTACATCAACGAGAATTTTTGAGCTCGATAAATGGCCTATGTTTGAGTTCAAAGCATATAAGCTGAATGATAAAGAAAAGCTGCTGCTCATTGATTCTGATATGATGATAATGGATGGAATGAGTACAGAGATAATGCTTGAAGGTCTCTACAGGTGTTATAATGACCCGGGAGATATGGATATTATTCCATTTGAGACAATTGAAAAGCATATACGATATACTGAAACACAAAGACAAAATAAAAGAGAAGCTGATGAAAAATTCTGGAAAGAGATAATTCCTCAGCTTCCTTCCGGACCGCAGTTCACACAGATACAGAATATAAAGAGCGGAAGATTCGCAAGCTGCGAAAGGGTAATACCTAAAGCTGAATGGGATAAGATAAAGGAAAAGCTTAGTGGAAGGCATATTCTTCCATCTGTCTATGTAATGGCAGCATATGCAAAAACTCTGGCAAGATGGTGCAGACAAAAGAAAATCACCCTTAATATAACTGTTTCAAACAGAAAAGGCAGTGATAAGGAACTGTTGAAAACAATCGGTGATTTTACTGAAGTAATGCTTGTTGATTTTGACCTTTCGGATACTACAGACTGTATTGAGATAGCTGCAGCAGCTCAGAAGAAGATAAGCAGCTGTAAGAAACATCGAGCTTTTGAAAGCTCTGCGGTTATCCGTGAATACTCAGAGCAGAAAGGATTACAGGAAAGATTTCCTTTTCCTGCCGTTTGCACAAGTATGATGTTTGATAAAGCAGGCAGCAAATGGGAGTGGCTTGGAAAAAGAACGTATCAGATAAGCCAGACTCCGCAGGTAGTTCTTGATAATCAGGTATCGCTTAAAGAAGGAAATCTGTGTATACATTGGGATTATGTAAAGGACTGCTTCAGTGATACAGCGGTTAACAGCATGCAAGAGGACTATATTGCTGAATTACTTGGCAATCAGGATGAGGTGCAGAAAAAGTATGATGAGATCGCTGTAAAGTATAATCAGACTTTAGTTGATATTCCAAAGACAGACCTTGTAACTCTTTTCAGAAAAACAGTTGAAAGGTTTGCCGATAAAACTGCTGTAGAAGATGAAAATTGTTCTGTAAGCTATGGTGAACTTGACCGTTTATCTGATCTGATCGCAGGATACACCGTAGAAAAATATGGAACATATCAGCCGGTTATTCTGAAAATGTCAAGGCATATCAATGCAGTTGCAGCAATGCTTGGTATATTGAAATCAGGTGGATATTATATACCTGTTGCAGAAAATGTACCTAAACAGCGCCTTAACTTTATAAAAGAGCAGTCAGGAAGCAAAGTAGTATACGATGACGAAAAAATAAAGGAAATTCTTTCTGTTCAGTCAACGGACTATTCAGAGAATATTGCTGAACCAGATAGAATAGCATACGTTATATATACATCTGGAAGTACAGGCAGTCCAAAGGGCGTAGTGATAAAGCATGATGCCGTATGCAATACTATACAGGACATAAATCAGCGTTTTAGCATAGATGAAAATGATTCTGTGATAGGAATTTCGTTTTTTGGATTTGATCTCTCTGTTTATGATGTGTTCGGTACTCTTGCCTGCGGAGGTACGTTATATCTTGCACGTTCAGCACAGGATATTTATGGCATAAGAGAGCTGGTTTTTAATAATAACATTACTGTATGGAATACTGTTCCGTCAATTATGGAGTTATTTATTAACAATCTGTCAGAGGAGCAGGTAAATAATTCACTTCGAGTAGTTATGCTTAGCGGTGACTGGATATCACTTGGACTTCCTGAGAAAATAAAGAAGCATTTCCCTAATGCTGAAGTTTACAGCCTTGGCGGTGCAACTGAGGCTTCGATATGGTCCATCTACTATCCTGTCAAGGAGGTTTCACCTGATTGGAATTCGATACCATATGGATATCCTCTTGCAAACCAGACAATTTGGGTGCTTGACAGCTATGGAAGAATATGCCCAGAAGGAGTAAGCGGTGAGATATGTATAGGAGGAAGGGGAGTTGCCTCCGGATATCTTAACGATGATGAGAGGACAGCTAAACAATTCATAAGACATGATAAGCTCGGTAATATCTATATGACCGGAGACTTAGGCTATCTTTCTGAAAATGGATATGTTGTTTTCATGGGACGTAAAGACTTCCAGGTAAAGTTAAATGGATACAGGATAGAACTTGGTGAGATAGAAAACTGTCTTCTCAGATGCAAAAATGTTCGTGAAGCTATAGCTGAAGTAAAAGAAGCATATGGCAAGAAAATGCTCTGTGCCTATGTTACCCCAGAAAAAAGTGCAGAAAAAGAGAATTCTGTTTTTGTTGATACAGTTAACAGCATAAAAATCTCTCCTCCTGTTGTACCTGAGATAAAACAGGAGAAATATGAAGAAATACAGCACAGAATGGATGAATATAGTCTCAGTATAATGTTCAGGCTTTTCCGTGGACTGACTGATGATAAAACTTTTTCTGTTGATGAACTGATAAGCTCTGGAAAAGTAAATGAGCGGTACAAAAAGATCTCACTGCAGTGGGCAGATTCGCTTGTAGAAAATGGATATCTGAAAAAGGAAATAAATGGAAATTATTCATTCAGCGGTTCTGAACCTTCGGAAATAAGGAATGAAAAGCTTCCGGAAATGGATAGTTGGAATACGGTATTTGATTTCCTTTCAGAATGCAGTGAGAAGCTTAAAGATGTTGTATCTGGTGCGATTAATCCGATGTCACTTCTTTTCAAAGATGGAAGAAGCGATATAGCTGATGATCTTTATGGTTCAAATCCTGTTGCAGTATATTATAATGCTTATGTTGCAGAAATGGCAAAAGGTCTGGCAGAGAGAACCGGCAGAAAAATAAGAATTCTTGAAGTAGGTGCAGGAGTTGGTGCGACAACAGGACCTGTTATAAAGAAGCTGTCAGAAAGTGAATTTAGCTATGAATTTACTGATGTTTCTGAGTTCTTTAATGATATTGCGAAAGATAAATTCGGTGATGATGCAGATATAAGCTATGGCATGATCGATATTGATGAATTGCCGCAGTCTCAGGGATATCAGGCAGGACAGTTTGATATTATAATTGCAGCAAATGTATTGCACGATAGTGCTGATATCAGGAAAAGCTTAAGAAATCTGAGAACACTTCTGGATAGCAGTGGAGTTATCATAATGCTCGAGGTGACTGAAAGCAGACATTTCCATAAAATATCAATGGGTCTGATGAATGGCTATTCAGCGTATGAGGATGAACGTAGGGTTAAAAATAATTCTCCGCTTCTTAATTTCGAAGAGTGGATAGAAGAGATGTCTAATGCAGGATTTAGCAATATATGCGATCTGACAGCGGGAGCAGCTTTCAACGGAGGACAGAGTGTGTTTGCTGCTTTATCAGGGAAAAACGTATCATATCCTGATATGGAGGATATGCATACGACCCTTGAAGAGAATGTTGTAAGCTATATGATGCCGGAAAGCATAATGATAATGGATTCGCTGCCTTATACATCCAACGGAAAAGTTGATAGGAAGTCGCTTCCGGTATTTACAGGAAAGAATGATACGGCTGCTGAAGAATATGTAGCTCCGAAAACTGATACTGAGAAGCTTGTAGCCTCTATTCTTTCTGAAATAGCCAATATAGATGAAGTGAGTGCTACATCGGATTTTGTGCGTATCGGTATAGATTCTCTCAAGGGAATAACTTTTATTACAAAGCTTCAGGAAAAAGGAATAAAAATAAGCTTGTCAGAACTTTATGAATATCCAAACGTAAGAAAGCTGAGTGCTTTTGCAGATGAAAGAAGATCATCAGAAGAATTATTGGAATGTGGTGAAATATAAATGACAGAAGAAAAAATCAAAATATCAGATCTTATAGATGAGCTTGAAGAGAAAGGTATAAAGCTTTGGACAGATGAAGGAAAACTCAAGTACTCCGCTCCAAAGGGGATAATGACCAGTGAGATAATACAGCAGCTCAAGAATAATAAGGAACAGCTTATAGAAGAATTTGAACGAAGAACAAGTGAAATAAAAGTGATCGCAGATCCTGAAAAACGTTATGAGATGTTTCCTCTTTCTGAAATACAGGGTGCGTATCTAATGGGGCGTTCAAGAAATATGGATTTTGGCGGTGTTGCATGCCATATATACATGGATTTCATATATCCGGTATTAGATCGCAAAAAAGTTGAGGACGCATGGAATGAAGTAATAAGTAATAATGACACTTTACATTCAGTTATTTCAAAAGAAGGATGGCAGAGGGTGCTTCCTGAATGGCCAAGATTCATTGTGAAAGAAAATGACTTTACAGCATTAAGTGATAATGAGGCTGAAATTGAGGTCGATAAAGTCAAATATGGTCTTGGAAATGAAATGTTCGATACAGAATGCTTTCCGTTGTTTCATGTTGAGCTTTCAAAATTAAGTGACAGGACCATAATGCATTTCTCCATAGATGTATTGATCGCTGACTGGACAAGTATATGGATAATGCTTAATGAATTTGAAAACTGTTATTATAATGACGGTAAAATGATAAAAGACATTGGAATAACTTTTCGTGATTACATTATAGCCTATCAGAATATAACAGGAAATAATAATTACATAAAAGCTAAAAAATACTGGCAGAGGAAGATCAATGAAATTCCTCCGGCGCCACAGCTTCCGTTGAGGCATGAGGAAATATATGAGTTCGATCGATTTAATGTCGTTCTTTCACCTGATAAATGGGAAAAACTCAAAAAGAATTGTTCAAATGCCGTAGTAACACCTGTTGCTGCTCTTGTAACGGCCTATGGTTCTGTTCTTGAAAGATACAGTATCAATAAGAGATTCTCTCTTAATCTCACAACACTTAACAGAATGCCCATGCATGAAAATGTGAATAGTATAATCGGAGATTTTACATCGATCAGTCTTTTGAGTACTGATTTCAGTGGGAAAGAGTCTTTTGCAGAAAGGGCTTTATCGGTAAATAAGACCCTATTTGAAGTGCTTGATAATCATCTTTATTCAGGTATAGAGGTGCTCAGAGAAAAGGCAAGAGGTAATGGCGGAGAAAAAATCTTTATGCCGTATGTTTTTACAAGTGCTGTAAGTCTGATTGATTCTGAGGGACCCGGAATGAAGGGTGTATACAGAAGTGGTATAACGCAGACTCCTCAGGTTTTCATCGATTGTCAGGTAATGGACGGTAAATTCGGACTTCAGGTCAATTGGGATGTAAGAAAGGGATTATTCCCTGAAGGAATGCCTGGAAAAATGTTTGCTCTTTTCCGTGAAAGAATTGAGAAGCTTTCTTATGATGAGTCTGCATGGAAAGAGGATAGCCTTGTGGATGTTCATGAAGATATATGTATAGCCGAAAACACTTATTCGCTGAGAACACATCTTCTGCATTCTGATATTCTTGAAATGGCTAAGAAATATCCAGATAAGCTGGCTGTTGCTGATAGCTGCGAAAGCTGGACTTATCATGAGCTTATGATGAAAGCATCAGCAGTTGCTGCTATGTTAAGGAAGAACAGAGTTCCTGAAAGAAGCTGTATAGCAGTTGCTATGCCAAAATCTGTATGGCAGATAGCTGCAGTGATTGGAATACTTTCTGAAAACTGTGTATATGTTCCGATTGACTCCGGAAGCGCTGCAAAGAGACTTGAACTGATCGTTAAGAACGCTGATATTAAGTATATAGTTTCTCTTTCAGACAGCGGTGTCAGTGCAGAAGGAGCTGAGGTGATATTTGCAGATAAACTGGATATCCCAGATGAGATCTTGCTTAAAGCTGATGGTGATATAGACAGCGATGCTTATATAATACATACATCTGGTTCAACAGGTGTACCCAAAGGTGTTGTAATTACCCACAGAGGAGCTGTAAATACTATCGAGGATATAAACAGAAGATATTCAGTAAATGAAAATGACTCTATCCTTGGACTTTCACAGCTTAATTTTGATCTTTCTGTCTATGATATTTTCGGACTCCTTTCAGTAGGCGGAACCGTAATATATCCGGATAATTCAAAGTATACGATTCCTTCACACTGGGCTGAGCTCATGAAAAAGTATGATATTACAATGTGGAATTCTGTTCCAGCTTTTGCACAGATGATGGTATCATATCTTGATTCACAGAAGGATATTAAATTTGAGAATCATAAAGCTGTATTGCTTTCTGGCGACTGGATACCATTAGAACTTCCGGATAGTCTCAAGAAATATATGCCTTCTACAAAAGTCGTAAGTTTAGGCGGTGCAACAGAGGCATCTATATGGTCTAATTTCTATGAATACAAGGAGCTTGATAAGAACTGGAAGAGTATTCCATATGGAAAGGCACTCTCAAATCAAGAAATGTATGTTCTGGACACTAATCTGAATATATGTCCGGTTGGTGTTACTGGCGATATCTATATTGCCGGAACAGGTCTTGCTCGCTGTTATCTTAATGATAAGGAAAAAACAGACTCTGCGTTTATTGTCCATCCGGTATGGAAAAAGCGCCTTTATCGAACTGGCGATACAGGAAGGTATTTCAGCGACGGTAATATTGAATTTCTTGGAAGAGCAGATAAACAGGTAAAAATTAGAGGACACAGGATAGAACTCGGTGAGATAGAAAGCTATTTTGCAAATCTTGATGGAGTTAAGAAGGCTGTGGCTGTAGTAGGCAAAAATAATGCTTCTTTAAAGCTTGCAGTATTTATAGTAAGTGATCAGCAATACAATCCTGATGATCTGCGAGGTATGGCAAAGGAATATCTCCCGGATTATATGATACCGGAAGAGATAATTTTCATAGATGAGATCCCTCTTACTGCTAATGGTAAAACAGATCATAAATATCTTGAAGCATATTTATCGGAGAAAGCAAGTGTCAGCACGGAAAAAACAGCTTTAGACAGAGAACTTACCGATACAGAAAAAATCATTTCTGAAATTGCCTGCCGTGAACTTAAATTAGAAAAGATAGATATAAACACCAACCTGTATGATTATGGTGCGAATTCCTTGACTATGGCACAGCTTGCGGGACATATCGCTGAACTGCTTGATTCTGAAGATGCTTTCGACAGTATTCTTGTTAAGCTGTTTGATGAGCCGACCATCAGATCTGCTGCAGAGCTGATAGATGAAATGAACAATAAATAAGGAGGAAAATGTTTCGTTATGAAAAGTAGAGTTATAAATATCCTTACCGTCTCAGCTTTGACTCTTATTATAACGGGCTGTGGCGGGCAAAAGAGCTCAGATGATGAAAATGAAGATAAATTCGATCCTGATATGCTTACATCAGAAAGTGTTTCAGACCTTTCCAATTGGGAGGGAGAATGGGATTCTTTTTCAGAATACTGCAAGGATGAGTCTCTTCAGAATGTCTGGGAAAAAGTTGCAGAAAGTTTTGAACTGGATGCAGATGATTTTAAAGATGTATTCCGAAGACTATGCTTTGTACCGGATGATGTTATAAAATTTGACATAAGCGGTAATACAGTAAAAGGCTTCGATACAGAGAATAATGAAGTCTTTTCACATGAATACGAGTATGCTGCTACTTTTTCTGAAGACAGCGCAGGTACTGTATTAAAAGGTGATGTATCCTATGTTTTCAAAACAGATGATGAGGATGCTGGTTTTTATACATATATCTGTCTTATGCCTATGTGCTCCATGGAATCATCTCACGGATTTATGGCAGATCACTTCCACTTCTCTTATGGTGACAGTATAGAAAGACTGACAAATTTCAGCAATGTGCCTACCATGCTTGACAGCAGTATTACTGAGGAGCAGAAGCAGCAGTCTATAATTACATTCTTTTCCGCATCAGATCAGTAAAATAATAATAACAGAAAGGCTGTGAATCATATGTTTATTGAAGTTAAGCAACTTGAAAAGTACTATGGTGAGAAGGAGAACAGGAAACGAATACTCAATCAGCTGAGCTTTGGCATAAAGCAAGGTGATATGTGTGTTATTCTTGGCCCTTCCGGTTCGGGTAAATCAACTCTGCTGAATATAATCGGCGGACTTGAAAGCATTGATGGCGGGGAAGTAAATGTTGATGGTATAACATTAAAAGGAGCTTCCGGTGCAAAGCTTGATGATTATCGGCGTGATAAGCTTGGCTTTGTTTTTCAGTCATATAATCTCATTCCAAATCTTACTGTAAGGGAAAATATAGAGATATGTGAGCTTCTTGGCGATGGTTCTATGAATGCAGATAAGATCATATCCGATCTCGGACTCAGTGAGCATAAAAATAAATTTCCGAGACATCTTTCAGGCGGTCAGCAGCAGCGTACAGCAATTGCAAGAGCACTCGTAAAGAACCCAAAGATCCTGTTATGTGATGAGCCGACTGGTGCACTTGACTATGAAACTTCAAAGGAAGCACTTTCTGTCCTTGAAAAAGTGCATGAGCTTTATAAGACTACAATAATAATAGTTACACACAACGAAGCAATTAGTCAGATGGCAAATCAGGTCCTGCGGCTTAGAGACGGAAGAATATCTAAGGAGACATTCAATGAAAAGCCGCTTTCGGCTGCCGAGATAGACTGGTAAGAAAGGAACTTTGATATGAAACCTATGAATAAACGTGTTTTCAGGGATCTTCGTGAAAATATCGGACGTTATATAGGATTGTTCCTTCTTACAGTTCTGGCAATTGGTATGTTAGTCGGATATATGGAAGGAATCAACAGCAGTCTTGATAAGTTCGATGATTATATCGAGGAAAATAATCTGGAAGACGGTCTTATAGAAACAGAAAAGAAAATGTCAGATATAATGACGGCGGATGTTGAGGCTCTCGGATTAAAGCTGTATGAGAACTTTTACTGTGATCTTGATTCTGTAGATGATTCAACACTCAGAGTATTTAATGAACGCAATGAAATAGATCTTCCCTGCGCAGTTGATGGAGAGCTGCCTTCAAATGATAATGAAATTTTTCTTGACCAGATCTATGCAAGAGAACAATCACTTGAGACAGGAGACAGCATTAAAGTAAACGGAAAGGAATATATAATTTCAGGAATAGGTTGTTTCCCAGATTATACTATAAGTATCGCAAGTCAGACAGATATGCTTGCTGATCGCCGTGAATTCGGAGTAGGCTGTGTAACAGCGTCAGAATTCTCTTCATTTGCAGAAAGCAGTATTTGCTATAACTATAGTTATAAGTTCAATGACGATGATCTCTCTGAAGAAGAACAGAAGAAACTTGCATATGAAGTAATGAAGACTGCTGCTTGTGCTGTTCCGATAAATGATTATAATAATCTTACTGATTCATTCAGCAAGATGAAGGACGGCAACAGTGTGAAAAACAGCACATCCATTTTGAATAACAAACGTATAGCAACTGTTCACAGCAAGCTGGAATCAAATAAATCAATGGCTATGTTCTTTGTAGGCATCGTTTTTGTAATAGTTGCATTCATTTATACCATAATCTCTGCTCATTCAATACAGAGAGAAAGTAAGATAATCGGTACTCTTCGAGCTCTGGGATATAAAAAACATACCATAACAGCTCATTATGTACTGCTTCCGGCTATAATTACACTGGATGCAGGTATAGTGGGAAGTATACTTGGTGTAACGTATTTTTCAAGTATACCTATAAATAGCATGGTATCATATTACAGTCTTCCTGATATGACTCATGTAGATGTCAAGGCAGCACCAATTATTCTTGCAGTCCTTATACCATTGATAATTATATGTGCAGTTAATTATATTTATCTTGCAAAAATGCTTTCACTCAGACCGCTCAGACTTCTCAGAAATGATTGGAGCAAAGCAGGAAAGCTTAAAAAGGGCGGATTCAATTTCCTTCCATTTAAGGCAAGATTCAATCTCAGGATGTTTACAAGAAATATTGGAATGTATCTTGTACTTTTTATTGGTATATTCCTTGCAAGCTGGCTGATGATATTTGGTGTTGGTATGTCAGCTTCATTTGATGATTATATAACATCTCAGTCTGATGGATGCCGTACAAAATATCAGTATATGCTTTCTGAGCCGGCGGATATAAATGATGAAACATCAGAGAAATTGACCGCTTGTGAGTTCGAGATCTATTATGAGGTAATTCAGCAGAATATGAGTGTTTCATGCTATGGTGTAGATAAGAATGAAACAAAGTATTTTGATGATATTGATATACCGGAGTATGGAATAGTTATTTCAGATGTTGTTTCAAAGAAATTTGGAGTTGATAAGGGCGATGAACTTTCACTCATAAATGCTGTTAACGGTCTTTCTTACAAATTTGAAGTTAAGGATATCTGTGATTATGATATAGGCATGACTATATTTATGGATAAATTACAGTTGAATAATCTTCTTGGAAAGTACAAGGACTACTATAACTGCATTTTCACTGATAAAGAGTTGGATTTCAGTGATGATGTTCTTGCAGCAACAGTAACTTCTGAAAGTATATCCAAAAGCGGCGAAGTACTTAAGGATTCTATGCAGGGTATGATGACAATGTTCCCGATACTTGCCTGCATTATTTACTTCGTAATGATGTATCTTATGATAAAGATAATTATCGAAAAGAACAAGACAGGAATATCGATGTTAAAGATATTTGGCTTCAGGTACAGTGAGGTAAAGAAAATGTATATAACGCTTATTACTATTGTTGTAATAGCTTCAATACTTATTTCAATGCCGCTGGCTTATATGCTTATGAGATCAATGTGGCCTTCAACTATAAAGACCATAACGGGATTCTTTGAGTTTACAATGAATGCAAAGGGCTTTATCATCTTGTTCCTGACAGGAGTTATCTCCTATATTGTTACACTTCTGCTTAATCTCAGAGGAATAAGAAAGATTCCTCCGACACTTGTACTTAAAAATCAAGACGAATAAATAAAAAAATGGTTCCTGTGATCTTTTGTCACAGGAGTCATTTTTTAGCATTGGATAAAATCAGATATTTTTTGATGCATAATCTTTCCAGTTATTGTCTTTAGAGAGTTTACCGCCATCTCGGAAAACTTTTTTTGCATCATCATCTTCTTTAAGGAATGCATCAAACCATTTTAAAGCATATTCGCTGTAAACTGAAGGGGATATGCAGCATTTAAGGTGTGTGCCGTTTTTTAAGTTTGCATATACAGCTGGTGCACTGCATTTTTTGTAGGCAGGTTTTACCCATAAAGAAGAGTATACAAGAAGATCATTTGCCCCTGCTGCAAAGAAAGTGGGAACATCGATCAAAGCTGCCTCAGATTGGGAAGTGTTTCCAGCGATACTGAAAATACAGTCAATTCTTGTGTCAAGTACTGAAGCATTAACTGAACTCTTTCCGCCCTGGGAATGACCTGCTGCACCGATATGAGATGTATCGATCTTATTGTAGAAGATGCTTTCCTCATCACTGTTTTCATTGATGATAAAGTCTACTGAAGCAGACTGTGATATTCCGTCGCCGCAGAAAAGGTCTGTATTGGTTACGACAATATATCCTCCTGCTGAGATCTGACTGAGCAGTTCATAATACATTATCGGCGGACAGCCTGAGCCATTTGCCCATACAACGACAGGATATTTTTCCTCTGATTCGTACATAGCTTCAGGGAAGAATACAATATTTCCTGAGGTAAGATTTTCAAAACGTGCTGTGCACACTGTATTGTTTTCATCTGTTACATAATAGGGTTCGAATACAGCTTTAGCTGAGTTTAGATTTGCAGGAACAGACGATGTGAGAATAAATGCCGCTGCTGCAATGGATAAGATTTTCTTTTTCATACTATGACCTCCTGTTATTAGGTTATATTATACTAACAAATATATTATAACATATTATTTTAGATTGTCAATAGTCTGTTAATATTTTTTGATATAATGAAAGCAGAAGCATTCATTATATATTTATTTAAATGCCCTTGCAGATACGCAGATCAGAGATCTGCTGCCTGTATATCAGGCGATTATATCATAACGCTTACGCTTTTATGATATAAACTGCAATTGCAAAAGTGATTTTTTACTTGATTTCCGATGTTTTCTCATTTAGTCAATAATCGCTTAAAATCCGTTATTAAAGATATAAAATAAGCTGTTACATTTAGTAACAGCTTATTTTGATCTGAATTATACATATGTTTTATCTGCCGAATAATTCCTAAAGAATCTATAGCTCCTGTATTATGCCGCAGTTATTACCGCATATCTTTCTGATGCAAGGATCCTGTCCATGACAGATTCGGGGGAGCATTCTCCGCCCATGACCATATCGAATACTGCGGTGGAGTAGCCGGAGACCAGTGCTGCACCGGTCTCAGAGCGAGTGACAGGCATTGCGTCTGAGCGGCTGTTTACGTTCCAGAATATTACTTCGGGAAGGGTGTAGCCGTACTGACGGTAGAGTGTTCTGACAGCCTGGAACAGAACATTATTGTTGCCGCCGGTGACGCAGTAGTCGAACTGCATATCAGATATTATGTATATCTTTGCAGGCAGCTCAGACTGAGGGACATGGTTCTTTATAGCAGTCTTAAGTATCAGCTTGAAGACAGCTTCCAGGTCGGTGTTTGCTATCTCGTTGAAGGTACGGCAGTATCTTGCCTTTTCAACGATATCCCTGCCCTTTATCTCGACCAGACGGGGAGTTTGAGAGAAGGTTATGAAGTGGTTTGCGAAAGCACCTGTATTGTGTTCTGCGAAGTAGATACCCAGTGACAGAGCGGCATCAATAGGACGTATGCCGCAGCCGCAGTTCATTGAGCCGGAGCCGTCGATAACTGCTATAGCATTTTCCCTCTTTGCAGCAGACAGGTCGGGGAGTGACTTCCATGCGGTATCCAGAGATATTCTTTCAGCCTCAGAGATATTTCCCTCTATAGCCTTGCGGACGATATCGTAGGGATACAGGCGGTCTGCATTGAGCTTAGCCTCGCCGGAATTGACCTTATTCAGGAACTGAGTATAGCGTTCGCCGTCGTTGCGTATGAAGGCCTTGCGGTACTTGAACATGGCGCAGGAGGGCTGTACCTCGTAGTTGAAGGTGTAGTCACGCTCACGGAGGCGATTTTCCAGGATATCGGAATACTTGCGGAGAGAGGCCAGTGTACGTCTGTACTCAGGCTCAGACATTCCCAGCAGACCTGCAAGTCTTCTGCCCATATTTCTTGTCTCCTTTGAGGAGGCATTAACGGAGGGCATCCACTTTGCAAGCAGAGATACCTTGCCGCCTGTGGCCATAGAAGCCTTGTCAAAGCGGAGCTGAGTGTCTATTATCTCAGCAGCATCCTTTTCAAGAGGAGTTCCCAGCAGTACACAAAGGTCATCGAAACGGCCGTACTCAGGGAAGAATTCGAGATTTCTGCGGACTGCCTCAGGAGCGAACTCCATAAGAGCAGATACTGCTATGCGGAAGAAACGTCTCTCACCCAGACCGCCTCTTGCGTCACGGGCGAAGAAGATTATCTTCATAGTCTTATCGGGGTCCTCAGCATAGGCACGGGCAACAGTCTCTGCAATTTCCTTTGCAGAAGAATTACGCATAGCGCCAGCCTTGAAGAACATATCCAGGCAGAAAGACTGTGTTGAACGGTAAGCCAGAGCACCGTTCTCAGTATATGTAGAATTTGCTTCATTCTTTAAAAAGTTAAGCATAGTGATACTCCTTTCAAGTCAGCATTAAACCATACGCTGCCGCAGGGCAGGATTTGAACCTGCAAAAAACCAATTATCATTCTGCTGTTGCTGACTTATGTTTTTTGATGGCAGTCATCTTCACGGCTCATTTTTTCACAGTGCTTTGACCCGTAGGAAAGCTCTCTGCGTCCCAAAAAATAATGCTGTCAGAGCCGTATGGTGACTGAATTAACAAGACGCAATATACAATTCCATATGTATTATAACTGCTGTTTGCGTCTTAGCAAGGCGCATGAAAGTGATACTACGTTAACAGCATAGTCAGGTTGACTGCTGTATGCGCCTTAAAGAATACAAGACGTGTAAATGATAATTTCAATAAATAATGAAAAAAATGCAGTTCACGTCTTAGAGAAGATCGTTCAGCGGCATAACTTTCGGTCATGCCGTGAACTCTTAAAAAACAAGGCACGTTTTATCTTGACAGGATAATGTTGACTGCTGTTTGTGCCTTAAACTCGTCACTTTTTTGGGAGTTGAACCCGTTCTTGAAAGAACTGCCTCTGTCTGCTGTAAGTGACGAAATATCAACCCTTTACAACACCGACGGTGAAGAGCTTTTTTACAGGCTCTGTAAGGTCAGTCTGATTGAACATGACATCGTTGATGTCCTTATATGCGAACCGTGATTCCTCAGCGACATCGGACTTCTTATTCTTAGCAAGTACCACATTCTGCTCCTTTAAGTCCACCATTACAGATTCAACGGAGAACTTATCAAGTGCAGCAGTCCGGGAGTAAGCTCTGCCGGCACCGTGGGAAGAGGACATAAAGCTGTCGGGGCAGCCCTTTCCACGGACTATATAGCTGTATGAGCCCATAGCTCCGGGAATAATTCCCATGTCACCTTCACGGGCACGGATAGCGCCCTTTCTGTGTACCCAGACATTCTTTCCGAAGTGATTTTCGAGAGCCGCATAATTATGGTGGCAGTTTATCTCACCGGAAAATTCGGGAACGATGCCTGTGTGCTTTTCAATGTGCTTTGAGAAGATCGCCTTGACCTTTTCCAACATTATGCCACGGTTTTCGTAGGCGAAATCCATACAGAGCTGCATCCATGCAAGATATCTCTTTCCCTCGTCGGTATCCACCGGAAGGAAGGGGAGATTCCACTCTCCGGGAACTTGTGAGAACCACTTGTCGTTGAGTTCATGTGCGATTTGATTGAAGTACTGTCCCACTATATTTCCGAAGTGACGGCTTCCGGAGTGGAGCATTATGCCGCACATACCGTTATCGTCCTGCTGGAGCTCTATGAAATGATTTCCTCCGCCGAGAGTACCTGCCTGAAAGTAGCCTTCCTCTATCTGAGGGATGAGCTCCTTGTCAGCTTCATACTGATTCATATCAGCCTTGGCTCTGTCAAGTACCTCCGACTGCTGTGGAGTCTTGTAGTGTGCAAAACCTGTAGGTATATTTCTCAGAATATCGCCGCAGATTGTCTGCACAAGATTTCCGCTGCCTGTAACAGTCTCACGGAGCAGAGCCACCGGGATATCTGTCTGGACGTAGGCCATTCCGCAGCCGATATCAACACCAACAGCATTGGGGATAACAACGTCCTCGCAGGCGATAACTCCGCCTATCGGCATTCCCTTGCCTGCGTGGGTATCGGGCATAAGAGCTATCCACTTGTGAGCGAATGGGAGTTTTGCAAGGTGCTCCGCCTGTTCGATACATTTTTCGCCGACAGCCTCAATATCTGTCTGCCATATCTTTATGGGGAGCATATTTTCATTCTTTTTGTAATGTACGAACATTTTCTTCACTTCTTTCCTTTAGCTTGACTTAAGTATAACACAGGAAATGGAAATAATCATATAATTTTTTCTGCACACACTCATTATCGTATTGCCAAAAGGGATTTTTTCTGTTAAACTATAAATGTAGGAAGGAGTGAAAAAAATGGCAGGATTTTCCGAGCTAATCAAGAATTTCGATAAGACCCGAGATTACGTCAGGGACTTTTTTATATACGGCTGCAAGGTGCGGAGCGATTTTGGCCGCAAGAGCATACGCACCTATGGCGACGAAAAGCGCCGGGCAGAGAGCTGGATGAGTGAATATATGCGCTATGACGACTCAGTCCGTGGAAGGAGCGTCTCGATATCAGTTGACAGCGGACACATCTCAGAGAATCCGCTTTACAATGCCTATTACTCCAGGAGCTTTACAGATAACGATATCAGGCTCCATTTCCTTATAACAGATGTGCTTCATGACGGACAGAAGCGTACTCTGAAAGATATAACAGATTTACTGAACACGGATTACGGTCAGCTTTTTGATGAGCAGACTGTCCGCAACAAGCTGAAGGAGTACACCGATGAAGGCATCATAATATCGGAAAAGCAGGGGAAGACGCTGTATTACTCACTGTCGCAGGACGATGCGGAATGTTATTTTAATGACCTTGCAGGATTTGATGAAGCGATGCAGTTCTTTTCTGAAACGCAGCATTTTGGAATTATAGGCAACAGCATCTTGAAAATGCTTGGCCGCAAAAATGAGCTTTTCTTTATAAAGCATAACTATATCATCCATACTCTTGAGGATATACTGCTGCCGGAGCTGCTGGCTGCTATGGATGAAAAGCGGTATGTTTCCTTCCGGACATTTTCAGCCAAAAGGCGGAATGAGGGAGATGTTCTTGGTACGGAGAATCAGGTCGTACCAATGAAGATACTTGTTTCCGTACAGACCGGACGACGCTATCTTGCAGCATACATCCCTGGACTGAACAGGTTCACGGCATTCCGGCTTGACTATATGAAAACGGCAAAAAAGGGCAGCGTGTATGAGGATTACGATTCTCTTAAAGCTAAATTCGACAGAAATATGTCACGCTGCTTTGGTGTATCATTCGGTATGCGCCGGGAGACAGGGACGGTAACTCCGATGAAGATAGTATTTTTTGCTGATGAGAAAAAAGAACCTTATATAATAGAACGTCTTGAACGTGAGAAACGCTGCTGTACCCTTGAAAGGACCGGAGAAAATCTATATACTCTGACAGCTGATGTTTTTGACCCTAACGAGCTTATGCACTGGGCAAAGACCTTCATAGGCAGGATAGTGCGGATAGAGGGCGGAGCAGACAGTGTCCGGGAGAGATTCTGCAGCGATATAGCAAGAATGAACAGAATGTACGGCGGTGATGAAAATGAACATATTCAGTGAGATATATGGTACATATTTCCGGATAGCAGCAAAGCTGCTTGAAAAGGAGGTCACTGATGATAAGACAGTCCGGGATACAGTTCAGCGGGAGGGATTCCGTGATTCTGTACTTTTTCTCCCTCAGAAGCTCATTCCCGGAGACGAGGACTGGGGACTTTTCAGCAGGACATCTGACGGAAAGCTAAAAAGGATAACCAATTACCCGCCTGTGAAGGTACTTACAAAACTACAGAAAATGTGGCTGAAAGCAAAGCTTGCTGACCCGAGAATAAGGCTGTTCATGGACGATGATACGATATCGGAGCTTGAAAAGAGGCTGGGAGATGTGAGTCCGCTTTACAGCAGGGAGCATTTTGGTTTTACGGATCGTTTTTCTGACAGCGACGACTATCTCAGCAGTTCTTACATAAAACATTTCCGGATGGTTCTTGAAGCTGTAAAGAAAAGGAAGATCTTATACATCGATTTTGTTTCAGGACACGGAAGAAGAATGGGCGGCAAATTCGTACTGCTCAAACTGGAGTACTCGCCCAAAAATGACAAATTCCGTGCCTATTGCTATCTGCTTAAAAATGACAGGATAAAGAGCAGCGGGATAATCAATATCGGAAGGATCACGAATATTATCGATACTGGCAGGACATTCCGCACTCCTGTATCTATGGAAGAATATTTCCTCAGCAGGAAGTGCAGTTCACCGGCAGTGATAAGGGTAACACCTGCAAGGAACGGAGTGGAGCGCTTCATGCTGGAATTTGCATCATATGAGAAGCATACAGTCAGGGATCTTGTATCAGGAGAGTACACGGTGGAGCTTTGGTATGACGAACAGGATGAGACCGAGCTGCTGATAAGACTGCTTAGTTTCGGGCCTGTGATCGAGATAATGGGGCCGCCGCACTTGCGTCAGATGGCAAAAGAGAGGATACAGCGGCAGGCTGAGCTGATCGGAAAGTACAGGAAGGAGAACTGATATGCCAGAAATAATGGAAGAGCTTGCAGAAGTGCTGCTGACATCAGAACGTCCCTCAGAGTATTTTGAGCAGCTTCGTATCGAAGAAAGGCTTGATCCCTGGTTCACAGAGGTAAAAGCACTTATCGGTGTTCCTCAGAACAGGGAGCATCATCTTGAAGGTGATGCCTGGACACATACAATGATGGTCCTTAATGAAGCCGCTAAAAGAAGGGACAAGGTAAAATATCCGCTGGGATTTATGATGTCAGCACTGTGTCACGATTTAGGGAAAGCGGTATGCACCACGATATCAGAGGATGGTACAGTACATTCCTATCGGCATGAGACCGAAGGCCTTCCGGTCGTGCAGACATTTCTGGATCGGATCACAAGCGATCAGAAGCTGACAGGATATGTTCTCAATATGACGGAGCTTCATATGGAGCCGAATATAATGGCAAGGGCAAAGTCAAAGCTGAAAAAGACCAATAAGCTTTTTGATACAGCAGAGGAGCCGTATGATCTCATACAGCTTTCAATATGCGACGGTCTGGGAAAGATTCCGGGATATGATGACACAGAGGAATTCCTTATCCATCGGTATGAGAAATACAATGAGATAATGTCCCGTCCATATCTGACGGCTGATGACCTTATAGAAGCAGGTCTGAGTCCTTCCGCTGATATGGACGAGATACTTGCTTTTGCCCATAAGCTGAGACTTGCAGGACTGGATAAGGACGATCAGTTCAGACAAAGTATAGCCTATGCAAGAAGCGTACTTAAGATAAAGGTCAGATGAGGCAGGAATGTTGCACAAAGTTAATCAGAAGAAGTGTGATCCGGAACCGTTCATTTATGGACGGTTTTTCTATTAATAGCCGGGTAATGTGATATGATCGCAGAGAAGGAAGATTTTTTGGGTGAACCTATTGAAATTTCCATATAATTATGCTATAATGTATGTTTGTTATAACTAACAATATCTATAAATAAGTCTGCTCAGAGCAGATATGATGAACAACAATATCTCAAAGAAGGAGTAATGATTATGGAACTCAGATTAGGTGATGTACAGACTACTGCACTTATCCCGCTGGCAGTAAAAGCAAATGAAACTCTTCGCAAAAATGCCCGTATCAAGGATCGGAAGGCTGTTGAGATCATAAAAACACTGAATATCGATACAAGATCCTATGATAAATTCATGTCACATGAGGGTGTGGTCGCAAGAACGATCATGCTTGATCGGCAGTTAAAGGGAATTATAAAAAATAATCCGGATACAGTTGTTGTAAATATAGGCTCAGGCTTTGATAACAGATTTGCCAGGGTAGACAACGGAAAGATACAGTGGTTCGATATTGATCTTCCGGATGCGATAGCTGCAAGAAAAAAAGCTTTTCCGGAGCAGGAAAGAGTAACGATGATCGCCGGCAGTGCTCTTGAGGATACATGGTGCGGTGCAGTAAAGGAAGCTCTTGCCGGAAAGAAGGCAAAGCCTGTATTTATAGCAGAGGGATTGTTCATGTATTTCACTCTTGATGAGATAAAGACATTCCTTGAAGTACTGAAAAACAATTTCCCGGACGGCGGTACACTTATCGCAGAGCAGAACAGTAAATTCCTTATGAAAAATGAAAAGCACCACGACACCGTCAAGAATACAAATGCACATTTTCGCTCAGGAACAGATTCTGCTCAGGAGATCGCTGATCTTACAAAGGGCATACGTCTGATTGAGGAACACAGTTTTAATGAAGAAATGAAAAAGTACAGTATCCGTGGAAAGCTTTTTGCGCTCATACTGCCAAATGTAAACGATCGCTGGGCAACCTTCCAGTGGTGATATAATGAAAAGGGACTGAATGAGTGTTGATTCAGTCCCTTTATTTTTTACCTGAGATCTTCTTTCAGTCTTTTCAGGAATAATTCGGCAATAGGAGAAAAGACCTGATATTTCTTCCAGATGATATACATATTTGTTTCGAGAGCAGGTCTTATAGGACGGAAACAAAGACCGCTGTCCGGACTTGTATCCACAAGATGCTCGAATGACAGCAGATATCCCAGCCCTTCCCTGACGAAAACAGAGCCGTTGTATGCAAGATTTACTGTGCCGGCAAAATTGAGCTTGTCCATATTATCCCCGCACCATCGGGGAAAATCTACACGAATTGACTGTTCCGAGCAGAACAGGGGAAGTCCGTAGAGATCATCAAAAGTGACATATTCCTTGTCCGCAAGAGGACTTTCCCGGCGCATGACCAGTCCCCACTTATCACTTTCAGGAATGGTCAGATAGTTATACTTAGACAGATTAGGCGGTTCAACGATAACTGCAAGGTCAAGAATTCCTCTGTCGAGTCTCTCAGCAACAGGCTCAGTATCTCCGCTGAAAATATGGAAAATAAAATTTGGGTACTGTTCCTTGAAATCCCGGATACTTCTGGCAAGATATTTTATCAGATGACTTTCAGCGCAGCCTATCCGTATTTCTCCGCCGATTATGTTATCGAGCTGACTGAATTCCTCAGCAGTCTTATCGACCATAGCGATGATATCCTCAGCTCTTTTCCGGAGCAGCATACCTTCATCATTAAGCCTCATACTTTTATTTGTACGGATAAAGAGCTCATGTCCGAGTTCATCCTCAAGTTTTTTTATCTCTTTTGACAGAGATGGCTGAGATATGTGGAGCCTTTCAGCAGCTCTTGTCATATTTTCTTCTCTTGCGATGGCGAGAAAATAGCGTAAAACCCGTATTTCCATAAAATACCTCCCTTATCTGATGATAATATTATAACTGCTTTTGCGATTCCTGTCAAGAATCACAAGCTATGAAAAATAGATATTGTACATATCGCAAATAATGTGATATACTAAAAGCACAGAATAAAACGGAGGTGAGATCATGGCAAACGCAGCTGACACTGAAGCGGTAATGACTGAAAATCTGCGTGATATGGGCATGGACGAAGAAATGATCGGAAAATGCCTCAGAATGGTCATGGAGAAACGCTTCGGAGAGCTTGAAAAGCTGCTCAAAGCATACAGGCAGGCTCTGCTTGACAGTGTACACAAATACAATGATCGTATTGATTGCCTTGATTACTTCACCTACACACTTAAGAAAAACGGAGGTATCTGAAATGAAAGAAGAAATGCTGACTTTAACTGCTGAATGGGACAAGACATTCCCGAAATCTGAGAAGGTAGAACACAAGAAGATAACTTTTCATAACCGCTATGGCATAACACTTGCTGCGGATATGTATACTCCTGTTAATAAGAGCGGAAAGCTTCCTGCAATTGCAGTATGCGGACCTTTTGGTGCAGTCAAGGAGCAGTGCAGCGGTCTGTATGCCCAGACACTTGCTGAGCGTGGATTCCTTACAATAGCATTTGATCCTTCATTCACAGGTGAGAGCGGAGGACAGCCCAGATATGTAGCTTCTCCCGACATCAATACCGAGGACTTTTCAGCAGCAGTTGATTATCTCTCAGTCCAGGAAAATGCTGACCCTGAGCGTATCGGTATCCTTGGCATATGCGGCTGGGGAGGAATGGCTATAAATGCAGCGGCAATGGACACACGCATAAAGGCAACAGTTGCCTCTACAATGTATGATATGACAAGAGTAAATGCAAAGGGATATTTTGATGCTGACGACAGTGAGGAGAAGAGATATGCCATGAAGCAGGCTCTCAATGCTCAAAGAATAAAAGATTACAAGTCCGGAGAGTATGAGCTTGGCGGCGGAGTTATTGATCCTCTTCCGGAGGATGCTCCCGTTTTCGTAAAGGATTACCATTCCTACTACAAGACAGAGAGAGGATATCATCCCCGTTCACTCAATTCAAACGGAGGCTGGAACAAGACCTCGTCCCTTTCTTTCATTAATATGCCGATATTACAGTACAGCAATGAGATACGCTCTGCGGTAATGGTACTTCACGGAGATAAGGCACACTCCTTCTACTTTGGCAAGGACGCATATGAAGCAATGATAAAGGACAGTCCCTATGCAGGAAACAAGCAACTTCTTGTTATAGAGGGAGCATCTCACACCGACCTGTATGACGGCGGCAAGGATAAAGTAATACCCTTTGATAAGCTTGAAGCATTTTACAATGAATATCTGAAATAATAATATCGGAGATAATGCAGTGATCGGAGCAGGCTCTGTGGTCACGAAGGACATACCGGAAAAAATGATAGCAGTAGGAAGCCCTGCAAGGGTAATAAGGAGTATTTATGATTAACAGGTCAAAAATAACGGCTGTCTTTTCAGGTTTAACGATGATGTTTATGACAGCCTGCGGAAGCAGCTCCGGGAGTTCGGACATATCAGCTGTAACGACTGAGCAGAAAGAGAGTTCCGCAGTCAGCACTGAGGTGACATCATCAGAGCCGAAAAGCACTGAGAAGGAAGCTGATAATATGCTGAAAATATCTGTAAACGGCAAGGAGTTTATCGCAGAAACAGAGAAAAATGATACAGTCAGAGCTCTTGGCGAGTTACTTCCTTTAACTTTGGATATGTCTGAGCTTAACGGCAATGAGAAGTATTATTATCTTGACACATCTCTGCCGTCAGACTCTAAAAGAGTTGGACACATAAATGAAGGCGATATCATGCTCTACGGTGACAGCTGCCTTGTTGTATTCTACAAAAGCTTTGATACATCATATTCATACACAAAGATCGGACATATAACAGATACAGCCGGATTGTATGAAGCTCTTGGAGACGGTGGAGCAGAAGTTACTTTTGAAGCTTTTCAGTACGATTATACGGTTCAGGATCTGAAGGAACTGAACGATTTTCTTCTTGGCAGATCTGATCCTGAGGCACTGAAAGGAAAACCGTATGATCTGGACGGTGACGGTGTTTGGAATTCCTTTGATCTATGCCTTATGAGAATGAAAGTATCGGAAAAAATACCGGTAAATGACGGTATCAGCATACTGACTCCGAAGCAATATATTGATAAAATGTACTCCTGCATATGACTTATGTCCGTATATAATTTTTGCCCCGAAGCGTTTTAAAGTGTTTCGGGGCATTTGTTTTTCATAAAGCTGCAAATTTCTATTATTGATACGGATGATCTTGTGTATGCTGATTTCTCAGTCATTTACGCAGTATCGTATCAATAAGCCTGAATACATGTTCTGCTGTATCCGCAAGATTATTCCTTGCATTATTTCGATCCATAGCTTCTTCAAGAGAGGAGGCTTTCCGTATAACAGGGAAGAAGGCATCTATGCCTTTGGGGATACAGAGTTCAGCACCATTTCCGACAGCGCCGCTGAAAGCGATAACTGGTTTATTGTACTTTTTTGCTATCTCAGCAATACCGACCGGAGCTTTTCCCATAGCTGTCTGACGGTCAAGACATCCCTCTCCGGTCACAACTATATCCGCATCTATAATAGCATTTTCGAGCTTTGTCTCACGGATCACGAGCTCAATTCCGGAGAGAAGCTTTGCCCCGAGGAAGAACATCAGTGCAAATCCAAGTCCGCCGGCAGCACCGGCACCTTTCGTATCAGGAGAAGCTGATGGTACGAACTGAGCAGCGATCTCAGCATATTTTTTGAGAGCCCTGTCCATTTCAGCTATCATTTTGTCGTCTGCACCTTTTTGTCTTGCAAAAACAATGCTGCATCCGTTTTCGCCGCAAAGTGGATTATTAACGTCACAGGCAACATTAAAATTACATTCTTTCAGCTCAGAGATATTGCTTGCAGTTATTTTCGAGATATGCGAAATACCTGCCGCACCGGATACGACCTGCTTTCCGTTTTTGTCAAGGACTCCGAACCCAAGAGCCTGTAAACAGCCTGTTCCGCCGTCATTGGTGGCACTTCCGCCTATACCGATAATAAAGTTCCGGCACCCGAGTTTTACCGCATCGAGAATAAGTTCTCCGGTTCCGAATGTAGTGGTATGCATAGGGTCACGTTCTTCATTTTTCAGCAGGGTAAGTCCCGAGGCGGCAGCCATTTCAATGACAGCAGTATTAGCGGGAAGTATGCCATATTTTGCTGTTATGGGTCTTCCGAGAGGGTCCGACACGATAGTTTGTCTGAACCTGCCATTTAGTCCGGAAACAAGTGCATCAACAGTACCCTCACCGCCGTCTGCAACAGGGCTTACAATTATTTCAGGATCCGGAAGCACACGCTTTATTCCCTCTGCAGCGGCATTTCCTGCTTCAAAAGAAGACAAGCTCCCTTTGAACGAATCTATTGCTATAACTATTTTCATCATGATCCTCCTGTCTGAGTATTTGGTATGATATAAGCGTTCTATTTCAGCATTATGTATGCAAGATTCTGTTTACCTCTGTCGCCTCGTCTGTAGGAATAGAATTCCGGTTCACAGAATGTGCACATATTGGAATCAGAAATATTATCCACAGGTATATTTTCTGCTGCTGCTTTAGCTTTTATGGCAGCGGAAAGATCAAGATAAAGCTTTTTGTTCCGGATTGAGAATAGCTTTTGAAGAGTTTTTTCAGAAAACGCTCCGGCATATTCTTTACGGACATCTTCTCCCACTTCATAGCAGTTTTTACAGATATGTGGACCGATCGCAATATTGATATCCGGAGTTGAAGCGCCGATAGTCCTCATCCTTTCAACTGCGGTACGGATAATATCACCGGAAGCTGATCTCCACCCACAGTGAAGAATACCGATAACACCGGCACTTGCATCATAGAGAAATACCGGTACGCAGTCTGCGGCAATAATGCTGAGTACAAGACCTTTTTCGGCTGTTATCAGTCCGTCAACTTTTCTGAGGTCGTTGTCTTTGATGACACCTGAGCCGCCTTTATCTGAGCTGACTATTTCAACCTTATCTCCGCCTGCCTGATAAGGACGTATAAAGCGTGAAAGAGGGGCATCAAGCTTCCGGCTGAGCGCTTTATAGTCATCTGTAGGAGGATCCTGCGGCTCATTTCTTGACCATATTCCGTATTTGCCGGATGTGAAACCGGCGAGTAAGGTTTGATTATTAATTATAGATGTTTCCTTCATATTTTTTCAGTGAGTTCCTCCGCAATCTTAGACATTCTTTTCGTACAAAAGCATTATACATTCATTATACCATAATCCTTACATTTCATCAAGGCGAACGAAAAAAAACAGCGGCTCACTTTAAGTGAGCCGCTTGCAGTTTATGTAAGCATTACGGGGATTTTGTCAGCATAAGTTTTTTTCATAGGATCTGAAAAGCCTGATTTGATTTTTTAAAGCTGACTTAAAAGCAGTTCACGCATAAGAGCGAGATCGAAAGCATCTATGCGATGATCTTCCGAAAGATCTCCAGCTTCCCAGTCGATGAGAGAGCCTTTACCGAGGATGAATCTCTGCATCATAATTATGTCAGCGATATTGAACTTGCCGTCGGCATTGACATCTCCCTTTATTTCATCACATGGGATAGCGATAGCTATACGGTCTATAGAGGGACCATATCCGCTGCTGTTATAGAGCTTGATAGTATTGCTGCCCTCTTTAAGTCTTATAGTTGTGTCTGCTGCTGCGATGCCTGACCAGTCATTTCTGTTTGCGTAAAGGCCATCCAGAGAAGCAGCCTTAGAACCATTTACATCAACGCTGAGGCTTCTTCTCTCACCTGAAATATAGTATATTCGGAGCTTGTATTCTCCGGCCTTATCAACATTGATGTTTTCAAATGTAACAGCATTGTCAGCACCGCTGCCGATGTATCCGACGTAGGCGCCGCCTGAGCTGTATTTTCCGTTTTTATCAGCAGTTATAGAAGCTTTTCCGGTTATCTTGGCTTTTTCGGCCTCAAAGAACTTGTAATTGCTGTATGGAGTTGTAAGCTTCATGCCATTTTTGGTTATCTTCATTGCAAAGCCGCCGTTTGGGAGAAGCTGTTGTTTTATGGAGCTTTCCTTTGTAAGTTTATCCAGAACAGTAACTTCGATCTCGCTGCCGTCTTTGTTATCACCAAAGATATAAGCGGTATACTCATCGTCATCGCTTATTATATCAGAAAGATCTATCTCGACTGATCTTGCAGCAAGGGTAGAAGCTCCGATATACCAGTCATCACCATGTTTTCTTGCAGTTACATTGAACTGCATGGGGTAGCCGTCCAGCACCTTCATATCGTCCCAGGTCACGGGAACATCATTCAGGAAAGGAAGAGCTTTATTGCCCTGATAGGTATATATAGAATGAGCAAAGTGCTGTATTCCGGATTCTATGGTCACAGTATCAGCAAGTGCAAATCCGGCTGTAGCTTTGATGTTGTAAATGGGAACACCTGTAGGGGTGAAATCGGCAGAGCCGGGAACGCATCTTGTGAAGGTATATGAGACACGGTTTGCAAGTGAAGGGCTTTCAAACCATTTATAGTACTCACTGCCGTTTACAGCCTCGAATGAGACGATATTCGGATAAGTCCTGCTTTCACCTCTCGGAAGAGTACAGCCGTGGAAAAGCACCATAAGATGATTTTCTGCGGCAATTTTAGCACAGAGGTTCATCTGCTTCATAGTAGCCTGAGTATCGCTCTCGTAGTAATCCACCTTTACACCGCTGACTCCCAGTCCCTTGATGCGCTTGAATTCACGGACGATAGTAGCTTCATCCAGCAGTGAGTAATACGGATAAGCAGGATTACCTGCACTGTCCTTGTAGCCTGAGTGGCCTGTATTGTTTACACCGTACCAGAGGTAGATGCCGATACCCTTTTCAGCGGCATAGCTGCATAGCTCCTTTACCTTTGCAGCACTGTCATCCCAGAGTGCCCAGCCGAAGTCGAGGCAGACGAAATCCCAGCCATTTTCAGCAGCAAAGTCGATATAGTCTTTCTGAGTGTGGTATTCAACAGGAGAATCTCCGCCGCTGCTCCACCAGGACCATGCAGTCTTTCCGGGTTTTATCCAGCTTGTATCTTCAATAACTGAAGGTGGATTCAGATTGAGGATAAGATCACTGGACGACATCTGATCCAGAGAATCTCCGATCACAACGGCTCGCCAGGGAGTATGGAAAGCGCTGCTCATAGATATGGACTCAACTTTTACTCCGCCCTTGAAATGAAGGCTGTGGTAATCACCGAGGAACTGAAGAGCGCCGGCACAGTATGGCTCATCCTCATTGAAAACGCCGGCCTCTGTGACTGTTACCCAGAATTTATCCTTTATAACACCTGTGTAGGGACAGGAATATGTGGAGCTTTTCTCGTTTGCTCTGTCTTTCGGGAGCTCAACGATATCCCATTCATAGGTCGCATTTGGCCAGTTGCCCCAGAATTTGCTGTTTGAAGGGAAGATCACCTGGCTTGTCTCTTCTTTTATCGATGCTCCGTGATCCAGAGCATATCTGAATCCCATTCCGTCGTCATACACTCTGAAGAAGACGGTAAGGGTGGAATTTCCTTTTTTAAGTGGGAAAGAGATCTCTTTATAGTGGTCAGCAATATTTTTATGCTTTCCGAAGGGCATTGAGTAATTCTCGTCATGCTCAACTACAGCGGCAGAAGGCGGAGTCTGCTGGAATCCGGTTGACAGGTCTTCAGTAGTCGTAACCAGTCCAAGTTTTGAAGGTTCGATAACAGTGCTGACAGTACCTCCGCTCATCTTATCAACTGAGTAATAGTATCCGCCTCTGGAATCCTTCCAGAATTTTGTTATCAGAGTACCGTCAGGAGAGGAAACTTCATAATCGGGTATACTTGTAACAGCTGTGCCGTCATGGGCGAAAGCGGTCTCCTCTTCCGGGAGCGAAGAACCTTCTGTTATTGTATCCGGTTCAAATGTATATTTATACAGTGCATCATCCGGAAGCTCAGCGGCCTGAGCGGCAGTAAGAGCATAGCCATACATAGCAACGTTATCGATGCTTGCACGGATGTCGCTGTCGGAGTATACAGAGTGGCCGATAGAATTGTAAGTATAAGAGGGGAGAACACCTTCGCTGAAAAGAGAGGACATTACGTCCGGGAGAGTCTCATCAGCAGTAATTGACATGAGTTCTCCGTCAATATAGAATCTTGCATCGTTTCTGGAGTAGACTGCGGTCAGTTCATGCCATTTTCCGCTGTCAGGCTGAGAATCGATATCGAAAATAGCTCTGTGCTTGTCATCATTTTCTGTTGAGGTACCTTTGCCCACAAATACACTTGTCCTGTAGGCTTTTTTATCTTTAAGATCAACAGAAATATCCGGAGATGAATAGCTTGGAGCTGTACCTGCCCCGAAAGGTACCGGAGAAAACTGATAAAGCCTTGTGTAGTTTCCGGCATCACTTTCAAGCTTGAATTTCAGAGAAAAGCTGAACCCGTTTGAACATTCTTTACTGAACATATCCGAAGGGAGCTGCAGCCAGCCGCTGCCAAAGCTGTCACCTTTTAGTGAAAGAACATTGGAGCGAAGCTGCTCATCGTAAACAACAGAGGCGCTTCTTCCCTTGATAACAGCGCTGCCATCCGCAGTTCCCTGACTTGCAACATCAGCATTAGTGTAGTTTACAGCTGCGGAAGCCTTTTGTTTTTCAGGCGGTGTGAAAGAGAGCTGCTGTGAAAATACGCAGATCGTAGCCGCCGTGCTTACTGCTCGTTTGACAAAATAATTCCCCATGAGTATACCTCCTGCTTTGTTGATATTGTACATTTTATTAAAATAGTACAAATATAAATATATCTCTTATGTTCATTGTATATCAGCGGCAAAGCAAAGTCAACCTGACAAAACAAACTTTTGGTGGACGATTTGCAAAGAATTAGCATAAATACCGCTGCTATTGTAAGATGATCGGTCAAACAGGCAAAAAAATACCTCCCATGATAATGGGAGGCAATGTGAAACAGATATAATGGGATCTATTAAACTCCGAAGAGGAGTTTATCATAAGTTGGGAATGGCCAGCTTGACTCAGCTGTGAGTGTCTCAGCCTTATCAGCAGCTGCACGGAGCTTATCCATTGCAGGGAGAATGCTGTCACGAACAAATACAGAAGCAGGAACGGCTTCACTGATGGTCTTGAGCTCTGATGTGACAGCTTCAAGCTCTGATGCGGCAGAATCCATATCGTCTACGAGCTGAGATAGCTCAGTAACAAGCTTAGTCTCATAAACGCAGGCGGCATTGGAAACGCTCTTCTTTACAGCGACTGCGGAAGCAGTATCAGCCGAGAATTTAGCAACAGCAGGGATAATCTCCTTGCGGGCCATATCTATCATAGTTGCAGCCTCGATATTGACTGTCTTGATGTAGTTTTCCAGCATGATATCACGGCGGGAGAAGATCTCAGCCTCTGTGAAAATACCATGGGATGTAAGCATATCCACATTCTTTTTATCGCAGATATGAGGCATAGCGTCAGCAGTAGTTTTAAGGTTCAGAAGTCCACGCTTTTCAGCTTCAGCTATCCATGCATCATCATAGCCGTTGCCGTTGAAGATTATGCGCTTGTGCTCCTTGATAGTTTTTCTGATAAGGTCATGGAGCGATTTATTGAAATCTTTAGCTTTTTCGAGCTTGTCAGCGAACTGTCTGAGGACCTCTGCAACTGCCGCATTGAGGTGGATATTTGCGCAGGATATGCTGTTTGATGAGCCCAGCATACGGAACTCAAATTTATTTCCGGTAAAGGCAAAAGGAGAGGTACGGTTGCGGTCTGTAGTATCCTTGCTGAACTGAGGGAGAACGTCAACACCGAGCTTCATTTTTTCCTTCTTGCCGCCGGCATAGGGAACGTCTTTTTCGATAGCTTCAAGAACACCGGTAAGTTCGTCTCCAAGGAAGATCGAGATCACAGCAGGCGGAGCTTCATTTGCTCCGAGACGGTGATCGTTTCCGGCTGTAGCTACTGACAGGCGGAGCAGATCCTGATAATCGTCAACAGCCTTGATAACAGCCACAAGGAAAAGGAGGAACTGAGCGTTTTCAGCGGGAGTTTCTCCGGGAGAGAGAAGGTTTTCACCCTGATCTGTTGAGATAGACCAGTTATTGTGCTTACCTGAACCGTTTACACCTGCAAAGGGCTTTTCATGGAGGAGGCAAACCAAATTATGACGCTGAGCGACCTTCTGCATAACTTCCATGGTGAGCTGATTATGGTCAGCGGCGATATTGGTCGTATCATAAATAGGAGCGAGCTCATGCTGAGCCGGAGCCACCTCGTTATGTTTGGTTTTAGCCAGTATTCCCAGCTTCCAGAGCTCCTTGTCGAGGTCAGCCATATACTCAGCAACTCTTGGCTTGATAGAGCCGAAGTAGTGGTCATCCATTTCCTGACCCTTTGGCGGCATAGCACCGAAAAGGGTGCGTCCGGTCATAATGAGATCCTTTCTCTTCTTCCACATATCACGGTCAACGAGGAAGTATTCCTGTTCGGGGCCTACTGAAGTTTTTACACTTTTGACCTTATCGCTGCCGAAGAGTCTGAGTATACGAAGAGCCTGTTTATTTATGGCCTCCATTGAGCGGAGCAGAGGCACTTTTTTGTCCAGAGCTTCACCTGTATAGGAACAGAAGGCTGTGGGGATATAAAGGGTGCCGTCCTTGATGAAAGCGTAGGAAGTTGGATCCCAGGCAGTATATCCTCTTGCCTCGAATGTAGCACGGAGTCCGCCTGACGGGAAGGATGAAGCATCAGGCTCACCCTTTACGAGTTCTTTTCCTGAGAACTCCATTATAACTCTGCCGTCAGGAGCAGGGGAGATGAAGCTGTCATGCTTTTCAGCAGTAACACCGGTCATTGGCTGGAACCAGTGGGTATAGTGAGTAGCTCCCAGTCCGATAGCCCAGTCCTTCATGGCAGCTGCAACAGCATTTGCCACTGAAATATCAAGGGGAGTACCTCTGTCTATAGTTCTTTTCAGGGATTTATAGACCTTTTCAGAGAGAGTTGCTTTCATGATACGGTCATCAAAGACCATAGAACCAAAATAATCAGTTACTTTTTCCATAATTATCCTCCTATTTTTTCAAGCGATGCTCTTATAAAATCCGCAAATAGCTTATGCGGCTTGTTTGGCCTTGATTTGAATTCCGGGTGGAACTGAACTCCCACGAACCATGGATGATTGGGAAGCTCAACTATTTCAACCAGCTTCTCATCGGGAGAAAGACCGGCGATGTGAAGTCCGTTTGAGGTAAGTATCTTCCGGTAAGCGTTGTTGAATTCGTAACGGTGGCGGTGGCGCTCATATATAAGTTCTTCACCGTAGAGGCTGCGGCAGCGGGAGCCCTCCGACAGCTTGCACGGATACAGCCCCAGGCGCATTGTGCCGCCCTTCTGATCGATGTTTTTCTGCTCATCCATAATGTCGATGACAGGGTAAGGAGTATCGCCGAATTCTGCTGAATCGGCACCGTTCAGTCCGCAGACATTTCTTGCGTATTCAATTACTGACATCTGCATACCAAGGCATATCCCGAAGAATGGAACATTGTTTTCACGGGCATATCGGATAGATTCTATCATGCCCTCAACACCTCTGTGACCGAATCCTCCGGGGACGATGATACCGTCGCAGCCTTCAAAGACTTCAGCTGAGTTTTCAGCACTTACTGTCTCGGAGTCTATCCATTTTATATCGACGGCCGCATCATTGACGATACCGCCGTGGCGAAGCGCTTCTGCTACTGAGAGATAAGCGTCGTGCAGCTCCACATATTTTCCCACAAGACCGATAGTTACATTTTTATGAGCATTTTCTGCACGGCTGACCATTTCCGTCCATTCGGTAAGGTCAGGAGCATTGTCGGCAATACCGAGATGACGGCATACTGAATGTGCAAGTCCTTCATTTTCGAGCCACAGGGGCACTTCATAGAGCGATGGGGCAGTCAGGTTCTGGATAACATCATCCTTGCGTATATTACAGAAAAGTGCGATCTTTTCAGCCATATCGTCCGGGATGCGCTTTTCGGTGCGGCATACGATAATATCCGGCTGTATTCCGATGGAAAGCAGTTCCTTTGTGGAGTGCTGAGTAGGCTTTGACTTAAGCTCCTCTGAACCGGCGATAAATGGTACAAGAGTAACGTGGATATAGCATACATTTTCACGTCCCTGTTCAGTACCTACCTGACGTATAGCTTCGAGGAAGGGAGTAGATTCGATATCACCTACAGTTCCACCGATCTCAGTAATGACAACATCTGCACCGGTATTGCTGGCCAGACTGTAGACCTTATCCTTTATCTCGTTGGTTATGTGAGGGATGACCTGCACCGTACCGCCGAGATAATCTCCCCGGCGTTCCTTAGTAATGACGTTCCAGTAAATCTTGCCTGTAGTCACATTGGAATTAACACTGAGGTTTTCGTCAACGAAACGCTCATAGTGACCAAGGTCGAGATCGGTCTCGGTGCCGTCGTCTGTTACGAAAACTTCTCCGTGCTGGAAAGGTGACATAGTTCCGGGATCCACATTTATATACGGATCAAATTTCTGGATAGTCACCCTGTAGCCTCTCTGCTTGAGAAGTCTGCCGAGGGATGCGGCTGTTATGCCTTTGCCGAGGCCGGAGACAACTCCGCCTGTTACGAAAATGAACTTTGACATTTGATTATGCTCCTTGATATATATGCAATGGCATGGGACAGTCGTACAAAGGCTGTCCCAGCCCTGTCGTCGAATGAAAATTTATGACTTCTCCCACTCTTCCGAGTCATGAAGAGCGTTGTAGCCTTCCTCACCGGTACGGATCTTAATAACATTCTCGATATCGTATATGAACATCTTTCCGTCGCCGTAGTTTCCGGTGTAAAGAGCAGCCTTTGCGGCATTGACGACCTTCTCAACAGGTACAGCGCAGACTGCGATCTCAGCCTTGACCTTTGGGAGGAGGTTCATCTCAACAGTTGTGCCACGGTAATAGTGTGTCTGGCCGCTCTGCATACCGCAGCCGATAACGTTAGTAACTGTGATGCCCTTGACATCGATGGACTCCATAGCCTCAATGAACTGCTGGAGCTTCTGCTGCTTGAAAATCACAACGATATTGGTGAGCTTCGGCTTTCCGTCCGGTGCAGGTACGGAGAAGTTTTCAACCTCAACAGCCTTGTCGACGGGTACAGCAGGAGTAACGGGAGTGGGCTTATCCACCTTCTTGACGCTCTTGGCATCGTCCTTTGTGTAGCCAAAAACGGATGCATCGTTCATTGCAGGAGCGAAATCGGCATAGGATGAGATAAGACCATGCTCTGTGATATCCATACCGAGTATCTCTTCCTGTTCGGAAGCTCTCAGGCCGAGAGTTAACTTAATGATAAGGAAAGTTATCGTAACGGTAATTGCTGCCCATGATGCAACTGAGACGAAGCCTACAAGCTGGAGGCCAAGCTGTTCAAAGCCGCCGCCGTAGAAGAGTCCCTCTGCCTTTATGCCGCCGGATTCAAGCTGTATAGCGTATCCGGGAGCTGCGTCTGTAGCGAAAAGTCCGACAGCGATAGTGCCCCAGATACCGTTCATCATATGAACAGCAACAGCGCCGACAGGGTCATCGATATGGAGAACATAGTCGAGGAACCATACACCGAAGCATACGAGGAAACCGGAGACGATACCAACAGCAACTGCGCCTGCGCAGTCCATAACATCACAGCCGGCTGTTATGCCAACGAGACCTGCAAGAGAAGCGTTCAGACACATTGAGACATCGGGCTTGCCGTATTTCAGCCATGTGAAGATCATACAGGTTACTGTTGCGACTGCGGGAGCGACAGTAGTAGTAAGGAATATGGAGTCAAGCTGTCCCACATCCGAAGCAGCAGCCGGGTTGAAGCCGTACCAGCCAAACCAGAGGATGAAAACTCCGAGAGCACCTATAGTGAGGTTGTGGCCGGGGATAGCGTTTACTTTAACCTCGCCGTCCTTGGTTTTTGAGAACTTTCCGATACGGGGGCCAACTATCTTAGCGCCGATCAGAGCGCAGATACCGCCGACCATATGGATAGCACATGAGCCTGAAAGATCATGGAAGCCCATGTCAGCTAGCCAGCCGCCGCCCCAGATCCAGTGGGCTTC
>DFHF01000042.1 GCA_002371825.1 Ruminococcus flavefaciens | reverse complement strand
TTCACGATAAGCTGACCTGCCTTGCCGTTTGCACAAACTACTGCGATTTTCATAATAAGTACCTCCTGATTATAACATGATAATATTGATTTGTAAAGTTGTAATCATCTTTATTTCAACTTTCTGATATCAGTATATCACATCTCTGCAAAGTTGTCAATAATATTATTACAACTTTAGCAAAGTGCATAAAAAATAATAAGCTTTATGCGCATAATGTCCAAAAGAGAATGGTATAAGAAAACAGGGACCTGCCGTAAAGCTTATAGTCCCTGTCATTTTTAGACCCATTTCTGCAACTTACCTGCATAAAAACGCAACTTACCGGAAATCTATTGACTTTTTTCATTATCCGGCTGTATAATGAAATTATAAACGAAGCTATGCTTCCAACGGAATTTTTTTACAGAATGGAGGAATCAATATGAAAAACAAACTGATAGCCTGCCTCACCTCAGGCATGATGCTTGCATCTGCCATTGCAGTTTCCCCTGTACAGGCTGCGGATAAGGCTGTATCTGACCCGGTTATAGGTACTCTGCCAGACTGGGTACCGCAGAATTTTGCCGAAGCAATGAATTTCTATAATACCCACGGAAAATCTTACGTCGCTGACAATGTCATATGCCTTGTAAGACCAATGGTAAGACCTGACAGAGATGTCTACCAGTTTTCTATTTCCGGCAGTATGACTTTTATCAATACTCCTGCCAGCAGTATTCCGCACACTTATGAGCTGGATATCCCGGAAAAGCCTGACCCTGATGACTTTGAGGCTGTAAAGGAATACGAGGATTACTGCGATAGCTTAGGGCTCTATTCACACGACTACAGCTTCTTTGAAAACTATGCTCTCCGTAAAACTCAGTATGCTTTTGAAGTGGAGCTTTTCCGTGTACTTGAAGGATATGACCTGACTGTTACATGGTATGAACAGCTTGACTCATGGAATGAACACCTTGACTCTTCATATGTTACAAAAGAAGTATTCAGCTTCGAGAATAATAACGGAACTACCGTCGAGACTGATACCTACAGCTGGCTCCCTGACTGTGCACCGGAATTCAATGATTTTATGACTCAGTACGGCAAGGCCTCTGTCCATGATAACTTTATCGCTTATTGTCTGGATATTGACACGAGCACAGGTGATTCCCTGTCAATGGAACAGAGCGGTGAGGGCAAAATAGAAAAAGCAAGTGAATCATCATGTACACCATTCATCCTGGAAGATAATGACGGCGGCGCTTCTGCTTCTGTCATACTATATAAACCGACCGCTGATGGTAATGTGAACGTTAAATGGTCTATTGGAAGAGAGTTTTCTTCTGCCCCGCCATCAGACCTGCTTTACGGTGATTACGAGATCAAGGACAACTGTTCTGTCATCAATGACCTTAACCCCAACAGAGATGGTTCTACAATATTTATTCTCGCAGACAAGTATACCGGAAAAACTATCAGTATCCCGGATGACGCTGATAATCGCTTTATCTTAAAAGAAACGGCGCAATCTCCTTATACCAGTGAAATTTATGATATTTTATCCAATCCATTCACTGTAAATTCAATAAATGCTTATGACCCCAACTGCAATTATTCGGTAAACTTAAATTCTGCTGCCGGACGATATACCGATCCGGAGTTTAAGGTCGTTGCTGAATATTCAGATCATGTTGAAGTGATCTGTTATCTGGAGTGGGTACCCTCCGGCGATGTCAACGGAGACAAGGAGCTCAATGTTGCAGATATGGTCTCCTTACAGAGCTGGCTTCTCTCTAAGCCTGATTCTCAGCTCTTGAACTGGGCAGCTGCTGATTTCTGCCGTGACGGTAAGATAGATGCTTTTGATCTTTGCCTTTTGAAGCAGGAGCTTATCAAAAAAACAGTCAGCTATATCAAGCCGGATAAAGATGCTTTATACGGATCAATGTTTTCGTCGCTGGAAGATTATTTACCAATGTATCTTGGACCAGATGAAAGCTATCCATTGATCGCTTCTATCCCCAAAGGTGAATTACTTCGTGAACGAGGCTATAACAGCGGCAATGACAATTGGTTATTAACAGACTATGACGGTCATTACGGCTGGATCAGAATGTTTGATGAAAAAAGCAACGAACTGATCGTCTTTTATGAACCACAAGCCGACAAGCCGGTAATTTATCTCTACCCCGAAGAGGAGACAGATGTTCATGTTGAACTGGAGCTGACCGAATCTGACCTGGCAACAACATATCCTAAGTACAACAACGGCTGGGATGTGACTGCTTATCCGGACGGCACTCTCCTTAACAAGGCAGACGGTTCTCACCACAGATATCTTTTCTGGGATGCTGTGAACTGCCGTACACATTTCGATTTCTCAAAGGGATTCTGTGTTGCCGGCAGTGATACTGAAAACTTCCTCAAAGAAAAGCTTTCAGATATGGGACTGACCGAAAGTGAAATGAATGAATTCATCGTGTACTGGCTGCCGAGAATGGAACGCAACAAGTACAACCTTATCTCATTCCAGGATGAGGCTTATACTAATTCTGCAAAGCTCCATATCACTCCGACTCCTGACAGCATATGCCGTGTGTTCATGACATATGTTCCTTTGGAAAATGAAGTAGATATCGAACCCCAGCAGCTCTCCTCCTTCGACAGAAACGGTTTCACAGTAGTTGAATGGGGCGGATGCGAGATAGTCAGATAATGTAGTCTGACACCTGTTTTTCCAAGGCATTATAAAAGAAAAAGCCGCAGTTCTCTTTTCAGAGCAGCTGCGGCTTTTATGTATTTTATTCCAGATCTTCTCTTATGAAATGAGTAGGCTGCCAGGGTTCCTTTTCGGGTATACCGTACTTCTCCCTGCCAAGGGCGATGGACTTCATCAGAAAGCTCATATTTCTTGCAAGACCTCTCATAGTCTGGAGGCCTTCCGCATCAAGAGCTGCCTGACCGGGCTCCCTGCCGTGAACACAGTTCCAGTACTGACCGGACGCTACCGGCATCCCGGATATTGTGAAATACTTGTTCAGCTCATCAAAGGTCGCTGTGCATCCGCCTCTTCTGGCTACGACTACACTTGCTCCGACTTTCATTGTCTTATTGAAATGAGTGCTGAAGAAAAGTCTGTCCAGACAGGCAATAAGTGTAGCATTGGCTGAAGCATAATAAACAGGAGATGCGACAACAAGACCATCTGCTTCCTCAAATTTGGGAGCAAGCTCATTTACTGCATCATCGAATACGCACCTGCCAAGCTCAGAGCATTTTCCGCAGGCGATACAGCCACGGATATTCTTGTTTCCGACACGACAGACCTCTGCTTCGATACCGTCTTCGCCGAATATCTTTACCATTTCATCTATGGCAATAGTAGTATTGCCGTTTGGTCTCGGACTTCCGTTTATGATAAGTACCTTCATGGGGTCACCTCACTTACGGAAGCTTATTATTCATGAGTGTTCCAGAAATTCTTCTCCATCCAGGGCTCCATACCACCGTAGGATACCTCTATATCCTTTCCGGCCTCACCGAAGAACTTGAGGATAAGTGTAGCATCAGAACCGTCGATAACACCGTTCTTGTCTACATCTCCGGCAGCAAACTGAGCATCTGTGAACTGTGCAGGCTTACCGGCAAGAACCTGTCCGAATTCTCTGAGAACTATAGTAGCATCAGAGCCGTCAACTGTACCGTCATTGTTAACATCACCAAGAGCGTACTTTTCTGCGTTAGGATCTTCCTCTACCTTGATAATGCCAGCTATTGACTCTGTCTTATATACCCATGCAGTGTTGTCAATATAGACCTCACACTTGTCGCCGAAGCCTATCTTGTACTCACCTGCAGGACAATTTGAAGGCACCTTGTAAGTAAGGTTGAAAACAGCCTTGCTCTCATCTGCGATTATACCTTCTCCTGTTGCATCGTCACGGCTCTGGAAGTTACATCCCGGAAGAAGGATATTCTTGCTTACAGTATTCTTCTCGAATGCAGGTGTAGTCTCTCCGATATCGATCATTTCGATGGGAGAATCCTGAGCGAAAACTACGTCCATAGCGATAACAGGATTCTCTCCTGACTTGATCTTTACCGGCACCTTTACAGTATCACCGGGCTTAGCATTATAGGTTCCGCCGAAATCGAATGTGATAACTGCGTCAGCAGGGTGGTCTGCATTTACATTTGCAGAAACCGGGATAGAAGCCGGTATCTCAACTGCATAAGCGTTTGCAGCATAGGCAGTCGGGAGCATACCTCCTGCGAGGCAAAGGGCTAAAAGTTTTGCTGATATTTTTTTCATGTTGATTCCTCCTGATCTTTTTTTCAGTAAAACAGCCTCTTCAGATGACATTATTTTACTGAAGCTTTCCTACATTATATCACTTTTTGTTCAAAATGGCAATACCCTTGAAGAAA
Organism: Ruminococcus flavefaciens; assembly: GCA_002371825.1. Classification (GTDB taxonomy): domain Bacteria; phylum Bacillota; class Clostridia; order Oscillospirales; family Ruminococcaceae; genus Ruminococcus; species Ruminococcus flavefaciens_L. The sequence goes on along the minus strand of DFHF01000042.1, from coordinate 89,299 downwards.
AAACAGCATAGAAGATTTCGGGCGGCCAATATCCGGCCTTTCTTCATATGCAGAATTTCTGCTTCATCAACAAAAAAAGGTACCCACAATAATTAAGCATCATGAGACTGACGATTCTTTTTTCCGGACGACCAATGGTCGTCCCTACACTCGGTAACATAATAGTTTTTGTACGGCTATCCACTGTCCGTCTGTCATATGGAGCATTTCTGCTTCATTGAAAAAAAGACACCCATATATTATGAGTGCCCTTTTTGCGGTTTAAAATAACCCCTCTGTTATTACAGATAACTCAGAGTACGGGAAGTCCTGCCTTATCAACTACAGGATCTGATGTTGTTATAACGTCTTCATTCTGGAACTCTGTTATTTCAAGCTCGGCCGGGATATATTTTTCTTTCATTATCTTTACCTCTATTCATTGTATTTTTTCATCATATCAGTCCGGGAACTGTACTCCGCCATATGCAGCACCTGAGCTGAGATCCACATTCTCGTCAATGATAACATGACCGTAGATGTCAGTCAGCCTGAATGTATAGGGAGCGTCTCCGAAACCTGATGTATCCTTGAAGTAGTTATACTCCTCACGCTTAACATTTACGAATTCGCCGTTCTTCATAACTTCAAATGAATATATCGGATACTTATGGTCAAGTACCTGTACCTCGGAAAAATACTTATTGTATTTATTATTCTTGAACCTGTAGCTTACGTTCTTTTCAGCAGCATTGTCAAACGGGATAATCTTCCAGGTCACCTGTACTCTTCCGTCGACCTTATCGGCTATCTTTTCAAATGCAGCAGGATCAAGGTCTAAATCGCCCTTCTTGCCCTCGGGGAGCCTGTCAACGATATATACGTCAACGCTGCCCTTAGGTCCGGTAACCTCAACATAAGCTCCTGCAAGCATTGCTGTGTTGTAGTCTTCGGTATTCATTGCTGCATAATAATACTCTCCCCTGACATCATTTAACATGGCATTGCCAAGATTATCGTCTGTGAGATCATAATATGTTGCCTCACCGCTGTGTACTGTTCCCTTTGCTTCAAGAAGCCACTGAGGATCATCTGCTTCCGGCTGACTGCCCTGTGAATCAGCTGCCTTGCCGTATGCATACAGTGCCTTGCAGACAGCTGCAAGCTTTTCATTACCTGCTGCAAGAGCGGCAGCTATATACTGTGCAGGGCTGAACTCGGCTGTGACTGTACCATTGGTAAGAGTATAGTTCTTTTCAAGTCCCTTTGCAGGAACATCAAGAGATACAGCAAAGAATCCGTCACCTGCGGGAACAGGGCTCACTGCCTTATCATTGAACTTGAATCCGCACAGGAAATCCTCTGCCTCGTCTGCATTGGCATCCTCGTTTACCTTAAAGAAAAGTGAGAGCTTTGTCTCGGCACGCAGAGACAGATTCATTCCGTAATAGCTTACTGCTTCGCCGGAAAGCTGACTGTTGAACTGCTCTTTGTCAAAAGCAGAAGCATCAACAGTTACACTGCTGTAATCTGCTCCCTCGATATCCTCGTCAACAGGAGAATCTGCGTCCACATCAAAAAATGTCTGAGCTGCTCCGCCATATCTGAGCATTGACTTTGCCAGAGCATGATATGATGAATACTCACTGTCAGCAAGGAGACTGTGAAGATAATCGCTGACTGATATATCCTTTTCAAGCTCAAGATTGCTTCCGTTAAAAACTTTTATGCTATGCTTCTTGTTCATATTCATAGCAAACTCATCTGCGCTTATTTCCCAGCCGTTTTTGCCCCATTCCGGAGTTACTTTTTCTCCATCGATCAGGACATCATGATCTGCGATATCACCTTCTACTTCTATATAAAATGTGATACCTATCTTTGTACCGCCGGCGGAGAGACCCATGCTCAGCTTCGGAACGAAGCTTTCATAGTCTGTCTGTCCGGCTGCAGAGACCGGAGCTGTCAAAACTGCCGGCAGCACCTCTGCGCCAACTGCTGTAACCGCAAGCACTGCAGAAGCTGCGGCAGCAGCAAATCTTCCTGTAATGTTTTTCATCTTATGCATAAAGTACCATCCTCTCCGTGATATTCAGCGCATATGTATTGCCTTTGATCTGGACAAATTTGCACTTTCCATAATTGTAACATAAATTTATGAATAAATCAAGTATATTTTATGCAAATATACTGTATAATCACTGCATCATTATCCGGATAGTTTATTATTTTGCTGTTTCTGTCAGCTTCAATCACAAAAAAAGATCCCGCCTGATTCTCAATCATGACGGGATCCTTCTGCATATTCAAGTATTCCAAGCTCCTCCGCAAGACGCAGCAGCTTCCGGTTTCCGCTGTTCATCGTTCCGAAAGCTTCAGGACAGCAGATCACTTTTCTGCACTTCCGCATAACTGCCTCAGCCTTGCTGAGTGCAGCCATACCTATGGGCTCGAAGGCCTTCTCAGTTATCAGCTCTGCTGCAAGAGCTTTCGCCGCAGGGTGATCGAGATCATTTTCGTGTATCACTCCTGCCGCAAAGGGAACTCCCCGGCGCTGAAGCGCTCTGTAGACAGGTATCCCTGTACCTCCTCCGCCGATAACGAACACCTCCGGCTCTCCCTCTGTGCGCTGAGGCTCAGCCGCTCCGTACAGAGGCTCGTAGCTTCCGCTGTCGATACCGTATAGCTCCGCTATCCTGCTGCCGGTAAATATCTCCTCCGGCGTACCCTGGTACTTTGCCTCCCCCTCTTTTATGCAGAGCAGGCTGTCCGAAAATTTCTGGGCAAGGTCAAGCTCGTGAAGCGACTGTATCACAGCTATATTTCTCTCAGCCGCCAGCCTCCTGATAAGGGTCAGCAGACGTAGCTTGTTGCTGATATCAAGAAATGAGGTGGGCTCATCAAGCACAAGCACCTCCGGCTCCTGAGCAAGAGCTCTTGCCAGCATTACGCACTGTCTCTGACCGTCGCTTATGCAGCTCAGGTCCGTGTCTGCAAGATGAGTCACCGAAACCAGCTCCATAGCCTCATCCACCTTTGCACGGTCATCAGCTGAGAGTATACCAAGCCGGCCTGTATAGGGATATCTGCCTGTGGATACAACATCACGGCAGGTCATCCGCTCACTGTTTATCCTGTCAGTCAGCATTACTGAAAGCCGCCTTGCCAGCTCCTGAGGCTTCATTTCATCAAGGGAGCTTCCGCCCACATATACCGTTCCGGAAACAGGTTCAAGCTGAGCTGCAATGGTGCGGAGCACAGTGGATTTACCTGCTCCGTTAGGACCTATGAGAGTGAGCACCTCTCCTGGGATAACTGATATATCCAGTCCGCTGACAACTGCCCGATGTCCGTAGCCTGCGGAAAGAGCTTCCGCTGAAACTGCTTTTTTCTCACTCATGTTATCAGCTTCCCCCTTTCCGTCTTCTCAGCATTATCACTATGACTACCGGTGCACAGAAAAGTGCTGTAACTGTACTGATGCTGAGCTCAACAGGTGCAAAGACTGTCCTTGCGATAAGGTCGCACATCATGCACACTGAGGCTCCTCCAAGGAATGATGCCGGGATTATTACTATGGGCTTTGCCGTTCCGAAGAGACTTTTCATAAGGTGGGGCACAGCTACTCCCACAAAGGAAACTGGGCCTGCAAAGGCTGTTACACAGGCTGAAAGCACGCTGGAAAGCAGTATCATAGCCACACGGAATAGTCTGACATTTACACCCAGATTCTCAGCATAGCTCTCACCAAGCTGATATGCCCCGAGGGGTTTTGACAGCATAAAGGTAAGGATAACTGCCGGGACAACTATCAGCAGTATCACCCGGACATCTCCCCGGTCTGCACCGGAAAAGCTTCCCATTGACCAGTTATGGAGATTTACTATATTTGCGTCATCTGCAAAGGTAACGGCAAGCTCCGTGACTGAGGAGCAGATGTAGCCTATCATGACTCCGCCGATTATCAGCTGTGCCATGTTCTTTACCCTTCCGGACAGCAGCAGTATGGCCCCTGTTGAGAGAAGTGAGCCTGCAAAGGATGCCGCCACAAGAGTCCATGAGCTGACAGATATCCCGTTTTTCAGTGCAAGTATCATTGCAAGTGCAACCGTAAGCTTTGCCCCTGAGGATATTCCAAGGACATAGGGGCCTGCTATAGGATTTGCAAAAAAGCTTTGCAGCAGGAAACCTGATACTGCCAGCGCTCCTCCAAGAAGAAGTGCCGCTGCTGCTCTGGGCAGACGTATCTCCCGGACTATCCTGTGGGATGGAAGTCCGCTGTCTTTTCCTGAAAGGGCCTCCAACACCTCTCCTGCCGGGATACTGCTGGTGCCCTTTAGTATGTTCAGTATAAAAAATCCTGCCGCAAGAAGCAGCAGGAATATAAAGCCTGCCGTCCAGCGCAGTTTCCGCTTAGTCTCCATAGAGCCTCCTTAGCTTAGTCTGTGAAGGTAGGTCAGTTGGTCAGTGCCGTCGGCTTCGCCGGAGAATATACTCTCCATGTCAGCTATCATATCTGCTGCACCGGTAGTCTGCTGGAACATATTCTGCTCGGTACACCATACATTGCCCTCACGCACCGCTTTCATATCCGCAAGAAGCGGACTCTTTTCAAGAAACTGTTCCATGCTGTCCAGCCTTCCCTCAACTGTACTGTTGTAGATGAGAACATCTGCATCTCTTGCTGCCTCATAGAAAGTCTCAAGCTGTATGTTCATGGTGGATAGCGCATTCTCATCCACATTCAGGTCATCGGCAGTAAAGATGTACTTTCCGCCGGCAAGTCTTATCATTTCCGAAACATAGTCCTTCGGCTTCCGGATGTTAACATATCCGTTGGGACTTATATAGAAAAAAGCCGCAGTCTTTTTCTCACTTTCAGGTATGTCATTGGTGTCAAGTGCTCCAAAGGCGGAAGTCTTCTCTGCAAAGTACCTGTCTGCCTCCTCCTGTACTCCGAATATCAGACCGTAAAGCCGGAGCCACTCCATTCGTCCGAGAGGGTGGCTCTCATAGCTGGAAAGGTCTATCATTACAGGTATGCCCAGCTCTTCTATTTTTTCCTTGACCTGGGGATTATGAAGTATCATGGTATTTTCAACTGCAAGTCCGCAGTCCTCACCGACAAGCGCTTCATAATCAGGAGCACTGTATTTGCCGATGTAGGCGATATCTCCCCTGTCCATTGCCTCCTCCGCAGCCGGAAGTGTCCAGTCACGCTGAGGTGTAGATGTCATAGTTATACGGTCAAGGCAGCCTATCCCGTCAGCCAGATCCATTGCTGCGGAGTTGGCCATGTATACGTTTTCAACAGGCTGCTTTATCACTGTTATGCCCTCTGTACCGGCCGGAACAGAAGCGCCCTCAGGTACTATGAGCAGCTTCTCCTCACCGGCTGTAACAAGGGAGCAGCCTCCCTCAAAGTAGTCCACCGAAAAGTGCTCTGCATACTGAAGCTCCATGCTGCCGGTCTTTTTCAGGTCCTCAAGCCGGCTTCCCTTATCTCTGCTGCCGCAGGAGACAGGTACTGTCATACATACAAGCGCAAGAAATACTGCTGCTTTCCTTTTCATTATTCAATAGTCTCCGGGTCAAAATACAGTGTATACTCTATCTCGTGAGGGGTACTCATAGCTGTGGTATCAGCAGATACCGGCATCTTATATCCGAATCCGGTAACGGGTATAACAAATACTGACTTTTCATCTGTGCTGACAGGAAGATATTTCTCATCACCAACTACCATGTAATCATATTTGTTGCTGCTCCATATCAGCTCAGCTTCAGCCTTGCCGTCCTTGACAGTCAGCTTTGCCGGAGACTCTACATATGCCTTTCCGGAACCGCCTTCAAGTGTAACCTCCACTTTGTACTCACCGTCGGAAAGTCCAAGGTCAGCGGCAGTGGAATATCTGCTCTCTGCAAAAGCCTCGTCCGGAAGTGAATCTGCTCTGAATACCAGTGTTCTGTCGTACCATTCCTGCTTCTTCGCACTGAGGGAAGCACACTGCACTTCGCAGTCAAGTGCCTCCACCGGAACAGTGAACACAGACTGTCCTTCTTCATTTTCAGTGTATGGTATAAGCTCTGAAGCATCAGCCTTTGAAGCATCATCTCCTGTGCCCATGAAAAGGTTATCGTAGGACTTGCTGTTGATGATGATATCAGCAGTCATTTCATCTCCGGAGACCTTCAGCACACAGTCTGCTATCTTGAACATCGAGGAGCTTGAATCAACGTCTATATGGTATTCTCCGTCGTTAAGGGCAGAAGCTTTAACCTCTGTCATTCCCTCGTAGCCTACCTCCTGCTGGGGAGCTGTCTTATGCTCGGTGCTTTCCAGCTCCGGAGCGTCCTCTGCGTCAGCTTCCGATCCAGCAGTGACATCCTCAGCAGATGTTATCTCCGCTGTTGATGATGCTGCCTCGGAAGAGCTGCTGCTGTCGCTTTTTCCGCAGGATGTAAGCGCAAGCACAGCAAATATTGAAACTGCAATAATATTCTTTTTCATATCTTATCTCCTGTTATATCAGAATCGGGCAGCCGTAACTGCCCGATAATATTTGTGGTATTGACTTAGTTTTACTTAAGCTGATCTATTGCAGCCTGTGCGTGCTCGATATAAAGCTGTCTTATTGCCTCATTCTCGCCAAGTCCTCTGAGCAGGCACTCAACATCATATCCTGCATCAAGGAATGCAGACTTCCATGAGTCCTCATCACCGGCCATGTCATTGTGAGCATGGTCTCCTGCAACTACCATAAGAGGCTCAAGAACTACCTTCTCGTAATCGCCGGCCTTTACCTTTGCAAGAACATCATCCAGAGAGGGAGTTGCCTCTACTGTACCAACAAAATAATTCTCGTATCCGTCAGCTGTCAGAAGGTCCTGCATCTGCTGGTATACACCGTTGGAATCTGCCTCTGTACCATGACCCATGAAGCAGATAGCAGTCTTTCCGTCATCGTACTCCTTAGTCCAGTCAACGATAGCTTCCTCAACACGCTTGAAGTCATCATCGCTTGTCAGAAGAGGCTCACCAAATGCTACCTTCTCGAAGGCATCTGCATGGGCGCCGACTGCATTTACAAGGTCATTGTACTCAAGACCGTTCATAAGGTGAGTAGGCTGAACAACAAGGTTCTTTACGCCGTTTGCCTCAGCTCTTGCAAGTGCAGCATCAACATCGTCGATAAGGAATCCGTCACGGCTGTTTACATGGTCAATGATGATGTTTGCAGTAAAGCCTCTGCGGACAGAGTAATCAGGGAATGCCTTTTCAAGAGCATCCTCTATAGCTCCTATTGTAAGACGGCGGCTGTCGTTGAAGCTTGTTCCGAAGCTGAGTACAAGCAGCTCGTTTTCTCCTATTTCATCCTGATTGCGGATGTTATCAAGTGATGCGTCTCCCGTAGTATAATCCTCCTCGTCTTCTTCATCCTCAGAAGCAGCTTCTCCTGTGGTATCCTCTTCTGTGATATCCTTAGCTGAAGCCTCCTCAGAAGCAGATGTTGTCTCCTTTGATGAAGAGCTCTCAGAAGAGCTGTCATTGCTTCCGCAGGCTGTAAGAGAAGCAGCTGCAAGTGTAAGTCCCATGATAAAAGCGATAGATCTTTTCATTTCAATTATCCTTTCTGAAAAGGCAGAGACCATAAAAAAACCCCTGCACGAGCAGAGGGCATTACAAGCGGGCCCTCACCTGAGAGCCTGCAGCAGTACGATCAATACCTCGTGATCCGGCATAAAGCCTGTACCAACAAACGGCAGGTTTCCTGACTTAAGTATCATCACGCTATGCAGCCTTCCCGATATTATCAGTGGCATACAGCAAAGCGCTCCTCTATCACAGTGACGAGATCGTGCAGGAACTACACCTGCTTCCCTTTTACCCTCCGGCCTGACAATGTCATCGGAGGCACCGTTTGAAAATATTAAATTCTTACCGTTACGGAAATAAAATACCGAAAGTTGTCATGTCAGTCAGAACTGAGAGCAATGAACAGCATACGTCCGGAAGCACTGCACCGTCCTCCTGTCATTCGGCTTTTAATATTTTATTGCCGTATTGTTATTCGTCCATGAACATTAAAATTATAGCAGATTCGCCTTAGAATTGCAAGCTTACCGGAAATTTTATCCGTTATCGACAATGAAGCTTCACTTTGTAAATTTGTTTTGTTCATCAAGCATATACAAAAGTGCATTGCATATCGCTGCTGCAACATTGCTGCCGCCCTTGCGTCCACGGGCAGTAATACACGGTACTCCCGATGCAATGAGCATCTCCTTAGACTGCACCACATTTACAAACCCCACCGGTGCCCCGATAACAAATTCCGGTACGAAACTGCCCTGACGGATGTGCTCACAGATCCTCACCAGTGCCGTGGGAGCATTGCCCACAGCATATATCACCGGCTTTCCCAGCTCTGCCGCCTTGTCAACAGAAGCTGCTGCTCTTGTGGAGCCCTTACGCTTTGCAGCCTCGGCAATGTCACTGTCCGCCATAAAGCACTCGCAGCTGCATCCGTGACGTGAGAGTGCTCCCTTGTTTATACCGGCTTTCGCCATATTTGTATCCGTAACTATTACTGCGCCCCTGCTGAGAGCTTCAAGTGCCTTCCCGACAGCTCCCTCGGAAAAATAGAGATTTTCCAGATAATCAAAATCTGCTGTAGTGTGGATCGCCCTCAGTATTATGGGCTTTTTCTCCGCCGGAAGCTCTTTTCCTCCAAGCTCGCTCTCTATTATCTCGAAGCTGCGCCTTTCTATATCCGCCGGAAGTATATATTCAAGCTTCATATTTCCTCCTTATCTCTCCGGGATCGCCCCATCAAAAACTATCCTGTAGATCATTTCCATGTCAAGACTTTCCCTTACCGCAGAAGCCAGTATGTCCAGCTGCTTTTCACGGTACTCACGGCGGCTTACAGACATCCCTGTGAAGGCAAGTCCCTTTCTCTCAAAAAGATTCTTCACAAGCTTTCCGGATACCTCTGCACTGTCAAAGATACCATGTACATAGCAGCCTGCACAGTTTCCGGAGAAGCTCCCACCACAGTCAGTCAGCGGTTCTCCGCAGTCCTCAGTTCTGCCCATATGTATTTCGTATCCGGTGAAAGGCAAGCCGGACAGACATGAGAATATCCCATGTATATCGCAGAATCTCCCTGATGTACGGGTCTGCTTCTTATCCTGAGTGAACACCGTTTCCCCTTTCAGCAGGCCCAGTCCGGCAGTACTGCCTCCTGACTCGCAGTTATACGGGTCACTTATCCTGCTGCCCATTATCTGATAGCCTCCGCATATTCCAAACACCGGTACTCCCTCTGCGGCAAGAGCTTTTATCCTTTCAGCAAGCCCTGACTGTCTTAGCCACTCCATATCAGAAACAGTACTTTTTGTACCGGGGATGATGACCATATCCGGCCTTCCGAGAGCGGCTGCGCTCTTTACAAAACGGAGTGCCACCCCTTCATACTGACGGAAAACGTCAACGTCGGTGTAATTCGATATCTTCGGCAGCCTTATAACTACTATGTCAATAAGTCCGGGAGCACTTTCTGCGGAAAGCTTGTCCGAAAGGCTGTCCTCGTCCTCAATATCGGCATAAATGTATGGTACAACCCCTGCAACAGATTTGCCGCTGCGCTCTTCCAGAATAGATATACCGTCACTGAAAAGGGAGATGTCTCCCCTGAAGCGATTGACTATCAGTCCCTTCACCATTTCCTGCTCATCAGGTTCAAGAAGCGAAAGTGTTCCTATCAGCTGTGCGAAAACTCCTCCCCTGTCAATGTCGCCCACAAGCAGCACAGGTGATGAGGTCAGCTTCGCAAGTCCCATATTCACGATATCGTCCGCTTTAAGATTCAGCTCTACAGGACTTCCTGCGCCCTCTATCACTATAATATCATTCTCAGCTGCAAGAGTTTCGTAGGCTTTCATTATATGGGGGATGAGCTCTTTTTTTCGCCGGAAGTACTCCGCAGCCCTCATATTTCCCATGACTCTGCCATTGACTATGACCTGTGAGCCAACATCTGTAGTAGGCTTCAGCAGCACCGGATTCATAAGTGCAGAGGGCTCTATCCCGGCAGCCTCAGCCTGTAGAGCCTGCGCCCTGCCTATCTCATCTCCCTCCGGGGTGATATAGGAGTTCAGCGCCATATTCTGAGATTTGAACGGCGCCACCCTGTAGCCGTCCTGCCTGAATATCCGGCAAAGTGCCGCTGTGAGGAAACTCTTTCCCACATTTGACATCGTTCCCTGAAGCATTATGCTCTTAGCCATTAATACACCTCCTGAGCGCTTTCAGAAGCTGCTCACTGTCCTGTCTTTGCCTTACAGCAGTACGGTAGAATGTACCGTCAAGACCGGCATAGTTTCCGCAGCACCTTATCATTATCCCCTCTTTCAGCAGCCTTTCTGCAAGTCCCTCTCCGGCTCTGAACAGGATGTAATTTGCTGACGAAGGATATACCTTAAATCCGGCAGATGCAAGCTCTTCCGTGAGATATCTCCGCTCCCCGGCAACTGTCTCCGCAGCTCTGCGGGGATAGTCTGTCTCTGAAAGAGCTGCCTCCCCTCCGGCCTGTGCAGGAGCAGAAACGCTCCAGTACTGACCGCTTTCCCTTAGTTTTTCAGCAAGGGAGCTGCTGCCGCAGAGAGCGTATCCAAGCCTCAGTCCGGCCATGGCATAAAGCTTTGTAAAGGCTCTCAGGACAATAGTTTTACTGTTCATATTCCTTTTCAGACTGTATTCCTCGCCATTCTCGGCAAATCCGATAAAGCACTCATCACAGAGGAAAACTATATCATTCTCCTCACAGCGCCGGGCAACAGCAGCAAGAAGCTCCGGCGGGATAAGCTGTCCCGTAGGATTATTCGGGGTACAGAGCATAAGCATATCAACATCCGCTGTAAGAGCATCAAGTATATCCGGTCCCGGCAGGAAATCCTCATCCTCTCTGAGAAGGTGCCTTATAATATCGCAGCCGGTCTCGGAAAGCGCCTTTTCATATTCGCTGAAGCAGGGTACTGCGATCACTGCCCTTGCAGGACGGATGCTGTGTACAGCCCGGTAGATAAGGTCATCCGCACCGTTTCCGCAGACTATTTTTTCAGCAGGATGATCCTCATGGACTGAGAGCTTCTCCCGGAGACTTCTGCATAAGGGGTCCGGGTACTGCGCACATGAATCTGCACATTCCCTTACTGCTTTTTTTACGCTCTCCGGCATACCCAGAGGTGAAAGATTTGCGGAGAGATCAAGTATCCCCGGATAGGTGAAAACGTCTCCGCCGTGTCTCTGAAACATAGAAAAAACCTCCATAAAGGTGCGAGGAACCACTTACAGGCTCCCTGTCTGTAATAATACGGCCGCTCTCATTACTGCGGCTATGATGACCATTACTGCCGCTGAGACATACATCAGTCTGTTTGCTCTGCGGATATCCTCTGCCTCTACAGGACGGTCATCATCTCCGATATAGGGTTTCCTGTGGAGCTCGCCAAAATACCATGCGTCACCGGCCAGTCTCACATGAAGAGCTCCGGCACAGGCCGACTCAGTCTGTGCTGAATTAGGGCTGGCATGATTGCGTCTGTCCCTCCGCCATATGCGGAAGCTGTTTCTGCCGTCAAGTCCTGCAAGGGGGGCTGTCAGTGTCATTATAAGGGCTGTCAGACGTGACGGGATGTAGTTGAGGACATCGTCCAGCTTGGCTGCGAACCAGCCTATATCACCGTATTTCTCGTTTCTGTAGCCTATCATCGAATCCATTGTGTTCACGGCCTTGTAAAACATCGCACCTACTGCTCCGCCAAGTCCCATATAGAAAAGCGGAGCGGTAACTCCGTCTGAGGTATTCTCCGCAACTGTCTCAACAGCTGCCTTTATTATCCCTTTTTCATCAAGCACTGCCGTATCCCGCCCAACTATCATCGAAACAGCCTTCCTTGCTCCTTCAATATCTCCGGCTTTTGCTGCACGGCATACCTTCATGCTCTCGTCCCGCAGGTCTCTTGCAGCTATCATGTAGCAGCAAAGGACTGTCTCTGCCGCTGCTCCGGCAATGAGACTTATCCTGTACAGTACAAGAAGAAGTATCAGCGGTACTGCTGTACATATCACCGATACCGCCGCACCAAGAAATACTCCGCCCTTTTTCAGGTCACGGAAATGCTTCCGGACGAAGCCTTCCATTGCTGAGATAAGCCTTCCTACAGCTCTTATAGGGTGAGGCAGGCTGTGCGGGTCACCGACTAACGCATCAAGTATGAAGCCTGCTATTATTGGTATAACGGGTATAAATATCCTCATAAGCTCTCCGTATCTGTTATTTTTTCTCCGTCCCAGCAGCAGACATATCCCCGGCCGTTTTCACAGTGCCACTGAAAATAGTCTCTGTGAGGAACAGCATATCTGCTAAGAACTGACATTATCGTGCCGCCGTGTACTACAAAGGCAAGACTGCCGTACTCAGAAAAACTCTCTGCCGCTTCAATAAAGCCCTGACAGCAGCGTCTGCGAAAATCCTCAGGAAGCTCACCGCCGGGGAAAGCTCCTTCACCGCCGCTGTCTATCCACTGCTGATAGCGGAGGTCTCCGCTCAGCTCCTTGTAATTCTTCCCCTCAAACTCACCAAAGCTGCACTCCCTGAGTGAAGGGATGAGCACAGGGCTTATTCCGGGATAAATTATCTCAGCAGAAGCTGTACACCTTTTCATAGGACTGCATATCACCACGTCCGCAGAAGGATACTCCACAGCCTTCAATGCCTCTTCACCCGCCTGACAGAGCGGCTCGTCAGTAAGGCCTATATAGCGCTTCTCAAGATTTCCGGCAGTCATGCCGTGCCTTATGAATATTATCCTCACGGCAGCTCCCCCTTTATCACGGCAGGCAGGCCACATACCATTCTTATGACCAGACCCGACTTTCCGGCTATCATACAGCCGCAGCGTCCGGTATCCTCTCGCCATTTTCTTTCATTCTTCTCAATGGGAACTATCCCGCAGCCTATCTCATTCATGATAACTATGATATCCGGCCTTTCATTGCACAGCCGCTCGGTATAAGCCATTGGGTCGCCGCCGTTTTCGGTTATCCGCTTTACAAGGAGATGATAGTTGGTTATACAGTCGGCAGACGGCAGCTCCTGCAGCCGGCAGTCTCCCCCGTCTGCAAAGGTAACAGCACCAAGAACATCTGCTGCAAAGCTGCGCTTGCCCTGCGCCTCTCCTCCGGTAATAAATATCATTTTCCTGCTTCCTTTCTTTCACAGCAGCTGCGGACAAAGCTCTCTGCCGCACTTATGCTGCTGTAGAGATAAATGTGCGGGAATCCGGCATAAAGGCTGGCCGCTGCATGACAGCACTCCCAACTCCTGCCGTCTCTTTTTTCAGCAGTAAAGCAGTCTCCGCAGTTTTCACTGTCCCAGTAATGAAACTCGTGAGCCCTTATCCTCCCGCCCTTTTTGCAGAGGATATTGTCCTCAGCTGCCGTCATGGTTATATAACCGAATCTCCGCAGCCTTTCAGTGGGGAAAGCTCTTCCTCTGATAACTCCTGCCATGGGGAAGATCCTGCCCTCCTTGTCGGTGAGTTCATCATGAAGATACATGAATCCTCCGCACTCAGCTATTGTCGGAAGTCCGGAGAGCACCGCTGCCTTTATGCTCTCCCTCATAGACACATTCAATGAGAGCTGCTCTGCATAGAGCTCAGGATATCCTCCGCATAGGATAAGACCGTCAGCCTCCGGAATCCTGCTGTCTGTCATGGGAGAAAACTTCTTCACAGTACAGCCCAGCTTTTCAAGCAGGGATATATTCTCAGGATACTGAAAACAAAATGCCCTGTCCTCTGCTGCTGCAATAACAGGTGATACAGCTGCCCTTTCTATAACCGGCGGAGTATATGACGGAAGCTCCGGCGCCTCTGTATCAAGCAGTCTGTCCAGAAGCAGATGCTCCTCCGCAAGCTCGCCAAGGCGGCAGAGCTTATCCTGTATATCAGCAGTCTCGTCCGCAGTGACAAGACCAAGATGACGGCTTTCAAAAGTTATGCTGGTCTGAGGAAAGCGTCCGAAATACTCCGTACCAAGTCTGCGGCATTCCTCCTGCACCTGAGGCACAAGGCTCTCCGGCAGACGGTTGAAAATGAATCCGGAGATATTGCTTTTCCGGTAGCTGAGGAATCCATTCATTACCGCTCCTATCGATTCGCTCATGCCCTTGCAGTCGATAACTATGACTGCCGGAGATGCCGTCAGTCCGGAAAGAGTATGTGCAGAGCCCTCTCCGCCGTCAAAGAAGCCCATAGCTCCCTCCATTACTGCAATATCACTTCCTGCTCCGTATTCATCCAGTATGAAGAGAAGCGTATCACGGTCACAGAAAAAGCTGTCAAGATTGTAGGCTCCGGAGCCTATCATCTTACGATGAAACATGGGGTCGATATAGTCCGGTCCGCTCTTGAAGGATACTGTTCTGAGGCCACGCTTTTTCAGTGCGGCAAGTATCGCACAGGTTATCGTTGTCTTTCCGCAGCCGCTCCGGGTACCAGCTATCATAAACCTTCTCATGTCAGCCTCCCACGGATAATGAATACCGGATTCTGTGCATGAAGCATCGTATGACCGGCTATCCTTGAAGTCTCTGTAACAGCTATCTGTGTTATCTCGTGACTCGCACCGTACTCCCTGAAAGCAGCAGAAGCCTGTTCAAGGGTCTCCAGTGAGACAGCTGTCACAACAACGTCCGCACAGTCTGTTTTTCTTCTGACTGCCGCAAATATCTCTTCTATCCTGCCTGAGCTGCCTCCTATAAATACCTTATCCGGTGCAGGAGCAGCCTCCAGTATCTCAGGGCAGCTGCCCTCAGTCACGACTATGTTATCACAGCCATGCTTCCGGGCATTTTTTTCAGTGAGTACAGCCGCCTCCGGCTTTTTGTCAAAGGCATATACCCTACCCATAGGACAGCGGTATGCCATTTCCACGGATACTGAACCTGTTCCGCAGCCTATATCCCAGCAGGTGCTGTCCTGCTCTATACGGAGCCATGATACTGCGCTCCCTCTTACTGCTGACTTCGTCATGGGGATATTCTCACGGATAAACTCGCTGTCATCCATAGCAGAGGGAAGATATCTGAGGCGGTCAGGATAACTTACTGTCATTACGCAAAGCTTCTCCGCAGCTATATCCGCCAGCTCTCTGGCAGTACCTCTGAATATCTTCTCACGGCTGCTGCCAAGCTCCTGACCTATTACTGCAATCGATTCTCCCAGGCCGTAATCAGTAAGTCTGCGGCACACACCGGCAGCATCAGTATCTCCGCCAAGAAGAAAAAAACACTTTCCGTAAAGCTTGACGTTGACTGCTATCCCGCAGTCCCTTCCGTGAAGGGATATGCACCTCATATCCTCATATGACTGGCCTGTAAGTCCGCAGAAGTATGAAAGCGAGGAGATACCTGCGATCACCCTTACATCATGTCCCTCAAGGAGAGGGAGGAGCTTTTTGGTGCCGCTGAAAAATCCGGTATCCCCGGACATGAGAACTGCTGCTGATGATACCTGCTCACGGCTGATGACAGCTGCTATATCCTCGGATCTATAAGCTGTAAATACAGGCTTTCCAAGGCCGGAATAGGGTCTTGTCATACGCTCTGCACCGATAAGGATATCCGCCTCCTCAACTGCTTTCCGTGCCTCCGCAGTAAGAGTCAGCTCCCCCTCCATTCCGGTACCGGTTATCCACACCTTCATTCTCCATTCTCCTTTCTCAGCTCCATTATCGCAGACCTTATCTCCTCTGCACTCATCCCGCTTTCTCTTGGCCGGAGCACCGTCAGCAGCTCTATCCCGCATTTTTCTGCAGCCTCAGCCTTCTCAGGATAACCTCCGGCAGCTCCGCTCTCCTTTGTAAGAAGAACCTCTGCACCGCTCAGCTTTATATGCTCTATATTTCTGCTGACCGTAAACGGTCCCTTTCCAAGTATCAGCTTGTTCACATCAAATCCAAGACTGCGGCAGTGCTCCTCTATACCCTCAGAGGGAAGGAGCCGCAGCCATACTCTCTCCCGGCAGTCCCTGAGAGCCGCCAGCTCCGGCAGGGATTTGCTGCCCAGTACGGACAAAACCGCAGCATTGCTGCGGCTGAGCATCTCCACAGCCTCTGCTATACTTGCAGCAGTCCTCCCCTTTACAGAAGTGCTGTCCCTCAGCAGCCGCAGACAGGTGACACCGGTCTCACCGCAGGCTTTGCGGATGTTATCAGTTGCCTCCCTTGCAAACGGATGAGTAGCGTCCACCACAACTGAAGCTCCGGATTCCTTTATAGCTTCACACATCGCCATGCTGTCCAGCCTGCCGCAGGAGACATCCGCAGCCTCAGGCAGCAAAGAAGCTCCCATATCAGTGGCAACCGAAACTGTACAGCTGATACCGTTGCGGCAGCAGAATTCCGCAAGCTCTCTGCCCTCGGTAGTGCCGCCGAATATAAGCACCTTAAACATTGCGGTAACCCCTCGGTGTCACCATTTTCCCGTTAACTATTTTTGTATCAGAATTTCCGATATACACTGTTGTAAACATATCTACAGAAGTTTCCCGCAGCTCACTTAGTGTCATTATCCTGTAATTCTCTCCCTCACGTCCTATATTCTGAACATATCCGCAGACTGTCTCAGGGGAACGGTACTCAAGAATTATGTCACAGGCTCTCCGGAGATAATCAGCACGCTTTTTTGATGACGGGTTGTACAGCGCTATAACAAAATCTCCCTCAGCCGCACAGCGAAGTCTCCTGACAATCTTCTCCATAGGAGTGAGGAGGTCTGAAAGGCTTATCAGCGCAGTATCGCTCGTCATAGGTGAACCAAGGACTGCTCCGCCGCTGAATGCCGCAGTTACTCCGGGTATGACAGATATCTCAGCCCCGGGATAAGACGGGCTCAGCTCATAGGCAAGTCCTGCCATGCCATAGAGCTGAGAGTCCCCGCTGCACACCAGCGACACTGTCCTCTGCTGAGCCTCTCTGAGAGCAAGCTCCACTCTTTCACGCTCCTGCCTCATGCCTGTTGAGGCCAGCTCCTTATCCGGAAGCAGGTCTCTTAGCAGGTCGATATAGGCTGTGTACCCAACTATAAGGCTGCTGCTTTCAAGAGCCTGTCTTGCGGCGATTGTCATCCCCTCAGGACTGCCTGCTCCGAATCCGACTATATATAACATCATAAAACTTTCTTCTCCATATCCAAAGTTACCGGTATCTCTGCTGCGGCTGCGGTAACACCTCTGCCTGCGTATTTTTTCATCACAAGAGCTCCGCCGCTTAGCCTTACTGCACTTCTCTCGCAGACATTGTCCGTACCTGTTATCTTCTCAACAAAGGGTGAGGCCGTAAATTCTCCCGGTGTGTCCATAAGTTCCTCAGGAGTGAACACGGAAAGCTCTATGCCGTATTTGCGGCAGAATCCCAGTATTCCCTCCTCGTCAGCCTTGATATCCACCGTCGCCGCAGAGCATATGCGTCCGGCAGATATCCCTGCTCTGCCCAGCGCTTCAAGCACGGTCTCCTCGACTGCCTCTGCACTTGTATCTCTCCGGCAGCCTATACCGATAACGATATTTCTCGGCATGAGCTGAAGTGTCACAGGAAACGGTGCTTCGGCCGTTTTTTCACCGATATATATGCCGCAGCGGCACTCCTCTCCCGGAGCTATCTCCGGAGTCATATTCACACATGAGTACTCAGAAGCAAGACCTATCCTTTCTCCGGCAAGAACAGCCGAGGCTATCTCCTTAGCAGCTCCGGGGTCACCTATAATAAGTCCGTTTGCTGCTGCAAAGCTGTCAGGAGAAAAACGTCCGCCCACATCTGTGGCAGTAGTGACAGCTGCCTGTGCGCCTATAGCTGAGGCTATCTTCTCAGCCAGCGCATTTGCTCCGCCAACGTGTCCTGAGAGAAGCGGTATAACAAATTTTCCGCAGTCATCGGCTGCTATTACCGCCGGATCACTGAATTTGCTCCTGATATGGGGGGCTATGCTCCTGACCGCTATACCGCAGGCACATACAAATATCAAAGCTCCGGAATCTTCCCATATCTCACTTACAAGCTCCGAAAGGTCACTGAAACTCCGGCAGCTGCTGCCAGAATGCCTGTGAAAGCAGAATCTCTCGGTCTCATGTCCTTCAAGAGCACCGGCTATCCTTTCGGAGAGGAGACGTCCGTTTTCGGTAACAGATATCATCTTTATCTTCATTTCCCGGCAGCCCTCCGGAATTCGGTCTCAAATGCCGGATCATAGAGCTTTGAGAGGGAATAATCGTCTCCGAGAAAATCCCCTGCTGCTACCAGAGCTGTCTTTTTTATACCGTTTTTTTCAGCAGTCTCAGCAAGCGTACCGACTTTACACCTCAGCACCTTCTCGTCCGGCCATGATGCCTTATATACTATCGCCGCAGGAGTATCCGGAGAGTACCCTCCGCTGATAAGTCTCTCCGAAAGCTCAGCAAGCATTCCTGTACTGAGAAATATCACCATTGTACTGTGATGTGCAGCAAGGCTCTCTATGCTCTCACTGTCCGGTACAGGAGTACGTCCGGCCATGCGTGTGAGTATAACTGTCTGTGAGACCTCCGGCAGCGTATACTCCGCCCTCAGAGCGGCAGCTGCTCCGCAGAATGAGCTTACTCCCGGACATATCTGATACTCTATCCCCAGCTCTGTGAGCCTGTCCATCTGCTCACGCACTGCTCCATATATGCTGGGGTCTCCGGTATGCAGCCTTACCGTCATAAGTCCGTCTGCCTCGGCACCTGCCATGACATCAATGACTTCATCGAGGGTCATATGGGCGCTGTTAAAGATACGGCAGCCCTCCTTCGCATATCCAAGCAGCTCCGGATTCACAAGTGAACCGGCATATATTATCACATCAGCTGCCTCAATAAGTGCTTTTCCACGAACTGTTATAAGGTCGGCCGCTCCGCAGCCTGCTCCTACAAAATTGACCATTTCATTCCTCCGAGATAAGTTCTATAAGTTTGTCAGCAGAGCCGGTTTTCAGAGTAAGACCATGCTTTTCCGAGAACACCACTGCTCCCGTCAATATCTCTCCTCTTACTCTCGCCGACATATAATATCCTATACGCTCAGCAAGCACTGCAAGCACTTTTTCTGCTTCGCCGCTGCTGTAAAGTATGTCAAGTGCTGCATCTGTCACTGCACATCCTGCCAGCTGTGAAAGGACTCTGTTATCTGCTCCTGCAAGCACTCCGCAGGCCATAAGTGTTTCCATCCGGCCGTCTGCATATGTGGAATGGGTATTCATTATCCCTGACCCAAGCTTGACCAGCTTTCCCATATGTCCGATAAGGAGTATCCCCTCAAAGCCAAGTGAAAGTCCTATATCCAGTGCCTCACCGATGAAGTTGCTGCAGGTGACTGTGCGCTCAGAAAGTTCTCCGGCTCTCAGTTTTATGAAGTCCTCGCTGAAATTCCCGACTGTCAGCAGAAGATAACGGTATCCGGCAGCCTTTCGCATATTAGCTTCCGTCCTGATAGTTTCCACAAGCGCACGGCTGCTCATGGGCTCTACTATGCCAGTAGTCCCGATGATCGATATACCGCCCACTATGCCCATTCTGGGATTGAAGGTCTTTCTGGCCAGCTCCCTGCCCTGAGGAACTGATATTATTATCCTGAAACCGCCACTGTACTCATACAGCTCCGCCATTTCTCTGACAGCCTCTGTTATCATCCTTCTGGGTACGGAATTTATGGCTGATTCTCCAACAGGCTGATCCAGTCCCGGCTTTGTGACTGTCCCAACTCCCTCCCCGCCGGTTATTTCTATACCGCCGGCAGTCCTGTATATATCAGCACAGACCATTATCCCGTCAGTAACATCAGGGTCATCGCCGCTTTTCTTTATCACAGAGCAGGAAGCATGATCCTCAGAAAGCTCAGGAGCTTCGATACTAAGCGTAAGCCTGTTTCCGGAAGGAGTTACAAGCTCGGTGCTGCTGACTTTTTTCCCGGATAAAAGCATTTCAGCCGCAGCCTTTGATGCCGCAGCAGCACAGGTGCCTGTGGTATAGCCGCAGCGCAGCTTTTTTGCTCCACGGTAGATATAAAGCTCCTCCATTTTCTCTCCTCCTGCTCTTATCAGTATGTCAAAATATTACTATTCATCAACATATATTATAAGTCCTTTGCTCCCCATTGTCAAGCAGAGAGGGAGCTGCTGACAGCGTCTAAGGCGGCTATGCATAAAAAAAGGCGGCCGAAGCCGCCCTTCCCTCATTTTGCTGAGGAACGATCTGTAGAGAACTCTCCAGTGCCGATGTTTACGAGGAAATTTCCGGATACGAAATCATACATTCCAGGTTTGCCGTCCGACTTTCTCACGCACGGCCACAGGTCAACTATAGGTGTTACTCTGTCAGGACTTCCCGCAGGATTTTCAGAAACGCTGAAATTGTAGATCCTGACTGTTCCGCCCATATTCTCACAATAAGGGCCGGTATACGGATTATAGCGTCCGAAAATGTATATGGGCTCATCTCCGCCGCTTCCGGAGCTCCTGCTAAGTTCTCCTTTCTGAACTCCGTCCGCATAGAGGATCTCATTGTTGTACTGCCATTCCACTGGGGTATTTCCTGTAGGGACATCGGTCTGCAAACTATATCCTGAGTAATAGGTGTAGCCACGGAACCACATTGCTCCATTGTTCCCACGGAGATTGAAGCAGTCTCTGCTCCCGAAAACTGAATAGTTTTCACTGCACGAACACTTGCACTGGATATTATAATTTGTCTGTTTCTGAGATGTATCCCCGATATCATATCTCCATCCGGTATCGATGTACTGAGTGCCGGAGCTTTCGAGATACTTCACCCTTGAATATTCCTTAGGCAGAACATTCTCCGGAAAGAATCTTCTTGCAGCCATCTCCGTAAAGGTATCCGAAGGGGCTGCTTTTCTTCCTGTTCTCATCAGGATATCATGTCTCAGCATCCTGCTCCTCCTCTGGTGTTACCGGATAATCTTCAGCGTTGCTGCCATCCTGATTGTACCAGCTGTTGTCACCTGCAAGGCAGAAAAACTCTCCGGTAGTGACAACGTGGGCAATGCTTCCCTGAGCGAGACACTGACCTGCAATAAAATCGTATGCAGGAAGCTCCGCAGCTGTGTCCACATCAAGCTCAGCCCTTACTATAGCAGCGCCCTCCTCAAATCTGATGAATCGGCTGTTTCTGATCGAGATCATATAAGCACTTTCCTTTCACAGTAAAATATCGGCCTCCACAATAAGTCTGAAAAGCCTGCCTGTACAACGCAGAAACGTTGTACAGAAAAAAACCGAAAGGAAATATACTAAGGGCTGCCCTGAAATTCTGATAAAGAAAAAGGCGGCCGAAGCCGCCCTTCAATCATATTTTATTATCCTGCTCACTGGTCAGATTCAAGCCACTTGTAAGTGAAAGCTGCGAGAGCTGCACCTGCCATAGGAGCAAGGAGGAATATCCATACCTGTGAAAGAGCATCGCCCGTTGCAAAAACTGCAGGCCAGAGGCTTCTTGCAGGGTTTACAGATGTACCTGTAAGACCGATTCCGAGGATGTGTACCATTGTCAGTGAAAGACCAATGATAAGGCCTCCGAATGAGCCGTGGTTAGCCTTCTTTGAAGTAACACCGAGAATTACCATAACGAAGATGAATGTAAGGATTATCTCAACGATCAGTCCTGCGAGGATGTTGTCGTTTACACCTTTGAGTGTGTTTGCACCCATTCCCCATTCTTCTTTCGGTGGAGTAGTTGCATCACAGATATCACCGAGATCGAATATAAATCTGAGAAGAGCAGTACCGATAAGGGAGCCTGCAAACTGTGATGCAACATAGCAGCCAAAATCACGGTTGGACATTCCCTTGTTGAGCCATACTGCAAATGATACAGCAGGGTTGATGTGGCAGCCTGAAATGTTGCCGATGCAGTAAGCCATGCCAACGATAACAAGACCGAATGCAAAAGCTGTTGTAATAATGGCACCTCCTGTGATCATTGCTGTACCGCAGCCGACGAGTACCAGTACACAGGTACCGATAGCTTCAGCCACATACTTCTTGATTGATGTTTTTGTCATTTTGTTTGCCTCCTATATATTTTTTTATTTCCGGTCAGAGCCGGTTAAGACCATTATATCATCAAAAAATGAGTTAGTCAATATTTTTCTTCTCTTTGCTTTCATTTTTTTCTGATCCCGGAATGCTCAGCACCGGATCATTTTCCGAGAGATGCTTGTGCTTTCCGTAGAACACAGCATACATTACGATAAGTGCTGCTCCTATGACGAAGAGTGCTATCGAGGCTGCCATAAATGCCTCAGTAAGCCTGTACATCGATGTGGTATATGCTATAAATACCTGGGGCTGTTTTATCGAGAAGGAATCAAAATATTTAGTTCCCACAAGATATATGCTTGGAACTGTTCCGAAAATACCTGCTATAACTGCGGATATTCCTGTCCAGTAGAGGAAGGTCTTCTTGTCCCTGCGGTTGACTGCAAGTATGAACAGCATCAGCAGAACTGCTCCTCCCACACTGGCAAATGTAAGCAGCGGACGAAGCATGTAAATCTTTGAAGCCTTTCTGAGCAGGCCGTGCTTTCCGAGGGATGATGCCTTGTAGATATCACAGGCACTTCCTATATACTTATATGCATTTGCTTTGGTGGTCTCAAGCTTGTTGTAGAAAGCTTCATCCTTTTCGTATCCGGTGCTGTCGGCATAATCATTGAAGAAGGTATCAAGTGCCAACTCCATAGCTTCATTCTTAGGCACCTTGACGTTAAGGGAATGATCCTCTTTCAGGGATGTGAAAGTGCCGTCTATATAGGTTTCCAGAACAGACTGGATATACTCCTCTGAGATATTATCCGTAAACACGCTGGCAGGTATACCTGTTGAGGCTGACTGCTCACGGTAATACTTGTCTATCTGAGTCAGTATCTTTGCTGATACATCTTTTTTCTCTGCAAGCGCCTTCGCCTTCTTTGCAGTCACATTGATATCTGCTATTGACATAGCAACACTGCCAAAAAGTGCAAGCACCAGGAGTATGGAGAGTATCAGTGAAAGGAGGTATGTGCTTACTTTATTCATTTGAAGCCTCCTCCGTTACATAGAATTTCTTTTCCGTCAGATCACAGATAACGCCTATACGTTCATCCGATGAACCGAGTACATCCTTCTTGCAGGTATAAAGAGTGAGTCTTGTATCCTTTGAAGGATTAACATACTTGTTGTTGTCCTTTTTAAAGCTTATAAGCTCCCTGACGGTATAGGTGAACTCACCGTAGTTTGTGGAAACAGTAAGTGTGTCTCCCTTTTTCAGCTCTGAGAGCTGTGAGAAGAAGGTGTCCTCGTGAGCGCTGATGACTGTATTTCCCTCATCACCGACTATAACGGACCCTGTAGCCTGGCAGGCACCTCTCTCAAAGAGTTCGATATCGCTTCCCCAGTATACAGGAACACTCAGGTCAAAGCTATCGCTTTTTATGATGGCATACATCTCTCCGAATACAGGGCGGATGAACTCTCCCTTATCGGATGTTGTGCCCTTATAGTCATCGATTATGGTATTATCCTTTATCTTAAGCCCGATAGCCTCATCATCCGGATTGAGCTTCAGCTCGTCCATGAATACAAGATTCTTATAGACCTTAAGCTTGTCAGAGGGCTTTATCGATACGATAAGAAGTATTCCCACACACATTGCCAGTATGATAAAAGGTGTGGCGATGTGTATGAGTACTAAGCTGTTTTTCTTTTTGTTATTACTCATTTGGCTCTGCATTTCCGTCCTTTCTGAAGCTTCTGCGGATAACTGCAAGTGCGGCAGCTGCTGAAATCAGGAAGAGAGCTCCTGCGGCAGCAAAAATATTTCTTCTGTCATAGCCTGTATCCTCAACAAGACTGCCGGCATTGGAAACTCCGATAAGTGAGCCGCTGTCATCTCTCATAGCAACTGAGAGAGAATCATCTGTGAGCTCCTCAACTGTCAGATTCATACCCATAGCCTCAACTGCTTTGGAGAGGTCGTCAATTACCTCAAGCTTCTGGTCAGATGGAAGCTGCTTCAGCAGGCTGCGGTACTCCTCAGGAGAGAGGTTATCGATTATTATCTGCTGCTGTTCCGGAGTAAATGTGGCTATATAGGCATTTTTTTCCTCATATGAAAGCTTGATGAACTCCTCCTTGCTTATTCTTGTAAAGGTTGAGCCGTCAGGCATGGTCAGTGTTATAACTGAGTTTTTTCCGGAAGGATCATTCTTTGGCGGCTCTGTGGCAGCAGGCTTTGTGGTGGTGACTGTTTTCCCGGTCTTGTCTGTAACTGCGGGAGCTGTAGTAGTCTCAGCAGGTACAGCAGTTGTAGTGACAGTAGTTGTGAATCCGCCCTTATTCTGCGGACCTGTGGTTATAAGATTGTTTCCGGCACTGCGTATCTTAGAGATAGCCAGGTCGAAATCATCAGAATCATAGCTGTCAGGATCCCGAAGGTAGTAATTATATCCGTCCTGGATCGTACTCTCAGGGTAACCCCATTTACGGGCCTCGGCCATTACATCTTCAACAGTTGTCGCAGAAGCAGTCAGACCTCCGGCAAGAGCAGCTGCAGCGGCAGCGGCACCGAAAAGAGCATTTATAAAGAATTTTTTCAACATATCATTCCTCCGTTCTCTGCTTTGCACAGTAATACATATTACATTATATCCGTTTTTCGCCTGACTGTCAAGGCAGGCGGCCTCATATCGTCTATATTTCGCCGTATTTACACATTTTATACAAAAAAGCCCCCGGATTGTTCCGGAGGCTTGAAAACAGTTATTCAGTATATGGACCGGCGCTGATGATTTTTTCCAGGATCTCACTGCGAAGAAGTGTCAGATCAAAACCGCTGAGATAGTCGTCCCCGTCAAGATCATACCTGATATACTCTTCATGTGTGAAGCCGGTACTGTTCCGGCCAAGCAGGTAATTCGAGAGCCTTACTGCGTCACTCATACGCCATTCTTTCTCAGAA
The DNA here is from genome assembly GCA_002371825.1 of Ruminococcus flavefaciens. Classification (GTDB taxonomy): domain Bacteria; phylum Bacillota; class Clostridia; order Oscillospirales; family Ruminococcaceae; genus Ruminococcus; species Ruminococcus flavefaciens_L. The sequence goes on along the minus strand of DFHF01000042.1, from coordinate 64,216 downwards.
ATGCTGCCTGGCCTGAGATGTTCGCTGATGATACCCGTCCAGTATTCTCCCATAAGACGGAAGCCGGTATCATTCGGGTGAACTCCGTCTTTAAGCTGTGAAGCAGTATCGGTTATCACACTGTTTACGTCGCCAAGATAGAGATTGCTGTGCTCTGACTGCATGGATATGACTGTGTTTTTCAGATCGGAATTATATTTTTCCACAGCTCCGTTTACTGCCGCAGCAGCCTCTTCGTCCGTGAAAAAGGTCTGCCAGTCGGCGGTATGACGATAGTTTCCGAACCAGTCGTAAACATCCTTCCTGTTTGGTTCAAGGTCAGGGATAGTAGTAACAAAAAGTGCTGAATCCGAAGGGATATTGCCAAGGATATAGCTTATCAGCTGTGACAGTCTCTCCCCGGCAGAATCAAGCTCATAGCGGTCTATCACATCGTTAGTACCTATCTGCAATATGACTATATCCGGCTCCGCTGATAGACAGCCTGTGGAAACAAGTGTCTCATATATGCCGTTCCTGCCGCTGTACTCCTTTATCGCATAGCCGCTGTATCCGGTATTCTCATCATCATAGGAGAAGGTCTCACCGGTGACCTCATCTGTGTATTCCGGCAGCCAGCCTCCGCCCTTTGAGCCTGTCATGTCTACTGAAAATCCCTTCACGGCAAGTCCGTGACAGAGAAATTTCCTGTAGGAGCCGGCAGTGCCGTAGCCGTCAGTGATAGAGTCGCCTATACACATTATCCTGACAGGTGATGATGTGTCCTCTGCCGCACAGGGTACTGACGTGAGGGCTGATGTCATGCCGATAGACACAGCCGCAGATGCAGTCAGCGCTGTAATTTTTTTCATTATCCTACCTCCGTTTTCTGCTCCTGCCGCCTAAAGCAGGAACTCCTTCTGCCTATATTCTACCATATATCCCGCCGGGAATCAAGAGGAGACCGAAAATCAGCAATATCTTTCAAAGTATTGAACTCTGACTTTTTAACTGATCGATCCAGGATTATAAGTATTGCACTATTATCCCCTATTTGATTTGTGCACTCATACAAAAAGCTGTATTACTTCGTCTTTTTCCTGCTGCTGAAATCACTTATGGTAACTAACTTTTTCAGGAGGTATTATTATGAAAAAACTTATCGCATTATCATTGTCACTTATGACTATTGCAGGATTCTGCTCCTGTTCAACAAAAAGCAGCCTTTCAGCTGCCCCTGCCGAGATCTCCCAGGTGACCCAGACTATGTACAAAATGGAAAAGCTTTCCTGGCCCGAGGACTTCTCAGGTCTTACTGATATAGCCTATATCGACGGTGTCGGTACAAGAATGATATACAGCAGCACGGATTCAGTTTTCCGTATAGCCATATATGATGAGGACTTCCAGTGCATCAGCAATTCGGAGCTTGAAGGGGATTTTTCCGAGAACTCCAACCTGCGCTGCTTTGTCTCCCCTGATGGTGTCACCCATATCCTCAACCATTCCGTTGAGTTTGATGAGTCGCTGAGACCGGATGAAACTGAACAGGAGCAGTCAGCATGGGAAAAATATTATGCGACCGGAACTGTGACCATAACTGTCAGCTCCTACGGCAAGGATGGCAGGCTTATCGACTCATTCACAGTCGCAGATGACCGCTGTTTCAGCTATGCCGACCAGCATTTCATAAGCGGATTTGCTCCCTGCGGCGAGAACTACCTAATAACCACTGACGAGGCCATGGTCTTAGTGGACGGCAGCGGTGAGATAATCGACATCGGAAAATATGATATGGGCGATACCTATATCTGCGACTCTCAGGGACAGCTCCTTTACTGTGATTTCAACGGATATGCTGTGGCAGATACGGACGCTCCCTTCAATCTCCCGGGCGAGCTGACTCCCTATTTGGATAACAAAACCATGAACGGCGCTGACACCGGCTCACTGGGGTATACCATGTACTTTTACCTCACAGACGGCTTCTACGGCATGACTGCCGACGGCGAGATGACAAAGCTCATCGACTACCTTAAATCCAATATCTCCGGCTCTGAGGTGCGTACCATTACTCCCGTCGGTGAGGGAAAATTTCTGCTCTACAATGCCGGAAACAAGGGGCAGTACCTATGTGCTCTCACTATCCGCCCCGATGACTATGTGCCCAGTCAGAAGAAGGTGATCGCAGGCAGCTATGAAGGCGGATACACTATCGATATCGCTGATGCCGCCGCTGAGTACAATCGCTACAGCGATAATTATGCGGTTGAGGTAAAGAATTACAATGATACCGACTCTATCCGCAATGATATCCTCTCCGGAGACAGCCCCGATTTCCTTATTTATACCGACTACGATATAATGCCAAAGTTTGTGAACCTCGGTGCTTTTGCGGATATGAATGAGCTGTACGCTGAATACGGTGGTATCTCCCCTGACGAAATGATGCCGAACGTTGTTGAGGCCCTCACCTACAAGGGCGGACTTTACTCAATGTGTACTGCTTTCACCTTGGATCCCCTTTTTGCCGACAAGGAAGTAGTAGGGCCGGAGAATAGTTATTGGAATGTGGATGAATTCCTCGATATAGCTGAGAATATGCCGGATGATATGTACCTCGGCTCCCAGTGGATATTCCGGCGCAGAGACGATGTATATTATTTCCTTGTCCAGAACAACCTCTCCAACTGGATAGACTACGAAAGAGGCACCTGCAATTTCGACAGTGACGAATTTATCCGAGTGCTGAACTTCATCAAAAATGTCAATATCATCGAGGATAAGGATTTTGGAAGCATGACAGAAGAGGAAATGGCTATGGATGCCGAAGAGGACGCTCACCGCATAAAAAAACATGAGGCCATGCTTTTCGGCCGTCCTATATGGGATATAGAGTCTTTTTATCAGAACTGCGCCCTGTATGGCTATGCTCCGGAAGATGTGACCTGGCTCACTGTCCCGAATAAAAATGCTGCCGGAAATATCCAGGCCGGAAACTCTATTCTCTTTTCTGTTGTTCAGGGCGGAGACTGTACCGAGGGCGGCTGGGATTTTGCAAGCTACCTCATGAGCTATGATTATCAGTCAGGTTTGTTCCCAACATTCGCTGCGAATAAAAAAGCATTCGACGAAAAATGTAAAAAAGAACAGAAACAGATCAATGAATGGGAAAAAACAAGCAGTGTCCACAACGGCTACAGAGTGGAATACAGCTGCAATATCTCCGACGAGGAACTTGAAAAACTGAAAGAGTTCATATTAAAACATACTGCCTTAGCAGGCAATGACCATGTTATTTCAGATATGATAAAAGAGGAATTCGACAGCTTCATAAACGGCGAAACATCAGCAGAAGAATGTGCTGAAATGCTCCAGAACCGCATTTCACTTTATCTTGCAGAAAACGCATAAGGAGGGCTCACTATGAAAAAACTGTTCACACTTTCACTCACTATGGCACTTTTCCTTTCCGCAGTTTCATGCGGAAAAAAATCCGACTCGTCCACAGCTGAAAATGCTGTCCCGGACCCGGTGATAACTCAGACCCTGTACAAGGAGGAGCGTCTGTCCCTGCCGGAAGAAATTGGTATGCCCCGTACTATGCACGTCAGTGAAAACGGCGGTATAAAGGTATTGTACGAAGACCATTACAATAAGCTACGGGCAGGAGACTTCACCAGTGACTTCACTTTTTCCGGCAGCTATGCCATAGAGATACCGGAAGACACAGAGCTTGACTTCATCGACTTCAACCCGGACGGTACTGTCACTGCACTGCTGATGCACTGCACCGACTTTCAAAAAGTAATAAACAGAACTGCTGATGATGAGGATATTTCCTTCATCATTGCCGAATATGACGCTGACCTGAATCTCATTGAACAGAAGGACATCACCGGTATCGAAAGCTACTACAGCATCGGCGACACATTCTTCCAGAGCTTTTCTAAAGCAGGTGAAGACTATATCCTATGTACCAACAATAATGCTCTGAAAATAGACAGCTCCGGCAAGGTCACTGCCCATGCTGACGTTGACTTCAATAACTACTATATCAGCGCCTCAGACGGACGTATAGTCAACTTCAACAACCACACAGGCTACGGCTTTGCTGACAGCGATACTCTCGCTCCGCCATCATCTCCTACACCATTTGACATATCTGCCCCCATACAGCGTCCGCCCTTTCCCGGAGATGACGAGTATCTCTGCTATATCGTCCTGAAAGACGGCTACTACGGCCTGACAAAGAACTGCAGCCTCCAGAAGATAATAGACTTTGCCTCATCTCTTATCGACGCAGGCAGTGTATTCAGTATCGCTCCTATGGACAAGGGAAAATACCTGCTTGCCTCCAATGATACAGGCGGTTCATATCTCTCTTTACTAACAGTCCGGCCTGATGATTTTGTTGAAGAACGCAAGACTGTCGTTGTGGGTATGCACAACATTGTAAATCCCCACGACTATGAGCTTGCAAATGAATTTGCAAGGTTCAATGATGACTACAAGGTGGAGTACCGTGAGTATGACTATGATTCCGACGACCTCAGAAACGACATCCTCACCGGTGACGCTCCTGATATGTTTATAGGCCGTGAGGACGACGTTTTTCGCTATACCAACCTGGGTGCATTCATGGGTCTGGACGAGCTCCATGAGAAGTACGGCGGTCTCTCCCGTGATGACCTTCTGCCCAATATTGCTGAGGCATATACCTACAAGGGTGATATCTACGGTATTCCAACTGATTTTAAGCTCGACCGTATCTTTCTTGCGGACAAGGACATTATCAGCCGTGATGATGCCTTCTGGGACTTCGACCGATTCTTTGAGGTGTACGACTCCATGCCGGAGGATATGTACCTGACCACACAGTACTCATGGATGCAGGACCCTATGTCTGTATTCTGCGGTATGTATATGTATGAGGACTTTATCGACTTCGAGGATAACTCCTGTAACTTCGACTGCGATGATTTTATCCGCAGGCTGGAATTCTGCAGGAATGCAAGATTACTGCCGCCTCTCGGAGAAGATTTCTACCAGAACGCTACACCCCAGGAGCATAGCATGAGCATAGAGGAAAACAGCTTCATGCTGAAAAATAAAGAAGCAATGATAGGAAATATGTGGATGGGCAATCTCCAGGATTTCATAAGCAGTGCCGCTGAATACCACTATTCTATCAGTGATATTACAATACTCTCAAATCCAAGCGATAAGGGCTGTGCGACATTCGGTGTCAACGAAGGATTCTATTCCATACTCCGCAACAGTAACTGCCCGGAGGGAGCGTGGGCATATCTGAATTATATCATGGACGACGACAGGATAACTTCAAAGACCTTTACCATGCAGCTCCCTGTAACTAAAGTGAGCTACAACTACTGGATGAACAGGTGGAGAGAGGACCTCAATATGCGGAAAGAGGAGAAAATGAACTACGACGGCTATGAAATAACCTACTCCACTGTTCTCTCTGACGAGGATTTTGAGTACCTGAATACCCTTCTGACCACGGCCACTGCTTCCATATCCGGCATGGACGAGGAGCTCCGGAAAATAATCATGGAGGAGACTGAACGCTATTTCAACGATGAATGCTCCGCAGAGCAATGTGCTGAGATGCTGGATAACAGAGTGTCCATATTCCTCAGTGAACGGTCATAGATATAATTTGGGGCGCACTATTGTGCGCCCTTCTGCTTTTTAATTCCTTATCTCCGCCCTTTGCTCACTGAGCAGCACTATCTCCCCGTTAACCGTATCTGCAAAAACGCTGTCCCCTGACCTTATCTCGCCGGAGACTATCTTCTGCGCCAGCTTATCCTCGATAAGCTCAGTCACTCTGCGCCTTATGGGACGGGCTCCGTATTTTTCTGTATCAGCAGTCTCAGCCACTGCGCCGACTACCTTCTCGGAGCAGGAAAGCTCTATCCCAAGACGGCGGGAGCGCTCCTTCAGATTTTCGAGTGCGAGACGGCTTATCTCCAGGATATCCCCCTGTCCAAGCTTTCCGAAAACAGCTATCTCATCGATACGGTTGACAAGCTCCGGAGCAAAATGTCCTCTCACCGCCTCCAGCACTCTTTCCTCGGAAGCTCTTTCCCTGTTCTCTGAAAAGCCTACTGCTCCGCCGCCGGTAAACATTTCCGCACCGATATTTGTAGTCATTACGATTATACAGCTCCGGAAGCTTACCTGCCGCATAGAAGAGTCCGTGAGTATACCGTCATCAAGTATCTGGAGCAGGATATTCAGCACCTCGATATCCGCCTTTTCAATTTCATCAAAAAGAATAAGTGAATAGGGATTCCTTCTCACTCTCTCACAGAGATTGCTTCCGGGGTCATCATAGCCGGTATATCCGGGAGGCGCTCCTATCAGCTTTGAGACAGAGTGCTTCTCCATATACTCCGACATATCTATCCTGATAAAGCTGTCCTTACTGCTGAACATACTATCGGCAATGGCCTTTGCCAGCTCAGTTTTCCCCACTCCCGTGGGACCGGCAAACAGAAATGAAGCTGTAGGCCGGCGGCTGTCCCTGAGCCCTGACCTTGCCCTGTATATGGCATTTGTTATCCTTTCAACAGTCCTGTCATGTCCCACTACACGGCTCAGAAGTGCAGAGCGCATTTCAGCGATACGGCTGGGGTCAGAAGCAGTTATCCTGCTGATAGGGATACCTGTCTTCAGTGATATCACTGATGAAATATCATCGGCAGTCACCTCAGTCCTGCCGCTGTTTATCACCTTGTTTATAGTCTCTGTCCGGAGTTTCTTGTCCTGCATATCTATTATATCCGTCTCCCTTGTACAGAGCCCGGAGGAGCGTCTGAGCTTTGCACAGGCACAGGCCTCATCAAGGACATCTATTGCCTTATCCGGCAGGCAGCGCTCAGGTATATATCTCATGGACATATCCACAGCCAGTACAGCGGTCTCATCACTTATCTCAACTCCATGAAAGCTCTCGTAGCTGCTTTTTAGGCCTCTGATTATGCGTATACAGCTGTTTTTGTCAGGCTCGCAGACCTTCACCGGCTGAAATCGCCTCTCAAGTGCAGAATCCTTTTCTATGGTCTTACGGTATTCTTCAAAGGTGGTGGCGCCGATTATCTGGAGCTCTCCCCTTGCCAGCTTCGGCTTCATAAGATTTGCAGCATCGATAGCTCCCTCTGCTGCACCTGCTCCCACTATCGTGTGTATCTCATCGATAAACAGGATTATATTGCCGGCACTTGAAGCCTCGTCCATGCAGGCTCTTACCCTCTCCTCAAAATCTCCCCGGTACTTTGCTCCCGAAAGCAGAGCTGCCAGATCGAGTGAGAAGATATAGCGGTTTTTAAGAGAATCCGGAACAAGATTTCTGACAAACAGAGCGGCCACTCCCTCTACTATCGCAGTCTTTCCCACACCTGCCTCGCCTATCAGACAGGGATTGTTTTTCGTCCGCCTTGCCAGCACCTGCATTACCCTTTCGATCTCTCCGGAACGGCCTATCAGAGGGTCATTTTTCTTTATCAGGGCAATGTCCGTGATATTTCGCCCATAACGGAACAGGTTCGGCAGATGAGACACTTTAGGCTTTATGGAATCATAAAGCTCTGCACTGACATCCGCCGGTGTAAGTCTGTTCAACCCTTCGCATATACCGGCAATATCCGCATTCAGCTTTTTCAGTAACGTAAAGGCGCTGCACGATGACTCCTTTATCATTGCTGCAAGCAGGTGTTCGGGAGCAGCCTGTTTCTTTTTGTCACTTGCCGCTATCATGCAGGCATTGTCCAGTATCCGCCTCAGGGCTGTAGTTAGACTTCGCTGATCCAGCATAGTCGGAGAGCCCTGTCCTACCAGTGCTATCATCTCTCTGCGAAGCTCATCATAGACCACACCGTTTTCAACTAATGTATCCGCAGCCTTTGTGGAGCCGTCCTCGGATATTGAAAGCAGCATATGCTCGCTGCCGATATAGGTATGTCCCAGCTCAGATGCGGACCGCACTGCGCCCTCAATGAGTCTTAAAGTTTTCCTGCTGAACTTATCTGTGTTTAACATTTTTCCTGCCTCCATTATCTCTTTTGCATAACTATTATGCCACGTTTTTCCTGCGATAACAGTCGAAATGAAGCAGGCGGACTTTTTTTGTAACACTTTTTTTGCCGCAGCATACTATGTACTATGAAGCGCAGACGAAAGCGCCTCAAATACATCATTTATTCTAAGGAGTGTTCATTTATGTGTAACTCATGCTTTGACGGAAACAACTGCTGGTGCATCATCCTTCTCGTACTTCTCTTCATCCTCCTCTTCAATGGCTGCGGCAATAACGGCTGCGGCTGTGACAACAATAACGGCTGCGGATGCTGAGATATTGAGAAAAACAAGGGGCGCACAATGTGCGCCCTTTAAAACTATGTATTTTAATACTCAGTAAACCTGAGCTTATATCCACTGTATCCGGCAATACGGTTCATACAAGCTCGCCCCGTGCTATCCTTTCAGCAAGGTCATTGAGATAGACCCAGCGCTCCATTTTCTCAGATAGCTCCTGTTCAAGCTGTTCCTTCTTATCAGAGAGTTCCTGGAGCTTTACATAGTCCGAGGAGTTTGAAGCTATCTCCTTTTCCGTATCAGCGATCTGCTGTTCAAGTCCGGCGATAACATCATCGATAGTATCGAACTCTCTCTGCTCCTTGAATGAGAATTTCAGCCTTGTCTTACCGGTATAGACACGTTCCTTTTTCTCGCCTTTTTTCTTTGTCTTCTGAGTATCGGAATATGTTACGGAAGCTCTCTCTGCATAGTCGGAATAATTTCCGTTATATCTGGTACAGCTGCCGTTTCTGAATTCAAATATCTCATTTGCAGTCTTATCAAGAAAGTAGCGGTCATGTGAGACTGCTATCACTGCACCGCTGAAGCTTTCCAGATAATCCTCAAGGATCGTAAGTGTAGCAATATCCAGATCATTTGTCGGCTCATCCAGCAGGAGTATATTCGGTGCAGTCATAAGTATCTTAAGCAGATATAGTCTTTTTCTCTCGCCGCCGGAGAGCTTTTCTATACGGTTCCACTGAAGCTCGGAATTGAAAAGGAAACGCTCCAGCATCTGTGCAGCAGTAACAGTGCCGTCTGGAGTACGGACGATATCTGCTGTCTCACGGATATAGTCTATAACCCGCACAGAGGGATCCATAGTTTCACATTCCTGGGAGAAATAGCCTATATTGACTGTATCTCCAAGAACTATACGCCCCTTATCGGGAGAGACCTCCCCGGTTATCATTTTCAGGAAAGTGGATTTTCCTGCTCCATTCATACCAACTATACCTATCCTTGCATCTCTTGAAACAATATAGGAAAAATCAGTTATGAGTGGCTTTCCGTCTATGGACTTGCTTATATTTTCGATCTCTATGGTCTTCTTTCCCAGTCTTGATGAAACCGACTGAAGCTGCATTTTTTCTGCGGCAACCGGTATGTCACGATTTTTCAGTGCCTCAAATCTCTCTATCCTGTCCTTTGATTTTGTACCTCTTGCCCTTGCGCCTCTGCTTATCCATTCCAGCTCTCTGCGGTAAAGTGATCGGTTTTTGCGTTCAGCCGCTTCTGCATCGGCCTCACGCTGAGCCTTCTGGAGTACATAATCGCTGTAGCTTCCGTCGCAGGGATAGAGTTTTCCCTTATCCACTTCAACTATCCTGCTGCATATCTTATCGAGGAAATATCTGTCATGAGTGACCATTACTATGGCTCCCCGATACTTCATAAGAAGGTCTTCGAGAAGCTGAGCAGTCACATTGTCTATATGGTTGGTAGGCTCGTCGAGAAGAAGCACATCACTTGGCTGTATAAGTGCAGCGGCAATGCCTGCTCGTCTTTTTTCTCCGCCGGAAAGAGTACTTATATCACGCTCCTGATCTGATATCCCCAGCTTTTCCAGTATAGATCTTGCCTCGTACTCCTTGGCCTGTCTGAGGTCCTTCGGGAGATGAAGAAGCACCTGCTCCAGAATACTTCCGGAGCTTCCAAACTCCGGTATCTGCGGCAGATATGATATCCTTATCCCGTTAGTCCTGATTATATCGCCGCTGTCAGGCTCTTCGGCTCCGGCAAGTATTTTAAGCAGTGTGGATTTTCCTGTGCCGTTGATACCTATCATGCCTACCTTGTCACCCTCGTTGAGGAAGAAGGAGACGTCATCAAGGACCTTTCTCTCCATATAAGTCTTGGAAATATTCTGGGCGGTAAGTAATATCAAAGTTCTCTCTCCTTTATCTTTCAGGATCTGTAATCGAGCATTTATAATATTATCATATTCAAGGTATTATGTCAACCAGGGAATGTCTCAGGTTTGCCTGTCATGGAAAAAGGAGAGCCGAAGCTCCCCTTTTCAAGTGACCAGACCGATAAGCCGGGTTCTGTCGTGTGCGGTAATTTATCTACGCTTACCGTCGCCGGTAAGCTGGAGCCGTCATTACTTCATATCCGCCGGGCAGACGTTATGATATGAAGCACCAATAGACGTTGCATCGGATAGGGTTTACATAGCAGTACTGTCTCCAGCACTCTGGTGAGCTCTTACCTCGCCTTTCCACCATCACCTCACGGATGTGAGGCAGTATATCTCTGTTGCACTTGCCCTAAGGTCGCCCTCGGCTGCCGTTAGCAGCTATCCTGCCCTGTGATGCCCGGACTTTCCTCATGAACTATAATCGTTCCCGCTACCGCATAGTCTGCTCATTTATTATTTTACCAGATTTCCAGCTTTTTGTCAAGCAGTCGGAAACCAGTTCTGACGGCGAAAATGGGAGGCCTTTAGGCTGCTCCCCTTAGCGGAAAATATGGTTACCGAGCCTGAAATTACAGTCTCGTAAATATAACCTGCGATCCGCCAGAGGGGGCTCCCCTTTGGCCTCCCATGCTTATTATTGAATGGAGATCATTCAACAGGTACTATCTTCATACCGCTGATAAACTGGTTCAGCTCGTCCTCGGTAACGGAAGAGTATACATAGAGTCTTACAACATAGCCTGCTATATCAGAGGTATCGTTGAACTTCACAAGAACATCCCTGTCGAAATAGCCATTAAAAGTGTCCGGAGTATCAGGGTCAGGACGGTGGTTAACTATTACTCCTACATCTGGAGTATCAGGATCTATAGTTTCAAGCGCGTATGTCCAGGCCTGATCGTGGTCAATTTCCTTAGTCATTGCACTGTTCAGCTCGTCAACATTATCGGTTGTTGCCAGACCAAGAGGTGATATGCCTCCGCCCTCGCCTTCCTTGTGGTACTTACCCTCATAAGGTCCGCCGGTAGTATAGCCCTCGGGGATAACTGTGTATTCTATCTTGTGGTCCTCACAAGAATGGTAAAGTGAATCAAACTTGCTTGCTGCCTGTTCATCTCTTGCGTAATCATGAACTGTCATATCTTCGGCAGTCAGTGTGCTTCCGTCCTGAAGCTTTACGCTGTACTGACAGGGCTTGCCAAGTGTCGGAGCACCGTTCACTTCGTAGTCAAAGCAGAGGTAAAGCTCCTTGTCAAGGTCCTGCTCTCTTATGAGCATTGCTCTCTCAACTGTACCGGTGCTTCCGGGAGCAACGATAACTTCATTTTTGCTGCCATGCTCGCCGTCAGTTACCTTGAATGAGAACCAGCCATACAGGTCGGGATACATATAGGGCTCCAGCAGCTCGAATCTTTCCAGTTCACCGTCATAGCAGGATATTCCGCAGAGAGAATAGTCAACGCAGACCTCTCTGGGCTCGGCTGAATCATTTCTGTAGGTAACTGTAGTCTTCAGAAGCTTCCAGCCGTCGGGGTCTTTTCTTGCTGTTAGCTTGCCGTTTTCATCGACAAAACGGTTGTAGTCCTCCATACGTCCTATGCAGTCTGTGTCCAGCTGTGAAAGATCAACATCCTCGATAGTGAATGAATCAACACAGGCAAATTCGTCCTCATACCACTTGTTTCTCTGGAAGAACTCTCCCACCTGACGCACCTCAGCAGCTTCCTCGGTCACCTCTGAGGCTTCCTCTGTTGCCTCTGAGGACTCCTCAAACAGTACGGAAGTGCTCTCAATATCAGTAGGCTCAACGACTACCTCATCAGCATGATCGTTATTATCTGTCTGATGAGTGAGAAAATGAGTGCCGGCAATAGTTGCTCCGGGTATTATAATGAAGGCAGCGGCCGCAGCGGCTATCCTTGAATTGAATCTTCTTTTTACAGAGTTTGTCTTTTTCATAGTAACTCCTCTCAATAATTCCGCACGGCGGCGGCAGTAATCTTCGGAGAAAATATGAGTACTTCCTGAGCTGAATGCCTCCTCAGCAATTCTGTCCCATTCTTTGCCCTTTGGCAATTTATTATTTCCCATACTTCTTTTCTCCTTTCGTCTCAATGATCTTTTTTCTTGCCCGCTCAAATCTCTTGCGGACACTGGATTCGGTTAGTGACACTTTTCCTGCAACTTCTCTCCATGAAAGACCGTCACTGCATCTCAGCAGGATTATCTCCCTGTCAATACCATTGACTCTGCTGAGGAGCTCGTCTGTTTCCTCGGTGAGAACTCTGTCCTCAACATTTACCAGCGGATCAGGCAGCTGCATTGTCTCCTCATCGATAGGAAGCTCTCTGATGTAGAACTGCTTGTTTTTGCGGTATATGTTTATGGATGTGCTCTTTATAACTTTTATGACGTAGTTTCTGGTCTTCGGACTGTCAGTATCGCCGATACGGTCAAGCCTTTTTATCAGCCTCACAAATGCCTCTGATACGGCATCCTCCGCAAGGTAGCTGTTATGCAGGACCGCATATGCGATCCGGTACATAGGCTGCTCGTACAGCTCGTAGAGTCTTTTCAGTTTTTGATTGTCATTCCGATCCATTGTTTCACTTCCTTCTTTGAGACGTCTCACTAAATATAACACTTATCGTGAAGAGTTTGTGACATTTATTCTGAAAAAATTTCAATAGAAAAAGCAGTCAGCAGACTGCCCGGAGTTTTATGGATAAACCGGACAGCCCAGGGAAGTCCCTATACGTTCAAATGCTGAATTATAGGGATATCCACCGGACATCCGATTTTTTCTGTTTTACTAATTGATACCGCTGAGGTCAAAATCGGGAACATATTTATCAGAAGCGGAGCTCTTCTCCTGAGTGAACCCGTTTATCCCAAGGTCTGAGGCATATCTCACCACGCTGTTGTACTCCATCTTTGTTACTCTGCGCTTAAGCTCCGGAAATACCTCAGGGACAAAGTCAAAGGGAGTATACTGATTCATTATGCTCACAAGAACATCCTCCGGAGAGGTGTTCTCCCCTATCCATTTCATTACCTCCATTGAATCATGCCGGCAGCCGGGAAGCACAAGATGCCGTATCACAGTACCGGAAAGAAGGCCTCCTTCGCTGTTATACGCAAGCTTTCCTGCCTGAGATATCATCTCCAAGACTGCCTCTGAGGCCCGCTCGAAATAGTCCGGAGCCTTGCTGTAGCGTGCGGAGATCTCAGGCGAAAAATACTTTATATCCGGAAGGTAGATGTCCACATATCCCCGCAGCATTTTTATGGTATCTTTAAGCTCATAACCTCCGGAATTATAAACAACGGGCAGTGTCAGCCGGGACTTCACCCTGTCAAGAGCGGAGATTATCTGCGGAACGAAATGTGTAGGTGTGACCAGCTCGATATTATCCGCTCCCATGTCCTCCAGCCGCAGAAATATTTCCCCAAGCTCTTCCGGAGTTATCTCCTTTCCGAAGAGCTCATTGCTTATACTGTTATTCTGACAGAAGCAGCAGTGAAGACTGCATCCTGCGAAAAAAACTGTACCTGCGCCATTTTTGTAAGCTATACACGGCTCTTCCCATTTATGCAGGCAGGCTTTTGCGGCAATTATCTTATCCCCGGCGCCGCAGTATCCCCTGCTGACCGTTCTGTCAATGCCGCACTTTCTCGGACAAAGCCGGCACTCTTTCATATATTCCATAATATCCTCCAGTATTTTCAGGTCAGAAAGTCCCGAAGAATAGCTTCTGACCTCTATTAAAAATGGCGCACAATGTGCGCCATTTTAACAATATTGCTTTACGATATCACGCAGAAACTACCTTGTTTCTTCTGTTTATGAGAACAGGCTGAGTACCGTTAACTACACAATCAGCAGTAACAGTAACCTTTCCGATACTTGCATCAGAAGGCACTGTGAACATTGTCTTTGTGAGAATTCCCTCAAGTATCGAACGAAGTCCTCTTGCGCCGGTCTTAAGTGCGAGAGCCTTCTTTGCTATCTCAACAAGGGCATCATTTTCAACCTCAAGCTCGATATCATCATACTTGAAGAGCTTCTTGTACTGCTTTACCAGAGCATTCTTAGGCTCAGTCAAAATGCGGACAAGTGATTCCTCGCTGAGCTCATCAAGCACCGATATTACCGGAAGTCTTCCCACAAACTCAGGCACCATGCCGAACTTTACAAGGTCCTTGGGTTCGACCTTCTTGAAGATATTTTCCTTGCTCTCCTTGTGGGTATTTATCTCGCCGCCGAAGCCTATAGGAGCCTTTCCTATACGCTTCTGGATATGGCTTTCGAGGCCGTCGAAGGCACCTCCGCATATAAAGAGGATGTTCTTGGTATTGATGTGGATGACCTCCTGATTCGGGTGCTTTCTGCCGCCCTGTGGAGGAACATTTGAAACAGTTCCCTCTATTATCTTAAGGAGCGCCTGCTGAACTCCCTCACCGCTTACGTCACGGGTAAGGGAAGTATTTTCGGACTTTCTTGCTATCTTATCTATCTCATCGATATAGATAATGCCGCGCTCAGCTGACTTGATATCAAAATCCGCAGCCTGGATAAGTCTGAGCAGAACGTTCTCAACATCATCACCAACATATCCTGCCTCTGTTATAGTAGTAGCATCTGCCATAGCAAAGGGTACATTGAGGAGCTTTGCAAGAGTGCTGGCGAGGAAAGTCTTTCCGACACCGGTTGGTCCCAGCAGGAGCACATTGCTCTTCTGGAGCTCTATTCCGTCGTCCTCTTCTTCTGAGCCCTTCTGCTCAATGCTGAGCAGTCTCTTATAATGGTTGTAGACTGCAACAGAGAGAGCGATCTTAGCATCATCCTGTCCTATAACGTATTCGTCGAGGTAATTCTTTATCTCTGCCGGCTTAAGGAGAGTCATCTCAGCTATCGGAACATTTCCGCCCTGAGCAGCCTTTTTCTTGGCCTTGGTAACTCCTGTGCCGTAGAGCATCTCATAGCAGTATGTTACGCACTCATCGCAGATATTGGCATTTCCGGCAGAAAACATACTTCCGACACGATTCTCGCCTTTTCCGCAGAAGGTGCAGGATTTAAAAGTACTGGACATTTACAAAACCTACCTTTTCTCGATAACCTTATCGATCAGGCCGTACTCCATAGCTTCCTGAGCCATCATGTAATTGTCACGCTCGCAGTCAATATGGATCTGCTCAAGAGTCTTGCCTGTATTTGCAGCAAGAATGGATTCAAGTCTGTCTCTTGTGCGCTCCAGGTTCTTTGCGTGGATCATGATGTCAGTCTGCTGGCCGCCGAGGCCTCCGCCAATAAGGGGCTGATGTATCATTATCTCGCTGTTCGGGAGGGCAAAGCGCTTGCCCTTAGCACCTGCTGAGAGGAGGAATGCTCCCATTGAAGCAGCCATTCCTATACAGATAGTTGATACATCGCACTTGATATAATTCATTGTATCGTATATCGCAAATCCGGCAGTTACAGATCCTCCGGGACTGTTGATATACAGTGAGATATCCTTTTCTGTATCCTGACTTTCGAGATAGAGAAGCTGAGCCACAACAAGGCTTGCTGTAGTATCATTCACCTGATCTGAAAGCATGATTATCCTGTCGTTGAGAAGGCGTGAGAAGATATCGTATGATCTTTCTCCACGGCTTGTCTGCTCGACAACATATGGTACTAAACTGCTCATAAATTCATCGCCCTTTCTTAAAAACGCTTGTCCCACAAAAGATATGTGGGACAAACCATTGTTATTATGTTGATAGCTGTCGAATAAAGATTATTCAGCGTCTGTCTTTTCTTCAGCTGCTTCTTCAGCAATTGTATTATCAACTACTGCATTCTCCTTAACGAACTCAACAGCCTTCTGTACTCTGAGGTCGTCAACGTAATCATCAAGAGGAATGAACTTCTTGATAGTTTCAACGTCCATCTTGTTAGCTGCAGCAAGGTCAGCAAGGCCGCTGTTGATATCATCCTCTGAGGGCTCAAGGCTCTCATACTCAGCGATCTTCTCAAGAGCAAGGCGGAGCTTTACTTCCTTCTCAGCTCTGTCTCTGTATGTCTCTCTGAAGGAGTCCATATCCATACCAGTGTACTGGAAGTAGAGGTTAAGATCCATGCCCTGTGAGCGGAGCTGCTGCTCGAAGTTACGCATAAGACCGTCTATTCTGTGCTCGAACATACAATTCGGGATAGGAGCGTCAACCTTCTCGATAAGAGCGTTCATAAGAGCGTTCTCGAAGTTATTGTCAGCCTGCTCAACAGCAGCCTGCTCCATCTTCTCTCTGATGTCCTTTCTGTACTCGTCAACTGTATCGAACTCAGTAGCATCCTTAACGAGATCATCGTTGATCTCAGGGAGCTCCTCGTAGCTGATAGCCTTGAGCTTTGTCTTGAAAGTAGCTTCCTTTCCGGCATAATCTTCCATCTGGTAATCCTCAGGGAAAGTAACTACAACGTCGAACTCATCGCCGATATTGTGGCCAACGATCTGATCCTCGAAGCCGGGGATGAAAGCACCGCTGCCGAGCTTAAGGGGATGATCCTCGCCCTTGCCGCCGTCGAATGCCTCGTCACCGAAGAATCCCTCGAAGTCGATGATAACTTCATCGTCCATCTGAGCAGCTCTGTCCTCAACGGAAACTATACGAGCGTTCTTCTTTCTGATGATCTCGATCTGCTTGTCGATATCCTCTTCTGTGATCTCGTTGACCTTCTTAGGAGCCTTGATGCCCTTATAGTCAGCGATCTCGATCTCAGGCTTTGTGATGCAGATAGCCTTAAGCTCTACACCTGTTTCCTTATCGATAGAAGTAACCTCAACATTAGGTCTGTCAACGAGATTAAGACCTGTCTCCTGAACAGCAGAATCAACCTCAGGACCAACGAGTGCGTTTACAGCACCCTCATAGAAAGCGCCCTCACCGAAGGTCTTCTCAGCAAGCTTTCTTGAAACCTTGCCCTTTCTGAAGCCCTTGATCTGGATATTCTTCTTCTGGCGCTGATACTCCTGCTCAACAGCCTTCTCGAAAGTTTCTGCGTCAATAGAAATTACTAACTCTGTAGTATTCACATCTGTCTTGTTTGATGATTTTAAGCTCATGATTTATGTTTCCTCCATTATTTATATAACATACTTGGTACATTATACCACATTTAAAAAAATTTTTCTACTGATTTTCCGCACTTCTGCATATTGCACAATTCACAGCACCTTTTCAGGAACAAACTGTAAATAATCACCTGCAATAAGATGAAAATTAACGTCATCATAGGTGTTTGTGACACAGAGTTCGTGTGCGGAGCGGCCGTGGATATGGCCGTAGTAGCAATCCTTTATCTTATAGCGGTAAAGGATCTCCAGTATGTCATAATTGAAATTTGTTGCGAAGATCGGCGGATAGTGCATGAACACTATCGGCTCGAGATCCTCCTTCAGCGCCGACTGTATCGATGTTTCAAGGCGCTGCACTTCCCTGCGGAGGACCTTTTCGTCCTGCACCTCACCTGGCATATTGACCCAGCCTCTTGTACCGCAGATACCGTAATTTCCGTAACGGTAGTGATTATTGTGGAGTATCCTCATGCTGTCAAGTCCCTCAGCAGCAAGGAAGTCCTCCATTTTTTTCATAGTAGTCCACCAGTAATCGTGGTTTCCCTTCAGGATGATCTTTTCTCCGGGGAGCTCCTGTATGAACTTAAAATCCGGCAATGCCTGCTGAAGAGACATCCCCCATGAGATATCCCCGGCCAGCACGACTGTATCCTCCGGCTTTATAAGTTCCAGCCAGTTCTTCCCGATCTTTTCCTGATAGTCCTGCCATCCGGCAAAAACGCTCATGGTCTTAGAAGGATCGCTGAAGCTGAGATGAAGATCACCGATAACGAACAGGCTCATTATTATAAACCTAAAGCCTTGAGAACGTAATCCTTCTGGTCTGCCTTATCGATAACGTCGCTGAAGCGCTCAGGCTTATTCTTAAGATCAGCAAGAGCAGCAGGGATATCCAGCTTTGAAAGCTCTGCGATCCTGTCTACCTTAGCATACTCGTCAATATCAGAAGCCTTGCCCTCGAGAGCCTCCAGTACAGCAGCACTGAACTTATAGGGGCTTGCTGTTGAAGCGATAACAGTCTTTGTTGTGTCGCCTGTAGCCTCTCTGTAGTCGTTGTATACCTTTACTGCAACAGCAGTATGTGTATCGCAGGTATATCCGTACTTCTCATAGATCGCATGGATAGTAGCCTTTGTCTGCTCATCGTCACAGAATCCGCCGCAGAATTCCTCCTGGAGCTTAGCCTTGACATCAGCAGAGACCTCATACTTGCCCTCAGAAGCAAGCTTGCCGAACCATTCACGGATAACAGCGTCATCTCTTCCTGTAAGGAGATAGAGAAGTCTTTCAAGGTTGCTTGAGATGAGGATATCCATTGAAGGAGAAACTGTTGCATAGAACTTTCTGTTCCTGTCATAAACACCTGTATTTATGAAATCTGTGAGAACGTTATTAACGTTTGAAGCACAGATAAGCTTATTTACAGGCACTCCCATGTGCTTGGCATAGTAAGCAGCAAGGATGTTGCCAAAGTTTCCAGTAGGAACAACGATATTTATCTTGTCGCCGAGAGCTATCTCGCCGTCCTTTACAAGCTCAGCGTAAGCTGAAACGTAGTAAACGACCTGCGGCACGAGACGTCCCCAGTTGATAGAGTTTGCAGAAGAGAAGACTATACCGTTATCAGCAAGCTGCTGCTTTACCTCTTCGTTGGTGAATATAGCCTTTACACCGTTCTGGCAGTCATCGAAATTGCCCTTGATAGCGCAGACTCCGACATTTGAGCCCTCCTGAGTCTTCATCTGACGCTTCTGCATGGGGCTTACACCGTCCTCGGGGTAGAATACGAGGATAGAAGTTCCCTCAACGTCCTTGAAGCCTTCAAGAGCAGCCTTTCCTGTATCACCTGATGTAGCAACGAGAATAACGATCTTCTTGTCAAGATTTATCTTCTTAGCAGAAGTTGTCAGGAAGTAAGGCAGTATCTGGAGAGCCATATCCTTGAAAGCACAGGTAGGACCGTGCCAGAGTTCCAGCATATAAGTTCCGTCGAAGAGATGTGCCAGTTCAGCAATGCTCTCTGTCTCGAAGTTCTTTGTGGAGTAGGCATTATCTGTGCAGTGGTGTATCTCAGCCTCGGTGAAATCGGTGAGATACTTTGCGAATATATAAGCAGCTCTGTCGGCATACTTCATATCACCGACAGCTTTTATTTCGTCAAGCGACAGCTCCGGGATAGTCTCAGGCACGAAGAGTCCGCCGTCAACGGATATTCCCTGTGTGATGGCCTCTGCGCTTGTGACCTTTACTTTGCTGTTTCTTGTGCTGTTGTAGAACATAATATCACCCTTTAAAATATGAAATTGTAGCCTGTGGTATCATAGGCATTTGGTATATGATCGATACTGAGCACCCTGCCCTCCTCGATGATGACTTGTGCGACATCGAATCTTGGCTGGAGCATACTTGGATGCTTGCAGCAATAATCAGCGGCTGTTTTGATTATAAGTCCCCTCTTGCGCTTGTTCACGGCTTCAAAGCCTGTAACAAGGCTGTCGGGACGTCTTGTCTTTACCTCCACAAAGGCGAGATAGAAGCCGTCCTCAGCAATAATGTCGATCTCTCCGCCTTTTATGCGGTAATTTCTTTCGATTATCCTGTAGCCCTGTTCTGCAAGGTAAGCGCAGACGCTTTCCTCACCGAGCTTTCCTGTTTCGCTCTTAGTCATGGAGCTTTTTCAGGAAGGTCTTCCTGTGGACCTCGGATACACCGAACTCCTCCAGCTTTTCATAGTGGAGCTTCGTACCGTATCCCTTATGCTGTTCAAAGGCATACTGAGGATATTTTTCAGCGAGCTCCTTCATATAGCGGTCACGGGACACCTTTGCAAGGACCGAAGCCGCAGATATAGAGGCAGAAGTAGCATCACCCTTTATCACATATCTGCTCTCGCAGTCAAGCTGAGGAAGTCTGTTTCCGTCGATAAGAGCCAGGTCAGGCTTTATTCCCAGACCCTCAACAGCTCTCCTCATTGCAAGCATTGTAGCATTGAGGATATTCATGCTGTCTATCTCCTGAACGGAAGCTGTGGCCACGCAATATGCCTCGGCATTGACTCTTATAATGTCAAAAAGCTCCTCACGGCGCTTTTCTGATATTTTCTTGCTGTCATTCAGGTAGTCTATGAGCAGGCCGTCTCTGAGCACTACAGCAGCGGCATAAACATCCCCTGCCAGCGGACCTCTTCCGGCCTCATCAACTCCGCATATGACCGGATACTCTTTCCGGAGCTCCGTATCATAGTCAAAAAGCTCCTTATGGAGCACTATCCTTGCCATTACTTCTCCTTTTTAGGCGGAAGCTCCAGAGTGATCCTGCCAAGCTTGCCGCTTCGGAACTCATCCACCACGGTAATGGCAGCTCTTTCGGTATTTATCTCACCGCCGGATATCATCATCCCACGCTTCCTGCCCACTTTTTCAAGCAGTACAAGACCGGTATCTCCCTCCTCGGGCTCCACCTTATATCGCTCTGAGAGAGAGCCGGGATAGTTCTCAGCCATAAACACCAGAAGCTTCATTGCAAGTGTTTCTATATCGAGAATATCGTCGCTGATAGCACCGGTAAAAGCCAGTCTTACAGCAACATCCTGATCTTCAAATTTAGGCCAGAGCACACCGGGCATATCAAGAAGCTCGGTATTGTTATCCAGCTTCACCCACTGTTTTGTACGGGTAACGCCTGGTCTGTCCTCAGCCTTGGCACGCCTGGAGCCTGCCAGCCTGTTGATGAAGGTGGACTTTCCCACATTCGGTATACCCACCACCATAAGTCTTACCGCAGCACCGGTCATGCCGCTGCGCTCACGCTTTTCCATGAGCTCCTTCAGCACCTTGTTTCTGACTGCCGGCAGGACGTTCTTAATGCCCTTTCCGGACTTGCAGTCGATAGCCACGGCCTCTGCGCCATTGTTTCTGAAATAATTAATCCACATCTGAGTGGCCTTGTCATCTGCCAGGTCACATTTGCTCAGGATAACTATCCTGGGCTTGCCCTTGGTCAGGCTGTCCATTTCGGGATTTCTGCTGCTGAGCGGAGCTCTTGCGTCAACTATCTCAGCAACGGCATCAACAAGCTTGAGATTAGCAGTGATGAGTCTTCTTGTTTTCGCCATATGTCCCGGAAACCACTGTATCTGCTTCATATCGTTGTTATCCACAGCGACCTCCTGTCGTCATTTCAGCCATCCGGCTCTTTCAAATGGATTGATCAGAAAGAGCAGTTTTCCGTTAATATTGTCCACAGAGACGAAGCCCACCTCTGAGGAGCGGCTGTCTCTCGAATTGATTCTGTTATCACCCATTACGAACACATATCCATCAGGGACAGTCACGGGATAATGTCCGGTGAAGGCACCCTCATCTGTATGTGTGAGACCATTTCTGTAGCTCTCCTTGAACTCTTCGCCGTCCACATAGACTATGCCCTTTTCAAAGTTGAAGTCTACAGTCTGACCGGCACAGGCGATGACTCTTTTAACGAGCTTTATATTCATGCCTCGTCCTTTAACAAGCTCGCCCTCTTCATTCATGGTAACTGACTCATCCGCATCAAAAACGATGATATCGCCCTGTTTCGGGTGATTGCAGAAAGCGGTCATCACGACCATATCTCCCGGCAGCAGGGTTTTCTCCATAGAGGAGCCGTTTATCGTAGTAACTCTGAGAAAATAGGTGAACACCATGCTTGCTATAAGCATGGTGGTAAAAAAGGTCTCAATAAGAGAAAATAATGATTCCAAAGGCTTAGGAACGCCTTTTTTTATCTTAGTTAGCAGATTCATTCTTTGAATTCAGCAGGAACTTGAAATCGCTGAAAGGCTGATATCTCAGTATAGCCTTGCCGTAGACCTGGCTCTTTTTTATGAGGCCAACTCCGGCATCACGGCTGTCTGATGATTTTTCACGGTTGTCGCCCATTACGAAATAGTAGCCATCAGGCACCTTGAAGGGGTACTTGCCGTTGAAGGCAGTAAGTGTCTCAGTCTTTGCATCCTTCATAACGTAGGGTTCATCCAGTTCCTTGCCGTCAACGTAGGCCTTTCCGTCTCTGATATCGATCTCCTGTCCGGGAGTAGCGATAACTCGCTTTATAATGCACTCCTTAAGGCGGTTGCCGTCGATATTGACTGCCACAGGATTGCCGTTCTCATCGATATCGTAAGCCTTATCGTTGTCAACAACTATGATATCACCGTATTTCAGCTTTGTGAATACGGTAGTCATCATTATCTTGTCGCTGTTCATAAGGGTAGGATTCATAGAACCTCCCACAACGCTTACCGGGTGGAGCAGGTATGTAAAGATCATACCTATTATAAATATAGTGACGATAGTCGATTCAACTATATCTATGGTATCCTCAAGGAAGCGCTTTCCGAAGGACTTTTTCTCATCAGTATTCTTTTCAGCGGGAGAGCTCTCCTCAGCATTATCCTCTGCTATATCTGCGGAAGCCTCTTCCGATGTTTCCTCATTTATTATATCCTTTTCTTCATTCATGGCGAAGCCTCCTGTTCATACATTACAAAAATAAATATGTAGCAAAAAAGGGACTTTAAGTCCCTCACGGAGCAAAAGGAATATAATGAGTCAGGCAGAAAGCTCTGCCCGAACTCATTCTTACACCTCTTAGCGGATCTGCTCCTTGACCTTAGCAGCCTTACCAACTCTGTCTCTGAGGTAATAAAGCTTAGCTCTGCGAACCTTACCGTGTCTTACGACCTCGATCTTGTCAACAACAGGTGAGTGGAGAGGGAATACTCTCTCGATACCGCAGCCGTGAGCAACACGTCTAACAGTGAAAGTCTCACTGATTCCGCCGTGCTTCTTAGCGATAACTGTACCCTCGAAGATCTGAATACGGCTCTTGTCGCCTTCCTTGATCTGTACGTGAACCTTGATAGTATCACCTACGTTGAACTCAGGAACATTTTCCTTCATGCTTGATTCGCTGATTAACTTGAGTGCATCCATTTTAATTTTCCTCCTAAAATTTCCGGATATTCATAAACTGCTCCGCAGAAGCGTTCAGCATTCGCAGCGGCGGAAACGAAGCCCTGATGTCAATATATCATGTATGTCTTTACCGGCTTCCAGACAGTCAGCGGACTATCCGATTTAATGTCTTTCGGCATTAACCCTCATTCGCGTGATAAAATCATAACGAACGGATTTCAAATGCTTTTATATCATACCACACTTTGCTGAAAATTGCAAGTGTTTTTTGGAAAAAAGGGAAAAAATATTTTTATTTCTTCCTCAGGACTGCCATAGCACCGTGGTGGAGTATCTCAAATTCCGGCGGAGCCAGCTTTTCAAGGAGTGAGATATGGTCTTTTTCCCAGGCTGCGGTCTGCTCAGCGGTCAGGGAAGCTCCCACTCCACGGCAGGCCTTCATGCGTCCGTTCCAGCTCTCACGGGTAAACGGCACCATAAGGTCATATTCATCCCTCACTTCAATATCGAAGTATTTTTCTGCTGTCTCAGGCACAAACACAGGAGCACGTTCATATCCTCCGCCTGTCCATGCGGGATTGTATTTCAGGACCAGCTCCTCGCTTGCTCTGGCGATATCGTCATCAGCAGGCACCCATGCCATAAAGAGTATCACCAGTCTGCCGCCGCTCTTAAGCAGCTTCGCCAGCTTCGGAACTACCTTTTCGTAGTCGAAATAAAAGAAGCACTGACAGGCTGTTATGACATCGAATGTACCGTCAGGGAAGTCTATATCCTCTGCCGGAGAGACTATGTAGTCTATATCCATGCCTTCAGAAAGAGCTCTTGCCTGTATTATCTGATTTTCAGAGATATCAGCACCGGTCCACCTGGCGCCGTAATGATACATAGCCCTGGGGACTACTCCGGTGCCTGTACCCAGGTCAAGAACTCTCTGCCCCTTTACACACAAGCCGAGCTGAGCGACCTTATCAAAGAATATGGGCGGGTATATATCTCTGTATTTTGCATAATCTGCGGAGGCCTTCCCCCAATCGAAGGACTTGCCGCCGTCTATATCATTTTTTATAATATCCATGATCGTTCCTCATTTGAAAATAGTATCATCAGCACACAGAATAGCTCTGCGGACGAATTTCTCAGCCTCAAAGGGCTGTGCTCCGGAATTCTTCAGTGCCTCAACAAAGAGAGTGGGGTTATAGTTGGTCTGAGTGCCGGCCGGAAGTCTCATCACAATGTCCACTGAGCAGTCAGTCTGCTCACAGGATATTATCTCCATATCCGGCTTTATATCCACAGTCTTTATACCCTTCTTTGTCTTTTTTTCAATGAGTATCTCCTCACTGCCGATGAGCTTCTTTACATCCTCCATAAGCTTTTCCGGAGAATCTGTCATAAGTGAGAAGCTGTACTCAGCCTTGGCGATAGCAGTAATCTTCTGCACCTGTATCTCCACCTTTATTATGCCCATACCCTCCGGCATAACAGCATTGAGGCGGTCCCGTATCTCCTCCATTGACATATTGTCATCGGTGATATTGAAGTCAAGTATCTCACATTCGCTCTCAAATCCCAGTGAAAGCGCCAGTGCAAAAGCGTAATACGGGTGGGGATTGAATCCCTCAGTGTACCATATAGGAAGTCCGGAGCGCCGGAAAGTCCTCAGCATACAGCGGTTCAGGTCAAGGTGGGAAATGTACTTTGCCCTGCCCGTCTTTTTAAATGTAGCTCTTACTCTCAGCAAAAACAATCCCTCCCCACTTTTTTATTAACTCCGCAGCCGGAGCATCTCAGACGGCAGTTAGGAGTTGTCACTGCATTATGTGCAGTCTTATTCTCACGGATGAAGAATTCCTTTGAAACAAGATAATCCAGATGATCCCAGGGAAGGATCTCATCGTACTCAAATCGGCGGTTAGCGTAGAATGAGGTATCTATTCCGCACTCCTCAAAAGCCTCCACCCACTTGTCAAAGTGGAAGTATTCCTCCCAGCTGTCGAACTTACAGCCCTTCTTCCATGCAGCATAAATAGCCTTGCAGAGCCTCCTGTCGCCCTTTGCAAGTATGACCTCAAGCTGACTGACATTAGGGTCATGATAGCTGACCTTTATCTTCTTTGTCTTTACAGAATCCAGCAGCAGCTTCTGCTTATGCTCTATCATCTCACGGGTATCCTGAGGCTCAAACTGGAACGGTGTAAAGGGCTTGGGGACGAATGTGGCGCAGCTTATGGAGATCTGGACTCCCCTGCCCTTGGGTCTGTCCTCAATGCTGTAGAACAGATCTATTATACGATTGGCAAGGTCAGCAATGCCTACTATATCCTCATCGGTCTCAGTAGGAAGCCCCATCATAAAGTAGAGCTTTACCGCAGAATAGCCTCCCTTGAAAGCAATGGTGCAGGTATTCATTATCTCCTCCTCGCTGACGTTCTTATTTATAACATCACGAAGACGCTGAGTACCGCCCTCAGCAGCAAATGTGAGACCGCTCTTGCGGACCTTCTTTATCTTTTCGAGCAGAGATTCCGAGAAGTTGTCCACACGGAGAGACGGCAGTGACAGATTTATCCTCTCTGCCGCAGTATATTCTATGAGCTGGGTGAGCATAGGGTCTATCTCAGAGTGGTCACTGGTACTGAGGGATGCAAGGGATACCTCATCGTAACCGGTATTCTCGCAGAGGCACTTAGTCTCCTTACATATAGTATCGGTGTGCTTTTCACGGAACGGGCGGTATATGAATCCTGCCTGACAGAATCGGCAGCCTCTTATACAGCCTCTCAGGACCTCAACAGAAACTCTGTCGTGAACTATCTCAGTAAACGGCACAACAAAGTTATCCGGATAGTAAACGCTGTCGAAATCCTTGATTATGCGCTTCCTTACCACCTCAGGAGCACCGTCCGAGACTACGAGCCTCTCGATAGTTCCGTCCTCTTTATAGACAAAGCTGTAAAATCTGGGGACGTATATTCCTTCAATATGGCAGGCTTTACGGAGGAATTCCGTTTTAGTCGCACCCTGCTGCTTCATCTCCCAGTACAGGTCCATGAGCTCAAGGTTTACCTCTTCACCCTCACCGAGGATAAAAATATCGAAGAAATCAGCCAGTGGCTCAGGATTACAGACGCATGGGCCTCCGGCAACAACGATATTTGTCAGCTCGTCACCTCTGTCCGCAGCAAATACCGGCAGTCCTGCAAGATCCAGCATATTCAGGATATTTGCATAGGACAGCTCATACTGCAATGTAAAACCAATGAAGTCAAAATCCTTTATGGGGTCAAGACTTTCCAGTGCATACAGCGGGATATCATTCTCACGCATTATAGCCTCAAAATCCTCAGAGGGCGCAAAGCATCTCTCGCACCAGTAATTCTCCCTTTCATTAGTAAGAGAATAGAGTATCTTCATGCCAAGGTGAGACATACCTATATCATAGGTATCCGGGAAGCAGAATGCGAACCTGACATCCACCTTTGACTTGTCCTTAATGACACTTCCAACCTCTCCTCCGATATAGCGAGAGGGCTTCTGTACTTCAAGAAGGTGTTTTTCGATCTTATCTTTAAGCTCCATAGGTACCTCCGGTATCATTTCATACTATCTTCTGTAAATCGCAGCGGCATAAGATCAGAAAGTCTGAACCAGCCGTTTGCAAGTATTATCACCACATCGCTTCCGCAGAACTCGCTGAGCACCTGTAAACAGGCACCGCAGGGAGTGCATGGCTTTGTGAAGTCATCGTTGCTGCTGCCTGCAACAGCTATCGCCCTGAAGCCTGTGACTCCCTCTGATACAGCCTTGAACACCGCAGTCCTCTCAGCACAGTTAGTCAGAGAATAGGAAGCATTTTCGATATTGCAGCCGGTGTACACTTTCCCGTTTTCCGCAAGAAGGGCTGCCCCCACACGAAAACGTGAGTACTTGCTGTAGGAATTTTCAGCGGCCTTTACAGCCATTTCGTAGAGCTCACCGTTTGTCATTTTCTGCCTCCGTGTCCTGCGCTAAGCTTTTTCTTTTTGCCGTCGGGAGTGACTACATATGTATTTTCAAGCTGTCCAAGGAGATTTCCGGTCACAGCAGCTCTGTACTCATTCCTGAGCTCAGTCTGCTCAGCTTTTTCAGCTTCAGTAAGCCCTTCAGCTTTTGATTTTCTCGCAAGCTCATTTATACGGTCTATTTTTTTCTGATCCATAATGGCACCTCTTAAATAGTAATAAAAATGCCGGAAACGGCAAATAAAGGAAGTCCGGAGGGATGCTTTTCTCATGTCAGGATAACTCCCGTTCCTCCGATCATTACATTATTGTAACATGATTTCGCAAACATTTCAAGTCTTAACACTGGATTTTTCAACAGCGATATGTTATAATGTTAACCGACGATAAATTCTCCCAAGGAGGAAGCATATGAAAAAAGCCCTTGTGACCGGCGGCGCAGGCGGTATCGGCTCCGCAATATGCCGCAGGCTCGCTCAGGACGGATACTCCGTCATTATAAATTATTCCCGCTCAAAGGAAAAAGCCGGAGCTCTTGCCGCAGAGATAAACGGACAGGCTATAGGATTCGATATTTCCGATATAAAGGCTGTCAGTGATGCGTTCAGCGAGATCGGTCGTATTGATCTTCTTGTAAACAATGCAGGCATCTCAGAGATCGATCTTTTCCACTGTATACCCCAGGAAAAGGCTTCACAGATAATGGCAGTGAACCTCACCGGTGCTATGAACTGCGCCAGAACAGTGCTGCCGGATATGATAAGAAACGGAGCAGGCTGCATAATCAACATTTCCTCAATGTGGGGACAGTGCGGAGCATCCTGTGAGGTGGACTATTCCGCCTCAAAAGCCGGCCTCATAGGCTTTACAAAAGCACTTGCAAAGGAAGTGGCTCCCTCAGGCATAAGGGTGAACTGTGTTGCTCCGGGATTCATAATGACAGAAATGAACAGCCGCTTCTCTGAGGAGGATCTTGCTCTTATCCGTGAGGATATCCCCCTTGGAATTTTCGGTAAACCCGAACATATTGCAGACGCAGTCTCATTCCTTGCCTCACAGCAGGCAGAATACATCACAGGTCAGACTCTCGCCGTCAACGGCGGGATGGTCATTTAGGAGGATATATGCTGAACATTAATGAAAGACTTCAGAAGCAGATAAGCTTTGTACTCGAGCTGGATAAAATGAAAGCTCTTTACCGCCAGACATATGTACTTAACGAGAACAGGAAAGAGAACGATGCAGAGCACAGCTGGCACCTTGCAGTAATGGCTTTCCTGCTTGCCGAGTACTCAAATGAGCCGGTGGATGTGCTTAAAGTTATGAAAATGGTGCTTATCCACGATGTTGTGGAGATAGATGCAGGAGATACCTACTGTTACGATGAGGAGGGCAACAGATCAAAGGCTGAACGTGAGGAGAAAGCTGCTCAGAGACTCTTCGGTCTGCTTCCGGAAGATCAGAAAAAAGAATCCTATGACCTTTGGAGAGAATTTGAAGAAAATTCCACAGCCGAATCAAAATTCGCCAACCTCCTTGACCATATCCAGCCCCTGCTGCTGAACTACACCAAAAACGGCATCTCATGGAAGGAACACGGTATTTTCTCCGATCAGGTGCGAAAGAGAAACCTTAACAGTGCTCAGGCTTCGGACGATATTGCCGACCTCATCGAAAAAATAATTTCCGATGCCGAAGATCAGGGATTCCTTAAAACAAGATAAGTAAATCTGCACAAATCAATATAACATTATCAGTACACTATTACCGATACGACGAAAAAAATGAAATGTTTGTGATAATTATTTAGATGACTTGCACTTTTCGTCAAATTGTGATATAGTTATAGTTGTATATTCCGCAATTTAAACGTTTAATAAATTAATTTATATAGATAGAGGGATGATATTCAATGGCTGAAAAGTCAAAAGAGATTATAAACAGCGAGACTGAAAATGAGATCACTGCCGCTGAAGACAAGATGTCAGATATAAGCGGCGCTGCAGAAAATGTTGGGGAAAAGATACAGGATGAGGCTAAGAAAGAAAAATTTGCCCGCCTGAAAAAATTCTTTGCAAAACGTGCTACACACACCGATAAGTTCAAAAAGCTGAACCTTTTCCTGCTCATAATATTCCCGATATTCATTATGAGCATAGCTGAGATAACCCAGGGCAAGGGAGCTGCTCCCTATATCAAGCTCTGGACCCACCACCCCGGCCCTATGATATTCGGACTTCTGATAACAGCTGCTATATTCATACTGCTGCTATCGATCATCCGGCATGGCTGGGCGGCAGTGGCGATACAGAGCATACTGTTCATGTCACTGGCGACCACAGAGCTGTTCAAGTACAATACCAACGGCAACCACCTCATACTCTCTGATATGAGGATCGCAAAGAGCGTGAAGAGCCTGAAATCCTTTGCCTACATAAAAATTACCCCGCAGCTGATACTGGCATATATAATTGTTATCGCATTTATCGCTCTGGTATTCTACTTCAACCCCAAGTATACCAAAAAGGCTGTTACAAGAACTGCCGGAGCTTCTGCTGCTATCATAGCCGGCTTCTGGATGATAGTATGGCCTAAGTTCTATAAGCCTGTCTACGGTTTCTTCAAGGTGGACACTACTGCGGCTACAAATGATATGCTCCTGAAGGAGAAATTCCTCAATAACGGCTTCGTAACTTTCCTGGTGCAGACAGCCTCTGAGGACTACGCCAACCGCCTTAAAGAGCCCGATGACTACAATAAGGAACACATTGAGCAGATACTCAATATCAAGGTGGACAAGAGCGGTGACTTCAACGGCGGTGTCAAGCCCAATGTTATCGTAATAATGAGCGAATCCTACGCTGACTTCCGTGTTTTCGACCAGCTTGATATAGACAAGGACGTTTACAAGTACTTCGATGAAGCCTGCAATGAAGGCAAGAGCGGAAGAATAATCACTCCTACCTACGCAAGCTGGACAGTCCGCTCCGAGTTCGAGCTTATGTTCGGACTTCCTGTAAAGGGACTCAACGACCCGAATATGCCTCAGAGAGAGCTTGCAGACCGTGAGCTTCCTGCTCTGGCTCAGTACTATGACAGCTGGGGATACAATACAGCATATGTTCACCCGTTCCAGGCTAATTTCTACAGCAGAAGCAAGGTCTACCCGAGACTCGGCTTCAAGAACATGATATTCCACGATGACTACGACGGAACTACCGACTTCACTGTTGATGTTGAACACTACGGCACATATGTGGACGATAAGTCCGTTTACGATCAGCTCGTTGATCTCGTAAAGACATCTGACGACCCGATCTACATCCATACAACAACAATGCAGAATCACCAGCCCTATAATCAGGGTGAGGATCCCAATGCTGAGTTCGATAACTACCTCCAGTGGATCCAGCACTCCAATGAGGGAATGAGAGTCTTCCTCGACGACCTCAAGAAAGTTGACGAGCCTACTCTGGTGTTCTTCGTCGGCGACCACTTCCCCTCACTCAGAGGCGAGACCAGCGTTTACAATGAGCTGGGCATGAACGGCGATAACTGCAATATCCTCTACGAGCAGACCTACTTCCTCTGGGCTAACTACGATGCAGACTTCTCAAAGGTGCCGGATGAGAAATTCTCATTCTTCTATGTACCCTATGTACTGCTGGACATCATCGATGCACCTCATGATTCATTTATTGAGAAGATGATGAACTATCTGAAGAAAATGCCTGTATACTCTACTTCCTTCGATCCGGAAATACCTCATAACAAGGATCTGGATATGATAACCTACGACAGAGTTGTCGGAAAGCTCTATTCTGAATCACCGGTAACTGACGACTAAGGAGATTAATATGAAAACACCTGAAACAGGAATAAAAGCTTCTGCTGAGCTTACAGTATCTGATGCAGAGCTGGCTGTAAATGTCGGCAGCGGAAGCCTTGAAGTATTCGCTACCCCCGTTATGACCATGCTTATGGAAAAAGCCGCCTGCAGCTGCATACAGCAGTATCTCGAAGGCGACGTGACTACCGTCGGCACAGAGCTGAATATCCGCCATACCTCCGCAACACCAAAGGGCATGAAGGTCTCAGCTGAGGCTGAGCTCACTGAAGTGAACGGACGTGAACTGGTATTCAAGGTATCTGCTTCCGATGAGGCAGGCTCTATCGGTGAGGGAGTACATAAGCGCTTCCTCGTTTACGGTGAAAAATTCACCGCAAAAACCAAGTCAAAATTAAAATGATAAAAAAGCTCCCCGGGCTCAGCTGCCTTTGGGGAGCTTTTAATTTTCCTCTATTTTCAGCTTTATATCGGACGAACTGTCCACAGATCTTAATTGTGCTTTTTTAATCAGAATATTTTCTGTAGCTTATCATAATTTTATCACAAAAGAGCTTATAATAATAATTAATGAAAAAAATCTGTATTAGTGAAAGGATGATTCTTATGTCAGAAAATTTCAACGAGTACAATAACAATATATCCGGAGAGGGTACAACTCCTCCCCCTGCTGATACTACTCAGCACCACTACGACAACTACTACGCAGATACAGTAATCCCAAGCAGTGAACCAACGAGCGATCCTGCTGCTCAGCCCGGATCATATGCCTATGTTTCGGAAAATGCTCCGAAGCCAAAGAAGAAGCACAGCTTCCTTAAGGCTGTAGCATTCGTGCTATGTCTTGCTATCGTAGGTGTCGGCTCAGTTCAGGGCTATAAGATCTACAGGGACAACAAGGACGGCTCAGAGCTTTCAGAGCCGGATTCAGAGGAAAAGACTACCTCAGCAAACAAAGAGATGGAGTATTCTGCTGACAGCAGCACCGATCCGGACGCTCCAAGCCTCATTTCCCTTGCTTCAAGGACCGATGCAAAGCCTATCCCCGATATTGTTGATTCCATAATGCCTTCAGTTGTGGGAGTTTCTTCAAATTTTGAATATACTCAGTCATACAGCATTTTCGGCTGGAATTCTGATCCGATGTCACGTCAGATGACCGGTACCGGTACCGGCTTCATCATTTCCGAGGACGGATATATCGTAACCAATGCTCACGTTGTATTCGATACTGAATACGGTGCCGGAGAAGCTGTTGACGTTTCTATCATGTTCAGCGACGAGACCGAGCACGAAGCAAAGATCATCGCCTATGATACAGAGACCGATATCGCTGTACTCAAGGTAGATGAAACCGGCCTTACTCCTGCCGTTATCGGAAACAGTGATGAGCTCAGAGTCGGAGAGCTTGTTATCGCTGTAGGAAATCCTCTCGGATTTGAGCTCTTCGGTTCAGTTACAAGCGGTATCGTATCCGCACTCAACAGAGATATCTCCATCAACGACAAGAGTATGTCCCTTATCCAGACAGATGCACCTATCAACTCCGGTAACTCCGGCGGACCTCTCCTCAACAGCTGCGGTCAGGTCGTTGGAATCAACTCTGCAAAAATGTCATCCAGCTACGGTGCAGCCAGCGTTGAAGGACTTGGATTCGCTATCCCGATAACTGATGCCAAGAAGATCATCGATGATCTTATCAACTACAAGTACGTCAAGGGCAGACCTCAGATCGGTATCTCCACCCGTGATGTTACCGAGAGCCATTCACGCTACTACAACATCCCTATGGGAGTTTACGTTACAAGCGTTGAACCCGGAAGTGCTGCTGAAGAAGCCGGCATCCAGAAGGGTGACGTTATCATCGATATTGAGGGCGAAGCTATTAAAACAGCTGATGAACTCAATGTTATCAAGAACAAGTACAAGGCTGGCGATACTATAACTCTCACTGTAAACAGACGTGACGAGGATATCAAGATCGAGCTCACACTTCAGGAAGACAGCTACAACCCCGATAGCGACAACCAGAAGAAAGAAGAGCGTCAGCCTGCAACTGCTGCTCCCAGAGAACCCGAAGAGTTCGATCCATACGGCGGCTTCGGCGGAATGTTCCCCTTCTGACATCATTTTTAATTAACGATATACCCCATTCTTCTCCTTATTACTTGCCGGCAGTGATCTTCCTTCACTCGCCGGCAAAACTATTTCTTAGCAAAAAGACGATGCTTACACTCTGTAAACATCGTCTTTTTGATTATCCATAAAACTCAGATCTCCACGGGGATGGTCTTTTTTAGTTCAAGCGAATAGAGATAGGCTGCCTTGACACGCTG
Organism: Ruminococcus flavefaciens; assembly: GCA_002371825.1. Taxonomy (GTDB): domain Bacteria; phylum Bacillota; class Clostridia; order Oscillospirales; family Ruminococcaceae; genus Ruminococcus; species Ruminococcus flavefaciens_L. Next base: position 30,663 of record DFHF01000042.1, on the reverse strand, counting down.
GTGCATAGTAAGCTCTATTGCAGACCGGTAAAGCCGGAGCTGAACACTGTAGCGTTCTGCCAGCTTTGCCGCAGATGTTCCCCTGTCGGACTTGTAGTCCACGATGACTATCTCCCCGTCCTCCTCAAACATCAGGTCAACGATACCCTTTATCATACCGTCAGAACGGCTGAGCACCTCCATAAGGTCGCTGTCGATATCAAGCTGGCGGACTGCCACCATGAATTTCTTCTCACGCCATACCTTGTCTGCGGAGCTTATGCGCTGATAAAGCTCGCTCCGGAAAAATGCATATACCAGCTCAGGGTCTATTGCCGCAGACTGAGCTTCTGTTAGGAAGCCCATTTCCTTCATGCGCTTCGCTTCGTCCGCCGGAGAGCTTATCGCTGCATCAAAATCACAGTACTGGAAGAATGTATGCAGGGCTGTACCTCGCTCAGCACCGGTCATTTTCTTAGCTCCGGAGCAGAATCTGGGACGTTTGAGTCTGAAATCGAACTCCTCATCATCGCCCTTGAATTTCCTTGTTATCTGAGTAACGCTAAGTTTAGCAGGCATCTCTGAAAGCCGCCTGTCATAGGGATGTGATATCAGACTTTCCAGCTCCTGACATATGCTCTCATCCGGAGCAGTCTCCTCAGTGACCTCCTCACGGAAAAGCTCTTCTGCTGTAGGCGGATATGCCTTTTCATAGGTGAATTCAGGACTGCTGTACTGCATCCCCACAGCTCCGCAGCCGCTGCTCAGACCAAGCTCCCCGGCTATTTCCCTGAAGGAGCTGTGCCTGAAAAGAGCTGCCCATATCCAGTCTGCAAAGCACTTTGCCTCGCTTACTATATCTGAGATATCTCCTCCCCGGACGGTGCATCCGTCGTAAAGAGACTTCACCCGCTTAAGTGACTTCTCACCGCATTTAAGATTGACAAAAAGCTTCTGCTTGGCTCTTGTAAGTCCAACATAAAGCAGTCTCATCTCCTCGCTGCGGGTATCACGATTCTCCTCCTCTGTCAGCATTGTATGCTGGAAGGTGCGGTATTTTCTTACTATCTCCGGGTCATACAGGGTATATCCTATCCTGCCGTCTGCCGAGCACATAACAGCATCATTGTCAAAACGGAACTGATGTGAAGTCTCAGCGATAAATACAAAGGGATACTCCAGTCCCTTTGAGCCGTGAAGAGTCTGTATAGAAACGTAGTCTCCGGAGGAGGAAGAGGCTTTGCTCTGGGATATATCGCCGTTTTCAAGCACCCTGTCGATATGTCTGATAAATCCTCCAAGGCCGCCTGAGCCCTCATAGGCTGCGGAGCTCTCATAGTTCTCCGCATACTGAATAAGTGTCCTGAGGTTTGCCCTTTTCTTCTCTCCGTCACTGTAGAGCTGCATTACGGAGATAAAATCCGTAGTATCATATATCCTGGAGATAAGCTCCCCAAGCGTCATAGTAACAGCATCCAGCCTGAACAGCTCCAGAGCCCTGAGCAGGTCAGAAACTCTCTCCTGAAAGAACATATCCACACTGTCAGGGTACTCACCGTCAGCGATTCTCAGCAGTATCGGATATATTGGCTGTTCACGGTCCAGCGACTTGATGAATGCTATCTCCCCGATAGTGAACATATACATCGGGGATGTCATTACTGCTGTCATAGGGATATCCAGCAGCGGATTATTGATGACTCTCAGCAGGTCAGTGAGCACAGCTATCTCCCTTGAACTGAGATATCCGCTCTCCTCCTTGCCTCTTGCTGCTATACCTCTGCGCTCAAGCTCCTCAGCATATATACTGACGTACTTGTTGCCCCTGACCAGTATACTGAAATCGGAGGGTCTGCATGGACGCCGTCTGCCGTCCTTTGTGATCACCTCTGCACCGCTTTTTATCATTTCCGCTATCTTTCCGGCGGTATACGCAGCCTCACTGTTAAGTGTATCAGAAGTTTCACCCTCATCCTCAGGGTCATCGAATATCAGTCCTATATGAGCTGATACATTTTCTGCACCGGAGTACTCCTGTGCTCCGAAATACAGCATTTCATTTTCGTCATAGCTTATATCTCCGCAGTCAGGAGTCATTATCTGTGAGAACACAAAATTTACGAAATCAATGACCCCCACGGAGCTTCTGAAATTCCTGTTGAGGAAGATAGACTTGTTCTCCGATGTGCTTTCCTCCGTATATGGCTCTGAGCACCGGAGAGTGTTTATGAAATTTCTCGGATTTGCCAGTCTGAAACGATATATTGACTGCTTCACGTCTCCAACGAGAAAAACATTATTTCCATACATTGGCTGACCATTTTCATCAAGCTTATAATTCTTTGAAATAAGCTTGAAAATAAGGTCCTGCTTGTTGTTTGAGTCCTGATACTCGTCTATCATTATTATATCATAGTTCTCAGCGGTGCGGACAGCAGTTTCGGACTGTATTATCCTTCCCTCGCTGTCAAGGTCTGCAAGCAGCTCCAGGGCAAGTCTCTCGCCGTCATCGAAGCTTATCGCATTTTTTTCGCATTTTCTCCGCCACACTATCTCCTGATATTTTTTCAGCACCTCAGTCAGGACTGCTGTGACCTCACCGGCCTCACGGAAATCGCTCTCCACTGAGCTTACACTGTCTATAACAGCTGCCGGCACCTTTTTAAGCAGCTCTCTCCTTGCCTTGTACACCTCACGAAGCTCCTTATTATGAGGAGTTTTGGCAGTTACTCTTTCGAGAGCCGCAAATGAAGTGAGCTCCGCAGCCTCAGCCTCATCAGGGTAACGTCCTGAACGGAATATATCCCGGAGCCGGCAGAGCTTATCATAGTCATCCTCAGCTGTTGCAAAGGACTTCTGAGCCTGAGGATAATTTTCCCTGTCCGGGAAGATCAGAGGCATCATATCAAGACAGTCATCCGCAATACGGACTCCCCTCTCGATACGTCTCATGACCGAGGCATTCAGTGCGCCGAAATAAACGGACTCCCTGAAGGGCTTGCTGTACTCTTCAACTGCCTGTTCCAGCCATTTGTCCCTGAGTGCCACCGAAGCAAGGAACTGATCTGCCTTCGCAATAACTCCCATAAGAGCTCTGCTGTTTTTTACGCAGAACCGGTCATAGAGGAAGGATATCTTATCATAATCATTTTCCGTATAATAATCGAAAAGCTCCTCCATAGCCTGCGCCATAAGCACCTTTGTATCTGCCTCATCAAGCACTCCGAAGCCGGAGGTTATCCCCTGATCGGTAATATTGTCTCTCAGCAGCTCGAAGCAGAATGAATTTATAGTGGATATCTTTGCGCTCTGAAGAAGTATCTGCTGACGAAGAAGATGAGTGTTTGACGGATCCTCGGATATAAGTGCCCTCAGCTTTGAGTCAAGACGCTTTTTCAGTTCAGCAGCAGCATCGTTTGTGAAGGTAACGATTATCATTCTGTCAGCATGAACTCCGGAAGCCGGGTCAGCAATGAGCTTTACCAGGCGCTCGGTAAGAACAGCTGTTTTTCCGCTTCCTGCGGCCGCTGATACTATAACAGATGAATTTCTTGCATTTATAGCAGCTTCCTGCTGACTTGTCCAGCCCATCAGCTGTTCCTCCTTCCTTTTGTATCTGAACCGAGGATATCCTCAGCCTCCGCAAGCTTTTCTGCAGCCGGGAGCCTGTATCGCTCCATGCGTGAATTATCGCAGATATTTACATAGTCACAGAAATCGCAGGGCTTTTCCCCGCCTATAATTAGCGGGACTGCCTCAGCATCTCCGGAGTACAGGGACTCAGCCATTTCTCTGAGCTCATCGTAAACATAGTCTTTGAGCCTGTCCATTTTCTCCCCTGAGATGCATCCGGATGAACGGCGGTCTATTTCCCCGGAAGCTGTAAGTCTTACCGGGATATATCTGCCCTCAACACCGGTCTCCATAGCCTCCAGCACATCCATATCCTCAAGTACAAGGCCGCTTGTCTTAAGGCCGGCCTCTATCACAGAGCTGTTCCTGCTATTTATGCGGTGAGGGTCAAGCCTTACCTCGCTGAGCTGTATCGGTGAATAGAGAACGCCTGCCGGACGGGCATCCTCATATATACCGCCCTTATCCGTAGAGGCAAAAAGGTATAAAAGCATCTGAAGATTTACTCCGCCTGCAAGAGTCTCCGGAGTGATGTTCTTACGGCTGCTCTTATAATCAACGATACGAAGATATTTTTCTCCGCCTATCTCACAGGTATCGGCACGGTCAATTATACCGCCGAAGCTTAAACGCTGTCCGCCGCTGAATTTCAGCACCACAGGCTTCTCCTGCCTGAGGTCAAGCTCATACCTGTCGGGGACGAAGGAAGTGCTCATCAGAGCCTGCTGAGTATGCATGATAACATCTCCCAGGCGCTCAGTCAGCTTATTGTACATAAGCTCGAAACGGGCATTCTTTCCGAATTCTCCGGCCAGCTTCTCACTGCGGTATCTGCCGGCGCACTTGCTGATAGCGCTCTTTATCTCATCATATGGCATGGTCACGAATTCCTGCTTTGACCTTGCCCCCAATATACTGCGGAAGCATTCGTGTATCAGCTCACCTGATATCCTTGCATCAAGCTCCACCTTCTCACAGGTCTGGAGCCTGAGGCATTTATTGCAGAAGTACTTGAAATGACATAGGTCGTACTCTTCAAGGTTAGAAGGCGATAATCTCAGCGGAGAAAAGCTTTTCAGCTTCTTCATTATATCCGTATCTATCCTGTAGTCCTGAGTATAGCCGGAGCGGCTGAGCACATAAGCTGTCCTGCGGCGGTACTCAGGGGCGCTCATAAGTATCTTTTTCAGTGAAGCCACAGATGCAGAGGAGCTGCTGCGCTCCTGCATATAGTGGTAGAAAGCAGAGTGCATAGTTACTCCATAATAATGAGCCGGCACTTCATCCTCGGTAACAAGAATACTCCTGCCAAACATAGAAAGTACCTGATCTACCGGCGGGGCAGGATATTTTGCCTGACCGGAAAGATCAGTCAGAGGATAGCTCATGAAGAATCTCTCCGAAGCAGCAGAAAGTGATTTATAAACGATCAGCCGCTCTGAAGCGATAAGGTCAGAGAGTGGTCTGGAGATCTCTATCCCGCTCTTAGCCAGCCTGAGCTTATCATTTTCAGAAAAGAGTCCGTGTACGCTGACATTGTTCGGGAAATCTCCGTCATTTGCTCCCATTACAAAAACTACCCTTGGAGAATTAAGTCTTGCAGTTCTTGCAGACGCAGCTATGACGGAATCAAGGGTCTGAGGCGGAACAGAATAGGTTATCCTTCCTATCATAGAGCGTATCATGGCAGACAGCTCTGAAAAGCTTATCTCCCTTTCGCCGAGGGTATCGTTGATACTATCAAGAATATCTATAAGGCAGCTCCAGAGCCTTTTCAGCTCCGAGGCCTCAAAATCACGGTCAGATTTTACCAGTTCTCCCATAAGACGGCCGGTATTTCTCTCAGCGCCGCAGTCTATAAGATGTTCATAGAGAAGCCGGCAGGCCTTTGAAGCGGTCAGCTTTCTGCCCAGTCGCTTTTTCAGTTTCATAACAGGAGCTATAAAGCTCTTCCTCATACCTTCAAGCAGCTCCAGAGCTTCATCCTCAGCCTCAAAGGGAGCCTCCCACATCTCACCGTCCACGCCCCATTTATAGCAATAATTCTCCAGCATTGAGACATCAGTGAGCGAGTGATCGAGGATACCGCTTTTCAGGATACGGAAAATATGCTCCGAGCGAAGCTTTTTTGCTGTCAGAAGATCGAGCAGAGAGGTAAAGAATACCATTATTGCAGTATGATTGACAGGCCTCTCTATACTGAGGAAATACGGGATATCATATCGGCTGAAGGCTGCCTTGAGTACAGCAGCATAGGCGGCGATATCATTGGAGATCACTGCTATATCACTGTATCTTAGGCTGCTGTCAGCGCATATAAGTCTTTTTATCGAAGCGCAGACGTATTCAGTCTCACTGTACATATCCTTTGCCTCAAAGACTGTGATATGTGATGAATCAGGAGCACTTTCTCCCTTTTTGCTGCTTCTCATTATATGGCTGCTCATATATTCCAGGTCAGGATAGCGGAATCTAAAGCTGCTGTTGCAGTGAGTTATCCTGTACTCTCTTCCAAGCTCACGGCATATCTCTGCAATACGCCGGAAGGTATTATTTACTGATTCAAAAAGAGTATATTCCCCTGCATTAACATCATCGGTACGCAGAGTTATAGTAACGTTCTCTGCTGAGGATATCATCACCTTCAGCATTTCCAGCTGATCTCCGGTAAAGCTCTCGAATTCATCGAGATACACCTGTTTACCGGCGAAATAGCTGTTTAGTGCGGCAGTTTTTGCAGCCTCACGGATATTTTCCAGAGAATCCTTGAAGCCGTACTCCTCCATGAGCCGCTCATACTCAAAATAGATCCCGGCCACATCCAGAGTCTTATCCCGGAGCCTGTCCTCCTCCAATACAGCCTTTTCCATGAGCAGCTCCGGCATAATACCTGAGCGCTTCATATCGCTGATGAGGGTAAGCAGCTCCTCAGCAAAACCGCTCTGAGAGCTCTGTCTGCGGAAATATCTGAGGCCGTCCGGTCTTCTGCGGACCGTATCCACAGCCTGATATATAAGTATCATCCTTGCCAGTTCATCGGCATATTCTCCGTTTCTGTCAGGCTCTCCCCAAAGCTGAAAAAGCTGTCTGGCAAGACCGGTAAAGCTGAGAGAATACAGCTCGTTGAATCTCTCAGCCCCGATAAATCCATATAGAGTCTTATCGAACTCGTAGGAATACTGCTCAGGCACGATTATACACTGCTGAGCGCCTTTTTCCGCATATTCCCGTATCTTTCCGAACATAAGAGTAGATTTGCCGCTGCCGGCCTGTCCGGTAATAAATTCTATCATAGTGACCGCCTTTTCCGCATAAAATATGCATACCGATCATAGACCGGTATGCATTTTAAGCTTTATCAGAATCCGTTAAGATGTGCATTCTTCATAATTGAAGGAAAATTGCAATATGCATAATCCATATTTACAAGTGTTGAGATACCATCCACCTGTCCGCTGCCTGTATACTGCCAGAGGTTGTATGAACCTGAGTACTGAGGCTTATCTACATCATGATTAGCAACACAGACATCATACTTCTCGAAAATATAAGGCTGAAGCATTGTGCTGAGGAAGCTTGCATAGCTTCTTATACCGATGTAAAATCCCTTGCTCTCGATATATGAGCAGAATGTATCGGCAATACGGCTTATCTGCTCAGCATTCATGCCGGCGATACCGGGACATCCCATCTCTATATATGCCGGGTACTCAAACTTCTTATCCTTAATGGTATTGTAGAAAAGCTCTGCTTCCTTCTGTGCTTCTGAAACATTGGTAGCATAGCTGTACCAGTATACTCCGCAGTCAATTCCGGCAGCCTTAGCGCCTGCCAGATTCTTCTCGAAGAACTTGTCCTTCTGATTTTCGTACATACCATAACCTGCACGGATTATAGCAAAATTAACACCGGAGGCCTTGACCTTTGCCCAGTCTATCTCGCCCTGCCACTCAGATACATCTATACCACGAGCAACACCTGTATTAGCAGGCTTAGGTGTAGTGACCTGAACTACAGGCATTGAGGCCGGAGGAGGAGATGACGGTGAAACATATGTCTCGGGAGAGATTATGTACGGGTAGTTGATATAGCAGTGATCCAGATCCACATCATAGGATATTCCCTTGACCTTGCCGGTCCATGAATACTGCCACATACCGTATTTTCCGGTGTATGCAGGAGCCTTGATATTTCCGACATGAGCTACCCAGACATCGTACTTCTCACGAACTGAATCGAATATCTTTGTAGTAAGCAGATTAGCAAAGCTGTAAATTCCAACATAGACTCCCTTTGACTGAAGTCTTGAACAGAAAGCCTCGACCATTGCAGAAATCTGAGCAGTTGAAAGGCTCATCTGAGACTTATCCTCGATATCGAAGTAGACAGGATACTGAAGCTTATAGTCCTTTATAAGGTTGTAGCAGGACTCAGCCTCATTGTAAGCGCCCTCAACAGTTTTAGCGTAGCTGTACCAGTAGACGCCCACATTCATGCCGACCTTCTGTGACTCTTCCATGTTATACTTAAACCAGGTATCGACCTGATTCGGATAAGCATTGGCATTGCCGTATCCGGCTCTGATTATAGCGAAATCGACGCCGCTCTCCTTTACAGCCTTCCAGTCGATCTTGCCCTGAGCATAGGAAACATCTATACCCTCTGCATTGAGATATATCGGAGGAGGCTCCACAGTCTCAGCAGCAGAGATGTAATCCTGATGAGCATTATAAATATCGAACACATTGAAGGGCTCTTCAGAAGCGTTCTCATTTTCATTTACAGAAACAGCATTTTCAGTAGAGACTGATGCTTTACTTTCTGTGGAATTTGTGTTATCATATAAGTCGGAGAGACTATCCTCTGAGAAATTTCCGGCAAAAGCTGTCGAAATTGTCGTCACGGGGAATACCGCTGCTGCTATCAAGCAGGAAAGTACTGCTGAAAGCAGCCTTGTTGAATGATTCATAAATAACGATCTCCTTTTAATATCCATTTTATCCGTAATTATCCATCCTTAAAGAAAGCCATTCTTTCTTTTTAACCTTTATGTAACCCTTTTGTAATGATATTATACCATAATCTTAGACAAATTTCAAGAGGAAAGCACTAAAAAGTTGTAAGAAATTGTATTTTTTGTGAACAGCGTAAAAATCATTACCCATTTTTTGGCTATTATATATATCTTTTTGTAGAAATAGGTGAATAAAAATTGAAAGAATTTGTTATAAATAACAATGATTCCGGTCAGCGAATCGATAAATTCATTCTGAAGGCCATGCCCGATATGCCAAAGAGCATGATGTACAAACTAATAAGAAAAAAAGACATCAAACTCAACGGAAAACGCTGCGAGCTTTCTGACCGTCTCTGCGAAGGAGACGTTGTAAGAGTATATGTCAAGGACGAGCTCTCAGCTGTCAGGGAACAGTCCCTTGATTTTCTTAATGCTCCGGCAGAGCTTGATATCGTTTACGAAGATGAAAATATCCTTGTTGTCAACAAACCTGTAGGGGTCGAAACTCACCCATCCTACGGTCAGGGCAATGATACCCTTATTGACAGGATAAAGCGCTATCTCTATGATAAGGGAGATTTCTCCCCCGCTGATGAGAGCTCTTTTTCACCAGCAGTGTGCAGCCGTCTTGACAGGAACACAGCCGGACTTGTAACAGCTGCAAAAAATGCCTCTGCGCTCCGTGAGGTAAACACTGCCATTCGTGAGGGGAATATGCACAAGATATATCATTGTATATGTATATCTCCCCTTCCGAAATCTGAGGATATACTCACCGCCTACCATAAAAAAGACAGCTCCCGCAACACAGTCCGTATCTCAGACACACCTCAGGAGGATTTCCGTGAGATACGCACCGGCTATAGGGTACTGGAACAGAAAAAGGGCCTCTCCCTTGTGGAAGTGACCCTTTATACCGGACGTACACATCAGATAAGAGCACATCTTGCTCATATTGGCTCTCCGCTTCTTGGCGACGGAAAATACGGTGATACCGCCGTTAACAAGCGCTATGGAGTTTTTCATCAGGCGCTCTGTGCATATGCCGTCAGATTTTCCCTGCCTGAGGATTCTCCGCTGAGCTACCTTAACGATACTGAGATATGCTCCGGAACTCCTGACTTTGAAAAGAAATTCTTCCCTGTCAGTTAGGCTGACCAACTCTGTGACGGAGGTTATCCTCCTTGAGCTCTCTGCCCTCGGCGATAAGTGAACGCATGGTCTCTGCGTCACCGTTGCGGAGGGCTTCGCTGTACCTGCCCAGATTCTCAATCAGCAGGTCAAGCTCATACTGCAGGTGCTGACGATTCTGCATGAAAAGGTCTGTCCACATATTTTCATTCATAGTAGCGATCCTGGTCATATCCTGGAAGCTTCCGCCGCTGAATCCGCACTCCAGACCCAGCTCAGGGCTTTTGACATAGGCACTTGACACGATATGTGCAAGCTGTGAGGTATATGCTATCATCTTGTCGTGATTTTCAGGAGTAGTCTCAACTATCTTTCCGGCACCTATCTCCTTGGCCAGTGATTTCAGAAGCTCTGCATCCTCAGCGGAGCTGTCCTCGAAGGAAGCGACTATGAAATTGGCATTTCTGAAAAGCTCAGCAGTGCTGTTATAATAGCCTCCGAACTCCTTTCCTGCCATAGGATGTATGCCAAGATACCTCAGGCCGTTATCCTCTGCCATTTTCTTCATGCGGTATGAGAACTCACCCTTGATACCACAGACATCGGTTATGAGAGTTCCCTTTGATATTTTTCCTGCATTCTCACGGAGAAATCTCTCCGCAGCCTCCGGGAAAAGAGCTATTATTATAAGATCATACCCCTCCGGACTTCCGCCGTATATCTCATCTATAGCCACATCACGCATTGCAGCCATTTCGATATCGTGATTGCGGTCACAGCCGGTAACAGTATGATATGTATATTTCTTCATAGCCTTACACATTGATCCGCCGATAAGGCCAAGTCCCACAACGAGTATTTTCATTGAACATTCCTCCGTTATATCTGTTGTCTGTATTAATGTCTGCTCAGCAGCTAAAAACGAGCTTGACATAAACGCAAAAATCCCTGTTATATAAGGGATCTCCGCTCCCCGAATAGAGTTCAGGGCAATAACCGCCTTATGGCGATCATTCAGGGCACACTATATTATAACGCTTTAAATGGTAAAAGTCAATAGCTTTTAAAAATTCGCTTATTATAAGCCGGACTTTCCTTGCCGGGAAATGCCTCCCGGACTTGATTTTCCGGCTCAGATGCAGTATCTGCTTATATTTCTGTGACATTTCTCCGCTCATTTGCATACAATATCCTGAGAGCAGCAGCTCTCAGTCCATTGAAAGGAATGTTAGTATGCCAAAGGTCTTTTTAAGTCCATCAACTCAGGAGTGGAACCAATATGCTACCAGCGGCAACGAGGAAATGTACATGAACCTCCTTGCTGACAGAATGGAGCCTTACCTGCGGGCAAGCGGCATAGAATACGTCCGCAATGACCCTGAAAGGAATGTAGGCGGAGCTATCAGTGATTCAAACTCCGGAAGCTACGATGTACATCTTGCACTCCACTCAAATGCCGCACCGGAACAGTTTTCCGGAAGGCTTCGTGGGATAGATATATATTTTGCTCCAAAGAGCGAGCTCAGCGAAAAGCTGGCAAATATCATAGCCAATAATCTTAAGATGATATATGCTTTGCCGGATAAGGTCCGTGCACTTCCCACCTACGAACTGGGAGAAGTACTCCGCACGAAGGCTGTTGCAGTACTCTGCGAGCTTGGATACCATGATAACTATGCTGACGAGGCATGGCTCAAGAATAATCTTGACAGGATAGCAACTGTACTTGTCAGGTCTCTTTGCGACTATTTCGGGATACCTTTTGTTCCGGCAGGACCTGTCATCACAGGAACAGTTGTGACTGACGGCAGCGGACTGAATATCCGGAGCTATCCCTCCACATCCGGAAAGATCATAGGTTCAATGCCCAACGGAGCATCTGTTATGATAAACGGCAGCACTGACGGCTGGTATGTAATTAATTATCAGGGCATCACAGGCTATGCCAAAAGTGAGTATATAGTTTATTGAGAGCACAACAGCTTAATAAGAAAAGCCATAAAGGAGCATTTCCTTTATGGCTTTATTCTTTTATTTATCCTTCTTCTGTGAGGGCTTTTTCTTTTTCTTCTTATCCATTTTCGGAACTGCATATATCGGCTTCAGCGGCTTTGCCTTGCTTCTGAACAGTACCCATGAATAAACACAGATCAGTATATAGATCACACAGAGGATTATTGCGATCTTGAGAGCATTCTTGAACCACTGCGACTTCGGGAAGCGCTTTGCAGCTTCCAGATTGTACTTGGACTTTGAACGGTTAACATCAGATACCGCTACAAGCTCAACAGTGCCCAGCTCTTCGCCGGAGTACTCCAGAGTGACCTCTCCGAGAACATCTCCCTTCTTTACCGGAGCACGAAGTGAGCTGTCATACCAGGTTATCTTGTCCTTCTTTATAAGCGAGATATCGATATCATCATACCAGAGAAGTGAGAATTCCTCTTTAGGACGGGCAAGTACATAATCATTTCCCTCAGCAAGAGAAACAGGAAGCTCTCCTACCTCAGCAGTATCAGCCAGTATGACCTGATAAGAGAAGTGATTGAATCCCCAGTCAAAAATTGCAGCAGCATCCTCAATGTGGTAAAAGGTCGTATTGCCTTCTGAGTCATTGAAAGGAGCTTTCAGAAGAACTGCAAGGTAATTGTTTCCGTCCTTGCTGGCAAGAGCCACGATATTTCTGCCTGCTGCCACAAGATTAGCAGTCTTTATACCCTTAGCGCCCATATAATACTGAGTGCTGTCCGGGTCCATCATAACATTGCTGTGCTTCCACACCCATTCATCAATATGCTTATGACGTTCAGTATTCGGAACTACAGGTGTATAGCTGTAGGTAGTGGATATAGTCTCAAAGAGCGGCACTTTCAGCGCATATCTTGTAAGTGTGGCCATATCCCGTGCAGTGGTGTACTGATCCTCGTCATACATACCTGTAGGGTTGGTGAAATGAGTACCTGTCATTCCGAGCTCAGCAGCCTTGCTGTTCATCTTCTCTACGAAAGCGCTTACGCTGTCCCCGCCCACATGATAGGCAAGAGTCTGTGAAGCCTCAACAGATGATGTAAGCATCATACAATAGAGCAGATCATTTATGGTAAGAACATCCTCATCGCAGATATCGCAGTCCGGAAGATCATCGCTGAAATCCCTTGCATTAAGATCTTCATAGACCGGTCTGTATACCTCAGGATCAAGGGTAAGCTCTTCATCGAGATCACTGCACTCCTCAAGTACGATGACTGCAGTCATAATATTTACCAGCGGTCCCGGCATCTGCTTGGTATCGGGATTCTTTTCGTGAAGCACTATGTCTGCATCAAGATTGACGAGTATTGCAGACTCGCTGTTTATATTTGAAGTAAGCGGGAAATTCACCGCTTCTGCTTTAGGTATATATACAAACGGCAGCACAAGAATAACTGCTGCTAACATTGAGATAAATCTTTTCATAAGCTCTCCTTTTCAAAATACGGAACTCCGCAGATTCATGCATTTCTTATTATATCACATTTTTTCAGGTTTTTAAAGCCCTTTTCAAAATTTTTTTCTGGATTTTTTTCAGAGCCCCCAATATATCGATGTGTCAATCAAATACTGAAGAATAGATGCGCAGGATTTTTCTGTGAGACAAGTTTTTCTAACGCAGTATCGCCGCAAAAAGACAAGCAGATAACTTCAGGAGATAGCTGGTACATCAATAACAATCCCCTCAGCTCTTCATACTGTTGCAATCATAAGAAAAATGTGTTATAATGTATCTATCAAATTTACGGAGGAACTACAATTGATCTACGTTACTGGAGATACCCACGGAGATATCAGCAGATTCAAAGAATCCGGAATGAAAAAGCTCCGCAGCGGAGATACACTTATCATATGCGGAGATTTCGGCTTTTTCTGGAACGGCTCAAAAAAGGAGCAGTCCATCATAAAAAAACTCGCATCTAAGAACTTCACTATCGCATTTGTTGACGGATGCCACGAGAATTTTGATATACTGGAAAAATTCCCCGTCACTGTCTGGAACGGCGGAAAAGCCCGTGTAATTGCGGGAAACATAGTACATCTCATGCGTGGACAGGTCTATACGATCGAAGGAAAGAAGATCTTTGCATTCGGAGGCGGACACAGTCAGGATTACGATTTCCGTCACGACAGCGAATGGTGGGAACGTGAACAGCCCTCTCATGATGAGATCCGTGAGGGACTTCACAATCTTGAGATAAATGACAATACCGTTGACTACATTATTACTCATGAACCGCCTGCTTCTCTCAAGGACTGCCTCAATGTTGACGTCCTTCAGAGACTGGAGGTACACGCTTTCTTTGAGGACATAATCAAGACCTGTACATATAAAAAATGGTATTTCGGCAAATGCCATATCGATAAGCATATCCCGATCAAATTCTATGCGGTGTTCAATAACGTTACACCGCTGAAGTGATACATAACACCAGATCCACTAACAAATACGCTAACAGAGGTGATATTATGATTCCTTACGGAACAACTACAAAAGTCGGAGAAAACAAAATAAACATCTATTCTGAAGGAAACGGCAGTTTAACTATTGTATTCATGGCAGGTTCAGGTATCGGATGCCCGGCTCTTGAGTATAAACCGATATACAGAAGAATGTCTGATGAATACAGAATAGCTGTTGTCGAAAAAGCAGGATATGGCCTGAGCGGCCCTGCAAAAACAGCGAGAACAGTGGAAAATCTTGTAGAGGAAAGCAGAACTGCTTTAAGAAATCTGGGCATATTACCGCCATATATACTCGCACCTCATTCCTATTCCGGATTTGAAGCTATATGGTGGGCTAACACCTATCCCGAAGAAATAAAGGCTGTACTCAGTCTGGATATGGGATTCCCGAACATGATGAAAGCTCAGGCAAAAGAGATCCCTGCTGATAAGAAAAAGGCAATGGTAAACCGAACAAGAAAGCTCATGCAGAAAGTTGCGAAACGTGGATTTTTCGCAAAAATACTGCAGAAGCAGACCGTAAATGCATCCGGACTTCTTGATGGAGGCGAACTCACTGATGACGAGAAAAATACCTACACGGAGGTCTACTATAAAAACGCTGCCAGTGAGGCAGTTTTTGAAGAATCTGTCCTTGCAGAAGAAAATGCAGTAAAAGCTGACAGTACAGGTCCATTGTCATGTCCTTCCTGCCTGATAGTAAGCAACATGAAAACACCTGTAAAAGCTATCACATGGCAGCAGGCTGCAAAGGAATATGCAGAGAGCTGCAAGAATGCAGAGCTTCATATTCTAAGTGAGGGACATATGATGTATGCCAGAATCCCCGACAAGGTCGTCAGCATCTTCCGTGAATTTCTGAAAAAGAACAACCTTTAAAAATTATATAATCCGAATATATCAACTTAAAAAAGAGCAGTTCTGTGTAACACTCTTTTTTATTATCTGTTCGCATAAATCACCAAAATTCGTCATAGACTATACCATAAAACGAATCGAGGTAAAGCTATGAAGAAAATCAAATGGACTGACCTTATCATTTTTATCGTCACTGCTGAGCTCGTGGGAGTAATATCTGCGCTGCTCTCAGGACAGCACAAGGAGCTGTTTACCGACCTTAAACAGCCTCCCCTCGCACCGCCGGCAGCAGTATTCCCCATAGTATGGGCAATACTCTACGCACTCATGGGAATAGGTGCCTATCTGGTGTATGTCTCAGAGGACAGCGGCATCAGGACTTTTTCCCTGCGTGTTTACACCATTCAGCTTGCCGTGAATTTCTCCTGGAGCATAATCTTCTTCCGGTTTGAGCTACTGGGACTTGCGGCAGTAGTGGCAGTTCTTCTTGCAGTGCTTGTGGCAGTCATGGTTTGGGCATTCTACAAGACACGGCCTCTTGCCGGGACCATAAATCTGCCCTATCTTACCTGGAGCATATTTGCTGCTTATCTGGCCATAGGAAATGCGGTACTGAATTAAATGGTAATTTTTTTGCCAGATATTTTGCATTGATTTAACGAACTACCTCTGCTATAATAGAATTATCCCAAGAGGGATAAATCACTCAGGAGGTATAGATCATGTGCTGCAATAACATCTGGAAACTTCTCTGTCAGCTCTTCGGCTTAGGCTGCTGATATGAGAAACTCCCCCGGTGAGCCCGGGGGAGTTTTTTCGTTTTCAAGTTATATCTCATTGCCCGGGATATCTTTCGCTGCGCCTATATCCTCCAGTTCAGCAGGAATACCCTCATTCTGTGATAAGGGACGCTTTTTGCGTTTCACTTTTATCTCCAGAGGATGAAAGTCGGGATAACCGTGCTGAGAGCGGATATAGCGCTGCTTTTTCTCATGCAGATATGCCATATACCCATTAAAGGCAAATAATACCCAGACCGGTATGAGTGCAAATGCCGCTTTTTCTTTTATCAGCAAAATGAGCATCAGCGACGCAATAGCCGGTCCGATCAGGCTCTTCCGCCATAACACAAGAATCACAGCCAAAAGCAGGTATACACCCGCTACTAAAAAGAGACTGTTTTCGAACATTTCAGTGATCTCTGTGAGCAGATATATGAAATTACACCAAAGGTAAAAGATACGGTAAAACTGCATTTCCTTCTTATATTGAAGACAGACTGATCTTGCAGACTCATATTCGTCTACGGCCTGTTTTACTTCCCATTCATTTTCCTCATCACATTCGATCAAATACTGATGATAAGTTTCTTCCGGCAGATTCATTTTTCCCCTCCAAGTTTTTTTAGCAGCGTGACGCTGCAAATCCCGATTTGGTTTATGTTAGTAACAATTATAGCATATGATTGACATAGTGTCAACAAAAAGCCATAGCACTCTGAAATAATATCAGAAGTACTATGGCTTGGTTTTATTCAGCTTTTTCTTCTTTTGCAGGCTGAGGCTCGCAGCTATGTATCACCTTAGCAGGACAGGCTGCCATGCATATACCGCAGCCGGTACACTTCTCATAGTCTATAGCCGCATGGAAATTCTCCACCTTTATCGCTCCGTTAGGACACTTCTTCTCACAGATCTTACAGCCGATACAGCCGTTCTTGCAGTTCTGCTTTGTGACCTTGCCGTTGTCCGCTGAGGAACAGAGAACATCGATATGCTTTGCAAGAGGCTTTATCTCAATAAGCTGATTGGGACAGACTGCCGCACACTGTCCGCAGGCTCCGCACAGTGCAGGAGTCACCTTTGCGACCCCGTTTTCAATGCGTATAGCGGAGTGCTCACAGACGTTCATACAGTCACCAAGACCGATACAGCCGTATTTGCACATTCCTGTGCCGCCGTAGAATCTCTTTACAGCCTTGCAGGACTGAACTCCGTCAAAAACAAACTGCTGCTCTGTAGCATTGCAGTCTCCGCTGCAATGTACCACTGCTGTCATCTTTACAACATCTGCTACGGCAGTACCAAGTATAGCTGCGATCTTTCCGGCAGCATCAGCACCTCCTGGACGGCAGAGATTTGTGGGAGCGCCCTTCTGTATTATAGCAGCTGCATAATCTGCACAGCCGGCATATCCGCAGGCTCCGCAGTTTGCCTGCGGGAGAGCCTCCCCTATTTTTTCGATACGTTCATCCACTTCAACGTGAAACACCTTTGCAGCAACGGTCAGGAGTATTCCTGCCATCATTCCGCATAGTCCCACGATAAGTGCAGGTATAACATAAGTCATTTTCTCTGCACCTCCTTAGCTGAAAAGTCCGGAAAAGCCCATAAAGCTTACGGAAACTATAGAGGCTGCGATAAGAGTTGCCGGCACACCCTTGAATGTCTCGGGAATGTCAGCGTACTCCATTTTCTTTCTTACACCTGAGAAAATTACCAGTGACAGCATGAATCCAAGTCCGCCTCCAAGTGCATTGACTATGGACTGAACAAAGCTGTAGCTGTTGTCGATATTAAGTACCGTTACACCCAGTACAGCACAGTTTGTTGTTATGAGCGGCAGATAAACTCCCAGAGAGCTGTAAAGAGACGGTATGCACTTTTTCAGCATCGTCTCCACAAGCTGTACGAAAAGTGCTATTACCATGATGAATACCACTGTATCCAGATATTCCAGCTCATTTGGTACAAGTATACCGTGGTGTATTGGATATGTTACCAGAGTAGCGCAAATCATAACGAATGTTACCGCAAGTCCCATACCGGTGGCGCTGTCAAGCTTTTTCGACACTCCAAGGAAGGGACATATTCCCATGAACTTTGAGAGTACGAAGTTGTCTGTCAGCATTGCAGCTAAAAGTATCACCATTAAACTCTTCACTGACAGTCACCTGCCTTTCCGCAGACCTCAGCATGGGGACATCCGCTGCATCCCAGCTCCTGAGGCGGCTTTTTATTTGAGATCTTGTTCACAACTGCTATTATCACACCGAGAGTAAAGAATCCTCCCGCAGGCATAATGAAAAGCAGCATGGGGTTGTCGTTGATGACGGGTATATCCATGCCCATCCACTGACCCGCTCCTATTATCTCACGGACAGAGCCCATAAGGAAAAGCGCAAGTGTGAAGCCTATACCCATTCCTATGGCATCACAGGCTGAAGCAACAACTCCGTTCTTGCTTGCGAACATCTCTGCTCTTCCGAAAATGATACAGTTAACAGTTATAAGTGTAAGGTATATGCCAAGACTGTCATAAAGATCCGGCACAAAGCCCTCCAGCAGGAATCCGATGAGGGTAACAAAGCTTGCTATGATAACTATGAATGAAGGGATACGGACCTTATCGGGTATCACCTTTCTGAGTGCGGAAATAACGATATTTGAGCCAAACAGTACAAATGTTGTGGCAAGACCCATACCTATACCGTTTTTAGCCTGAGTAGTAACTGCAAGAGTAGGACACATTCCCAGCAGCATTACCAGAGTGGGGTTCTCTTTAAGTATTCCCTTTGTAAGCTCGTGTCCAAGGGACATTTTCTTATCTGCCACCGAGTATCGCCTCCTTGTTTTCGTTATAAACATCCATTGCAGCAGCAACAGCCTTTCTCATTCCCTTTGAGGAGAAAGTTGCTCCGCTGATAGCGTCGACCTCCTCAGGGGCCTCTGTTATTCCGATGAACTGGTCACGGAAGGACTCTATGTCCCTTACCTTTGAGCCAAGTCCGGGAGTCTCTCCCAGTGAAACAAAGTCTATACCTGAGAGCGCTCCTTTTTCGTCGATACCAACGAGTATGTTGATACCGTCCTTTGAGTAGCCGTCAGCCACTACCTGGATAGCAGTCTTTCCGTCAGAGGTAACAGCTATGGCCTCTACCTCATCATGACCGAAATTATCATCAATAAGAGTACTGTCGCACTCTCCGAAGAGTGCCTCAACGCTCTTGTTGAACTTCTGCTCTTTCTGGTCAGCTATCCTGTCCTTTGTAAGCTCATGGGAGAAGACCAGAAGCACTGCCGAGATAACGCAGATAAGCGTCAGCACGATAGTTGGGATCACTTTATCCTTCATTCTTCTCAGCCTCCTTTGCTCCGAACACCTTTGTGCGGGTAAGCTGTTCGATATATGGAGTAAGCACGTTCATCAGGAGTATGGAGAATGAAACTCCCTCAGGGTACGAGCCGAAGTGTCTTATGACAAAGGTTATTATTCCGCAGCCCAGTCCGAATACAACTTTACCCTTAGTGGTTATTGGAGTTGTAGCGTAATCGGTAGCCATGAAGAATGCTCCCAGGAAAACACCGCCTGCAAGGATATGATAGAGCGGGTCATCGCCGGAAATGGCTGTCAGAAGTGCCAGAGCGCCGATAAAGGATACCGGTGCAGCCAGTGAAATTATCTTTCTTGCGGCAAGATAAAGTCCGCCGATAAGAAGTGCCAGAGCGCAGGTCTCACCGAGACATCCCCCTGTATTTCCCAGAAAGAGGTCAAGATACGAGGGAAGTTCCCCTCCCTTGCTTTCAAGAGCAAGAGGAGTTGCAGAGGAAACTGCATCATAATCGTAATCCTGAGCCTTTATCCAGTTTGTCATTGCTCCCGGAAATGAAACCATAAGGACTATTCTTGCAGTTATGGCCGGGTTTGCGAAGTTTTGTCCGATACCGCCGAAAAGCTGTTTTACTATTACTATAGCCACAAAGCAGCCTATTACTGCCATCCAGTAAGGGAGAGTGACAGGCAGATTCATAGCCAGTATGATACCGGTCACAACAGCGGAAAGGTCTGTGATAGTGTTATTTTTCTTCATTAGTCTGCGTGAGCCGTACTCGAATATCATACAGCTTGCGATACAGACTGCTGTAAGGGTAAGCGCTCTCCAGCCGAACATGAATACTCCCACTCCCAGCGCCGGAAGAAGAGCAATTATAACGTTCAGCATTATAGTAGTGGTCTTTAAGTAGTTTTCATCGTGCGGAGACGGTGAAACGATAAGCTTGTTCATTGTCGGCCTCCTCACTTTCTTGGAATAAGCGTCTTAGCCAGCTGATTGGTCTCGGCAAGCTTTCTGTTTGCCGGACATACATATGTACAGCTTCCGCAGTTCATACACAGCATGACTTTCAGTGTTTTGAGTTCTTCAATATTTTTTGTCTTGTAAGCCCTGTCGATATCAGCGGGCATAAGTCCCATGGGACAGACTCTCACACAGCGTCCGCAGCGGATACAGCTTGAGGTCTTTCTCTCATCGTAGGTCTTTATAGCCAGCAGAGCATTTGAAGTCTTAACTACAGGCATCTCCACATCGGGTATGCTCATTCCCATCATGGGGCCGCCGCCGATGAGCTTCTTTACAGCATCCATCTCCACCTTGCAGAATTCCATGACCTCACGGAAGGATGTTCCGATGACAGCTCTGACGTTCTTTGGCTCACCAACCGCATTTCCGTCCACAGTCAGCCTTCTTGTAACAAGAGGCATACCTGTCTTAACATAGCGGAAGAGAAAGGCGACGGTAGATATATTTATCACGATAACTCCCTCATCAGCAGGCAGCTCGCCCTCCTTGACTATCCTTCCGGTGGAGTTGTAGATTATTACCTTTTCTGCACCCTGAGGATAGCTTGACGGAAGAGTGACTATATCGATGGTGTCATCATTTTTAGCCATTTCCGTAAAGTTCTTTATGGCCTCCGGCTTATTTGCCTCTATAGCAAGCTTTGCCATTTTTATGCCAAGCATCGACTTGACAAGATTTATACCGCCGATTATGTCATCCGGGCACTCGATCATCTCCCTGTAATCGGCAGTGATATACGGCTCACACTCAGCAGCATTAATGATAAGGGTGTCTATCTTCTGCTTTGGATTCAGCTTGATATGCGTAGGGAAACCTGCTCCGCCAAGTCCGCAGGAGCCGCTCTCTCTTACAGCTTTTATAAAGCTTTCCTTGTCATTGACCTCAGGGGGTCTTACCTCCTCGGAAATAGTCTGGAGGCCGTCTGTCTCAATTTCAACTGCCTTGCACACAGCTCCCATAGCAGTGCGGTAATCGGTGACGGCAGTCACCTTTCCGGACACTCCTGAGTGTACCGGAACACTGAACGGAGCCTCTGTATCACCGATCTTCTGTCCGACTGCAACCATGTCCCCAACCTTTACAAGCGGCTGACAAGGTGCACCCATATGCATTGACATGGGTATCCTCACCTTTGAAGGGAGAGGCATTTCCACAGTCTGGCTGTTTTCCGTATTTTTACGGTGCTTCAGCCTTATCC
The DNA here is from genome assembly GCA_002371825.1 of Ruminococcus flavefaciens. Taxonomy (GTDB): domain Bacteria; phylum Bacillota; class Clostridia; order Oscillospirales; family Ruminococcaceae; genus Ruminococcus; species Ruminococcus flavefaciens_L. The sequence goes on along the minus strand of DFHF01000042.1, from coordinate 9,210 downwards.
CGTTTAATTTTTTCATGCTTAACTCCTTATTTTATTGCTCCCGGCTGAAATACTGCCGGTCAGGCAACAGCATTATACAAGTATCAATAATAATATGTTCTAAAAACACACACTATACGTTTAATTGTACCATATTTCCGCAATTTTTTCAATAGGTTACACAAAAAAAGTTCACTTTTCCTGAAAGTTCATGTATGTTAGTATTATAAAACAAAATAGAGGATGCCCCACGGACATCCTCGGATAGTCAGTATAAAAAAATCAGTTATCAGAGAGGTCGTATGGCGGCTCCTCATTTGAGAGGGCCAGTTCCACTACCTTTCCGTAAAATCCGGCAGGATTGAGAAGTATCTTCTCACCCAGCATCTTTGCCTGAGCAAGATCCGGCGCATACAGCTTCAGATCCATAAGATCGCAGTCTGTATCAAGACAGCGGATATGTGTATAGTAGCCCTTTTCCAGCTGGATATACTCTATTTTTAAATCCTGCTCCGCCTTGACCCTTGCGAAATATCTCAGTGCTGCCAGCACAAGCTTGTCCCTGTAGGACTTGGGTGCGTAGCTTTTAAGCTGTCTTGCACACTCCCTGCCCTTCTCCTCAAGGATATAACATTCAACCCCCTTGTCATCCGAAGAAAGGGATATCAGACTGTTTTTTATAAGGTAGTCGATAGAATCCTGATAATAGAAATAATTCACAACTCCTGTACCTATTGCGATATCATAAAGCTGTTCCGTTTCAACAGGTCTGTCAATTTTATACAGAAGATAGCAAATGAGGATATTCAGTGTGGGGACATCCTTTATCTCCACATCAGCCCTCTCAGCCATTTTCATTATATTTTCGTCATGCATAAGATCACCTTAACAAAAATTTGGATAGTCCATCATATGTGAGAGCAGAGCAATATTCACAGCGGCCTCAACACATGGGACAAGTCCGGGTACAAGGCAGGCTTCATAGCCGTCATTGCCTTCGAGCGTACTGTTTGTCATATCGTGGTAGTCGACTGTATCCTGAGGCTTTGCGATGGTAGGCGCAGGCTTTACTGCCACATTAAGAGTTATCGGCATACCTGATGATATCCCGCCGAGTATTCCTCCGTGGTTGTTTGTCCTTGTGACAACGTGGCCATGGTCGTCCACATAGAATGGATCGTTATTCTGGCTGCCGATCATTTTCGCAGCTCCGAAACCGATACCGAACTCCAGTCCGGTAACTCCGGGTATACCGAAAATGAGCTGCGCGATATTATTTTTTAGTCCGTCAAATATGGGAGAGCCTATACCGGCCGGAACATTTACTGCCGCACACTCGATTATGCCTCCCAGGGATTCACCTGCCTCACGGGCAAGACCTATATCCTCCTGCATCATCCAGCCCTTCCTGTCGTTGATGACCGGGAAATCCTTCTCCCTGACGCTCAGGATACCGTCCCTTGTGATATTTACCGGATCAAAGGGATTATCCTTAACATTATGTATCTGATAGATATGAGCACCGGCATAGATGCCTCTGCGTTCAAGTATCTGACCGCAGATAGCTCCCGCAAAACAAAGAGGAGCAGTAAGTCTTTCGGAGAAATGTCCGCCCTCTCTCACATCATTGAATCCCTTATAGCGGACAGCGCCTGTATAGTCAGCGTGACCGGGACGTGCGAGCCTGTCCAGCTCCGGCTGCTTCGGGGCAGACTGAGGGATATTCTGTAAAAAAGCACAGAGAGGTGTACCGGTAGTCCTGTCGTTATAAATTCCTGACATAACACGGGGCGACGGCTCCGAGAGCTTCCCGGGAGTGTCTGACACCCTTATATTTCTCCTTGCCATAAATCTTGCAAGGGCTTCCGGATCGATATATTCTCCGGAAGGGAGATCATCCACCGTTACTCCGATAGCCGGGCCCTGAGCCTCACCGAAGATCGATATTGAGATCCTGTTATTCCAGAATGATGACATTTGCCTTACCTCCGAGATCTGTGTAGTCGTTGAAAAAATTCGGATAAGATTTTTCTGCCGCTTCAGCGCCCTTTATAATAACGTCGCCGTCGGCTCTTGTAGCAGCTATTGCAGCTGCCATTACTATACGGTGGTCACCGAAGCTGTCCACTGTGCCACCGTGAAGGGTATCTACAGGCTGTATCATGAGGCCGTCCTCAGTAACAGTTACATTTCCGCCCAGTCCATTCAGAAGGGCAGCTGTAGTTTCCAGCCTGTCGCTTTCCTTTATTTTAAGGCGCTTTGCATTGTATATCACTGACTCCTGCTTTCCGAAGCAGCCAAGCACCGAAAGTATCGGAACAAGGTCCGGGATATCGGAGCAGTCAGCATTAAAGCACCCCTTATCATTATAGCACATTTCCCTGATGATATCAAGGATGCGCCTGTCACCCTGTACGCTGTTCTCATTGAGATTCTCCGGAACCGTCTCAGAGCCGAGAGCATTGGCAACATAAAAGAATGCCGCCTGTGAATAGTCACCCTCTATCCTCTCATCATGGGGAAGATACTTCTGTCCGCCCTTAATGATAAAGCGGTCCGGCTTTTCATCTATCTCAATACCGAAGCGTTTCAGGATATCTATGGTTATATCAACATAAGGACGAGACTCCAGATGCGAGGTGAGAACGATCTCCGAATCCTCGCTGAGGAGAGGAAGTGCAAATATAAGTCCTGTGACGAACTGTGAGGAAACATCTCCCTCGATATTGTATGTACCACCGCTAAGCTTTCCTGTCAGCTTATACGGCATTTCCTCAGACATGAATCTGATGCCGTTTGCAGAGAGCTCACGCTTATAAATATCTATAGGTCTCTGAGGAAGCCTGCCCCTGCCGAGGAACTCAGAATCAGTACCAAGCGCAGCTGCTACAGGCATTATAAAACGAAGTGTAGAACCGCTTTCATTGCAGTCGATAACAGCTCTTTCGGCAGGAGTTTTTATTCCCCTGACAGTGACTGTATCTCCATCCACCTTGAAATCAGCACCCAGTGCTGTCATTGAGCCTATGGTAGCCTCAATATCCTTTGACATTGAAACTCCGCTTATAACTGATATACCGTCAGCAAGAGCTGCACATATCAGGGCACGGTGAGCACAGCTTTTTGAGGCCGGTATGCTTACTTTTCCCTCAAGGAGAGTCGGGGTTATACGGATATCCATTGCTCAGCCCTCCATGAGATGTGAGAATTCTCCCACTTTGACCTTAACTATATCTGCCTTGCCGATGGTCTTGCATATTATGTAGCTTATCTCGCCGTATTCACGCTTTTTGTCCTTAGAACAGAACGGGAGCAGCTCTCCCATAGGGATATCAGTGCCGGTAGGAAGCTTGTAGCTCTCAACACACTTTCTGAGTCTTTCTGCAACATCTGCCGGAGCAAGCTTATCTGTGATGATACACATACCTGCGGCAACACCCATACCGTGAGTAAAATCAGTGTAGTTATGCCATGATTCAAGAGCATGACCGAGAGTATGTCCGAAATTGAGTATCATTCTCTCACCCTTGTCAAACTCATCGTGCTCAACGACCTCACGCTTTATATCGACACAGGTATAAACTATCTCATCCATTATCTCGTCGACTGAATCAAGGTCATGCTTTTCAAGGAGTTCAAAGAATGAACTGTCCTTTATCATGCCGTACTTTATGACCTCAGCCATTCCGTCGGCAAGGGTCTCAGAAGGGAGACTTTTAAGTGTGTCGCTGTCACAGAGTACAAGTGCAGGCTGCTTGAAAGCACCCACAAGATTTTTTCCGCCTGTAATATCAATGGCAGTCTTGCCGCCAACAGAAGAATCCACCTGTGAAAGAAGAGTTGTGGGTATCTGCACAAAATCCACGCCACGGAGGTAAGAAGCAGCTGCAAATCCGGTAATATCGCCTACAACGCCTCCGCCGAGAGCAATAATGATATCACTTCTTGTAATACCGGCTTTGCAGAGATAATCAACTATTTCGCCGAAAACACTGAGGCACTTTGACTGCTCTCCATTGTGAAAAGCAAACATAGAACACTCAAATCCGCTGTTTTTAAGGGAATTGAGTACAGTATCGCCATAAAGTCCGCCTACGATATCGTCGGTTATAACAACTGCCTTACGGGAAGCGGTTATCTTTGAGATATACTCGCCGCACTTATTGATACTACCACGTTCAATTATGACCTCATAGGGTCTGCTTGTTTTCACATTAATGCTTTTCATCGTTAAAACCTCCGTAAATAAAAAAACCGCTGTCCTAAAGATACCAGCGGACTATCCTGCCTATATTATGTCATTATTTCCAAAATAATTATAGCATACTGCCTGTATCTTGTCAAGAATATTTTACCCTGCGAAACTTCTGAGCAGCTTTTACAGCCTGCCAATCCAATTGTAGAATAAGCATAATATTCTATAACAAGCAGGCAGTTTTTTATTTATTTACACAATATTCAAAGATTGTTATTTTCTGGTACATTATATTATGTTATAGTAAATTAAGATATTATGGATAGGGCCATAATACAGAGAGAGGGCTTTTATATGAAAAATAATGAATATCTCAGTGCCTTAGAGTATTTTATCGACAAAATGCTCGTTATGAAAAATACTATAAATATAGATATAAGCGAACAGATAGGCAGACTCTGCAACGTGCTCCGTATAAGCAGGATCACTGTAACACTGTATGATAACTACAGGACCGTGATGAAGGAAGGCAATGCCACTGCCGTTATCTATGACTGTCCCCCTTGTGACGAATCATGCTGCATAGTCAGAAGGAATATCACTGCTGCCGATACTGCAGCGGTGTATTCTGCATGGCAGTGTGCCGGAGAGGACGAATGGGACGAGATAGAGATCGCCCGCATAAACCGGCTTCTGGATATGCTCTTCCTTTTCAACGGCCGGTCAAAACTGATCAAGGATGCTGAAAAACTCATATTCTTTGATCACGAAATGGATATCAGAAACCTGAAATACTATCTGCATTACATCTCAGGTCTGTGCACTAAGAAAAAAATAGGCAGCTATGCCGCTATATTCGCCAATCTCCACAGGTTCTCTGTTATCAATCAGCAGATAGGCCGTGAAAACGGTACAAAGGCAATGCAGCTGTTTATTGATGCTATAAAAGCTGCCATGACTGAGGACGAGCTAATTTCCCGTGTAGGCGGAGATAACTTCGCACTTCTGGTCAGAAAGGAAAATCTGAATGGTATTCTAAAAATGCTGGCCGGAACTGCTGTTACGCTCTCTGAAGATGAGGGCGGAAGAGTTATGCTCTCTGCTACTGCCGGAGTATATATTGTCCCGGATAACGAAAGTGTTTCATCTCCTGCCGATATAATGGACCGTATCATCATTACCTCCCACATTGCAAAAGCCTCCGGCAAGACTGATCCTGTGGTCTTCAATAAGGAGATAATGAAACAGAATGAGCGGATCACCTCAATATCTGCCTGCTTTCCTGATGCCATCGAAAACAAGGAATTTCAGGTGTACTATCAGCCAAAGGTATCCCTTCACGGCTACAGCATAGTCGGTGCGGAGGCACTTTGCCGCTGGTATCATAACGGACGGCTGATCGGTCCTGACAAGTTCATTTCTGTTCTTGAAAAGAGCATGGACATATGCAAGCTGGATTTCTATATGCTGGGAGAAGTCTGCTCCAATATCAGAGAATGGATAGATTCAGGCAAAACACCTGTAAGAGTATCCATCAATCTTTCGAGAAAGCATCTCTCAGATCTTGATCTTACAAAGCATCTGCTGGCAATTATAGACAGCTATAAGGTTCCTCATGATCTGATTGAGATCGAGCTGACAGAGACTACCTCCGATCTTGAACTGAAAAACCTCAAGCAGGTGATAAATCAGCTGCAAAATGAAGGCATCGCCGTATCAGTAGATGACTTTGGAATGGGCTACTCCTCTCTTAACCTGATAACCGACATTCCGTGGAACGTACTGAAGCTGGATAAAAGTCTTATCCCGCAGCTTAAGGATGAGAAAAACGGACGAAATAAAGTTCTTTTCAAATATGTAGTTGCAATGGCTCAGGCCATGGGACTTGAGTGTATCGCCGAAGGAGTTGAAACACCTGAACAGGTGGAGCTGCTCCGTGATAATGCCTGCGATCTTGCTCAGGGATTTGTTTTTGACAAGCCCCTGCCCAAAAACGAGTTTGAGAAAAAGCTGGGCGGATTTGTATATTCACTCTGACCTTGCCGACAACAAAACATAAAAGTCCTGTCTTAGGACAGGACTTTTTCTCTATATACGCAAAATCGGGGAAAGCCTTTTTAGGTTTTCCCCGAAAATATTTCTGATATAAAACTCCCGCTTTTCTGACTGAATCACTCAGCAGTAGGAGTGGTATATGTGATACCTTCCTTGGACAGTGCATCTATAAGAGCCTGCATTGTATCCTGGTAAGCGTTATCGTCCTTGATATGAACGTTGATCTTGCCGTCCATTTTCTTGACTGTATCGATAAACGAAGCAAGCTCGATCTTTCCGTTATCATAGAGATATTCGTTGCCGAGAACTGTTACGTCGACTACAGTCTCCTCAAGGGACTTATCATCAACGGTATCAGAAACAGAAGTACCGCTTCCGGAACCGCTTCCTCCGTCGCCCTCACCATCTCCGAAGAGGCCGAACTTGAAGTGCTTCATCAGGAAGAGAAGCAGTGCGATAAGGATAACGAGAAGCAGAATACCTAAAAGGCAGCCGCTCTTCTTCTTGACAACCGTCTCCTTTGGCGGGGGCGGAGCTCCTGCCTTGTTTTTACCATTTCCCATAATTTTAAACTCTCCTTTCACCTTGCGGTATTGATATATGCACAATAGAAGCTGCTGTAAACGCTTCTAACGCTGTCAACTGCTGTATTAACTGTTCTGACATCTCTGTAGAGTGAAGAGCTTCCGTCATAGATCATTGCACAAAGAATTACGTCATCTTTTTTGAGACCGGCTTTATCAAAAGCACTTGTAATAGCCTTTGCTATCTCGTCGCTGTTGGATATGGGAGCCTGTCCAAGTTTATCATTAACATTGAATATATAGAGCTGTCCGTCATCCTCATAGCGTATATTAAGAGTGATGAGCATACCCTGTTCATAGCCGAGAAGAGCCTCCATATTTGCGGCAGCTTCGCTGTCCAAAGATTCAGCCTTGCTGATAACTCTGGCAAGGGTCATATCATTTTCTTCCAGCTGAGCCTGAAGGGAATTTACCTCTGACTGAGCATCGTCAAGCTGCTGTTCAGCGATAACCGCTCTTTGTTCGGCTTCTGCCTGAGCAGTCTCACTGCCGTCCTGAACATTCATCATGACCCAGAAGAGCATTATCATAATAACGTCCAGCAAAGCTGTAAGCTCTATGACGATACCTTTACTTTTACCGTAGCCATTCATCGTCTGTCATCTCCCGGTCCAAGGGAATTGATTATATCGTAAACAGAATAGCGGTCTTCATCATCGCTGAGCTTGTCCGGAAGGGACTGATAATCGTAGCGCTCATCCCTTTCAGGAACAGGATAGACCTGTTCAATATCATCAAAGGATTCCGGTTCAGGTCTCTGTTTCTCACGCACTGGTGAAGCAGAGGGTCTCTCTCTATGGGAGCTGTTTTTGCCGGAGATCTTTTCTGTACCCACATTTCTCTCAAGGAAAAGCGCAACACTTTTTTCGTTATCCTCGATCCGTGAGGAAATGACACCATCCAGGAACTTGAAAATAATAGCAAAGATAAGTCCCCAGAAAGTAGAAGTAAGAGCGCCGTAGAAATTACCTGTAACATCGGTAGAATCGGCCACGAGTCCGAGAAGTGATACAACAGTACCAAGAATACCGAGGAGAGGGAAAATTCCGGTAAGATTAACAAAGATAGAGTAAAGCTTTCCGGTATGATTTCTCATCTGCACCAGATCGGTCTCACGAAGATCGGAGATATCGTTATCAGCCTCACGTCTTGAGGAACTGCCGTCTGGTACAAATACAGTGAGGTGCATTTTATTGTAGAGTTCATCCGCCGAGCGGCGAAGGTAGAAAAACATTACCGCAGTAAGGACTGCGACAAGAAAAATAATGAGGTCATAGCCCCAGAAGTTCATGAAAATTACTGAAAACATTTTCTTCATCAGGAATCCTCCTCATGAATATAATAGCACATTGAATACAAAAAAGCAAGTATTTTTTTCATTTTATCATAGAAATTCACAGAAAACAAATTAATTCTGTGAAATATCAGTAAATTCAAGTAATTCACTTATCTCTGCAATATAATTTCTGCTGAGACTTTTTACCAGCAGCAGTTCATACTCATTTGCAAAGCCGCCGATCTTTTCCCGAACCTGAATTATCTCGTCAGCAGATTCTTCTGACATTCCGGGAATAAGAAGAATAGTGTCACGGTCAGCAGTATTTATATCAACAGGAAAGATCTCGGAAGTAGGCTCTGTTTCTGGTTCTTCTGAACCGGGATCTTCGTCAGTTTCGGATGACTCAGCATCGGAGATCTCTGTATTTTCTTCTGAGAGATCAGTCTGTTCATCACCCTCTTCATCAGGCCAGACAGGATCAACAACGAAAACATGAGATCTGATGTCAAAAAAAATTGACTCGCCGATGCCTGAAACAAGCAGCAGCTCGTCAATGTTTCTGAAACCGCCGTTTTCTGAGCGGTAGTCTACTATAGCCTTAGCAAGCACAGGGCCAATGCCCTTCAGCTTTTCAAATTCTTCAGCCGAAGCAGAATTTATATCAAGAAAGAGAAATTCTGTAGTTTCCTCTTTTTTATCAATTTTTGAAGAAGTCGTCGTAGTTGTCTTGGTCGTAACGATTTTCACAGCAGTTGTATTAACTCTTGTATGTTTTATTTCTGAATTTTTCGAGGATACCGAGGTGATCTCCTCCCCGCCTGTAAGTGTAACATTCAGCACACGTTCAGACTGTTCAGCCCTCAGCAGCTTAGGCAAAAATATAGATAAAACCATTATTGAGCCGATCACAAGTATCAGGATACGGTATTTACGTTCATTCATCCGTATCGCCCCTTATAATCAATTTATACAATTATTATATCACATATTAATATAAAAATCAATAGTTCAACCAAATATTTTATATTTACTTTCTAAAAAATTCGCCAAAAAAATGTGTCCCAGCTGAACTGGGACACATAAGTCTGGGATAAAAATGGTGGGCCAACAGGGACTCG